>JAPOOU010000057.1 GCA_026713245.1 Chloroflexota bacterium
AGGGGGTACCCCCCCCCCGTATACATACTTTATTTATACTGTTGCTCAATAAGGGGGCAAAAAGAGGGCAAAATGAGGGCATCTTCCCAGCATTTGAGGACACATTCCGCCTCACAGAGCACTGGCGCCGACGGCGGGCAAGATTCGTATTCCCGCTGTCAGCTTGGTTACAATACGAGCGATGCAGCAAATCTGATTCCAGAGCGAGCGCCGCAATGACTCATCCAACGGATAGCGAACAAGATCGCGCTTCCCAAGGCGTTTACACAGAGTTGACTAATCGCCCCGAGCGCCTTGCCTGGTATCAGGATATGGCGATAGGCATGTACCTGTATTGGACCGTCGACGCGGTCTTCGGCATGGTCAACGCCCATTCAACCATCGGCGCCTCTCGCGACTACTTGAAGCGCTATTTCGCGCAGATGCCCGCCTTTTTTGATCCGAAAGCCTTCGACCCGCGCTGGTACGCCCGGCTGGCGAAGCTCTGCGGTTTCGACTATGTGACGATCGCCGCCAAGAATCACAACGGTTTCTGCATGTGGGACACGGCCACAACCGACTTTAACAGCATGAATACGCCCTTCGGCAAGGATATCGTCGGCGAATACGTGGCGGCGCTTCGAGAAAACAACTTGGCGGTTGGCATGTACTTTTCTCCCGACGATGCCTGGTTCCAGTGGCAGCGCGGAAATACTCCCGCGCGCGCCCTCGATTACGCCAATCCCGAAAGCAATCCGGAACTCTTGGCATACGACAAGGCGCAGCTCCGCGAACTGCTGGAGAAATACGAGCCGGATATACTCTGTTTTGACGGATACCGTGACGCGACGCGCTCTCTTGTCGAATACAGTTGGCGGCTGCGCCCGGATCTTATGATCACCAGAGGCGGCATTATCACGCCGGAGCAAGAACGCCGAGAAGACGTTCGAGGTCCATTTGAAGCGCACTACACCATCGGCACGCAATGGCAATATAAAGCGGGCAACGACCGCCTGAAGACCGGCCGCGAACTCATCGAACTGCTGATCGACATCCGTTCCCGCGGCGGCGCCCTTTTATTGGCAGTGGGCGGTCCCGACGCCGACGGATTGCTCCCGCGCCACATGGACGATCGCGTTCGTGAAATCGGTCTCTGGAATTTTCTGAACGGCGAGTCCATTCGGAAGGTGCGTCCCTGGCATCTCCCGCGCGAAGACGCCGTGTTTTTCAGTTGGAATGAAGCTGAAGGGACCGTGTACGCATTTGATACGGCTCCTGCGCTGGATCTGGGCGAATGGCGAACGATATGCCTGAGAAGCGTGCGAGCCACCGAGCAGACAGAAATCGAAGTATTGGGGCAATCCGGGCGGGTGCTCGAGTACCGGCCGGAGATCGACCCGTCCGCGCGCTGGACCCAACATGATCGCGTCCTCGAGATTTCCTACTGCCGCGCGCAGCGGCTATACAATAATCACAAATGGCCGAATCCACTCGTCATCAAGATCAGCGCTGCGGAAAAGGGGCACATCGACTAGGTTGAAACAAGTGGACCAATCAGCGGTTAATCCATTTCGTCCGCGCTGTTCGAATTACCGACAAGATTCGTCGGCGTACAATTGCAGGTGAACGAGAACAAAGTTCAGGTCATGCAAAGCGATCCCAGTCCACCGTCTGCCGTTATTGAGGGCAGCTTCCTGCTTACCAGAGATATCAATCGGCGCGGGTTGCGATTGAAGCCGCTTCTCGCTATCTGCATCGCCGCGCTCATTCTGGCAATTGCCGCGCAGCAAGCGATGCTGCTGACGCCGGTTCTTGTGCTCACGCTGCTGGTCTGGGGCGCCTGGAGACTGAGCAAGAGGCAACGCGTTGTCCGATTGAGAATGGACGACAGCGCGATGTCGATCAAGGGACATGGCTACGATGTGCTACTGGAGCCGCCATATCGCTTCAAGACGGGCGTTCAGCGCATTCCGCCCCAGGACAAAGAAGACGAAACTTGCTTCGTAAGGGTCGTGATTGATGTCCGAGGCAAACCGCTCGTTTTGGAAGAGCAAGTGCTAGCCGGTCGCATGCCGCCAAAGCTGGATGAGATCATTGGTTTGTCGAGCGCGCTTGGGATCGCCGAACTGACCAGCCGCACGCCCTTTCCCGGTACGCTATGGTCCGTAATTGAAGTCCTCGTTACGCTCGCGCTTGACGGCGATACCGAAGAGCTCGACACCGACATCGCGACACTCTTCAAGCTCGGCGAGCGGCAAGTATCTGAGAGAATCTATTCGCAAGCCATCGATACCTTTACGTCCATCATCCGCCTGAGCCCTGATTCCTCGCTCGCCTACTACAGCCGCGGCGCAGCGCGCTATTTTCACCGTAGCGAACTGGATAAAGCCGTCAACGATCTTGACACTTCGCTTCGGCTCGAGCCGGACCAATACAAATGTTTTCGCATGCTCGGTCTGATCCATGCCCAACTAGGCGAGTGGGTTGCTATGCGCGACGACTGCACCAAGGCGATCCAACTGCTTCCAAATAGCGCGGAACTGTTTAACCTGCGAGGCAGCGCCTGCTATCGCTTGCAGGACTACCACGCGGCCCTTGACAACTTCGAGCGTTCAATCCGCCTCGAGGGGAACCGGTACGAGGCCTATTTCAATCGGGGATTGGCCAGGCAGCAATTGGGCTTGTTGAACGAGGCTCTGGCGGACTTTCGGCGCGCGCTGCAACTAAACCCGGAATTCGCTGCCGCCAAGCGCAGAGCCATCAACGTAGATCGGCGACTGAAACTGTTGAACGCCGCGCCAAGCCTTCCATCGACTGGCGCGGCTATCACGGAATCTACTCGCCCGGTTGCAGATAGCCCCGTTAGCCCGCGTGAGCAACCTGATGCAGGCTAGCCCAGCGATGAAAGCCAATCCTGGAGCCGGCGCTCCAGGCCATCGCGCGTCTTGATGAACGAGCGCTGCACATCGTCGTCTTCGCCGTTGACTGCGGCCGGATCGGGAAAACTCCAGTGGATGCGGACAGCCCTTCCCGGGAACGTCGGGCATGTCTCGGCCGCGTTATCGCATACGGTGATGACGTAGTCGAATTCGGTTTCCAGGTACTTGCTGAGGTGATCTGAAGATTGGCCGGAAATATCAATTCCGCGCTCGCGCATCGCCGCAATGGCGTCGGGATTAACACTTGATGGCTTCGCGCCGGCGCTGTAAACATCCGCGCGGTCCGACACCAGTTCTCGCAACAGGCCTTCCGCCATCTGTGAACGCGCTGAATTGGCCGTGCACAGAATCAGAATCTGGAGTTTTTGCGTCGAGGTACTCATCTGCTTCAACCGCCCGCGATCAGTCAACGTTCCCTGCGGATGGCGGCTGGAACTGAAGAACATGCTGACCCGCGAAATCCGGCGCGAACCTGCTGATCAAAGAGCCGCAGCACACGGTCAACTGCTCTTGATTCAACGTGTAGAAGCGCTGCCGTCCCTGTTGACGTATATGCACCAGTCCAGCTTCTTCCAGGCATTTCAAGTGATGGCTCACCGTCGGCTGCTTAACCTTGCCGCCAAGCACGCCCACCAGATCGTTGACGCTAAGCCATTCGCAGCACAACTGAAGGCAGATCTCCTGGCGCGTGTCGTCGCTCAGCGCTTTGGCGAAATTTACGAGGTCTATGCTCATGCGCTAACTATGATTGATCATGTCTTGCAGGTCAAGTCCAACTGCGGGCTGAAACGCGGCAATAACGTACCGTACTCGCCACTTTCACCTGCGCTAGTCGAGCCGGTCTTGAGTGGCTGCGAACCATTGCGACACAAACAGGGCCACCAGCGCCAGTACAATCAGGATGAGCCCGGTCCAAATCGCCGCGCTGATGTCGCGCTCGAATACGCTGTAGACCAGCAGAGGCATCGTCTGCGTCCGGCCCTGTAAGTTGCCGGCAAAGAGAATGGTAGCGCCGAATTCCCCCACGGCCCGCGCCCAGCACAGTATCATGCCCGACGCCAGTGCCCGCCATGCGATCGGCAAGGTTATGTACCAGAACATCTGCCAGCCATATGCGCCATCCACGCGGGCGGCATCTTCTACCTCGGCCGAAACGCTGGAGAATCCGACCTGCGCCGAGCGAATGTAAAAGGGCGCGGAAATGAAAAACTGCGCGATGATCACCGCGAGGATTGTAAACGGAATTACGATCCCGGCATCGGCAAGCCAGGCGCCGATAACGCCTCGGCGGCCGAAGGTGATGAGCAGCGCCAAGCCTGCCACCGCGGGCGGCATTACAATTGGCAATTCGATGAAAAGGCTTACGATGCGCTTGCCTGTGAAATCAAAGCGCGACAGCACGTATGCCAGCGGTGTTCCCAACAGCGCCGCCAGACAAACGACGGCCAGCGTCGAGGCAAAGCTCAACAAGGTCGCCGTCAATATTGAGGACGATTCCGGCAAACCCTCCCATGCGCGCGAGCCCAGGCCGCTGACGACAAGCACGAATATTGGAGTAGCCAACAATAGAAACGCAAACGCGCTGACTGCAACGAGCAGCAGCTTGTCAGCCTTCAGCTTCCAAACCTTCACAAGGCGTTGCTTCCGTTCTGTCTTCTATAGAGTTGTCCTGGCTGGATTCCGCGTTCGGCTCGGCTATGGCTTCGTCCGCCTTTATTGGCGGCAGACAGAATCCGAAAGCGCCCAGAATCGATTGACCGTCATCAGATCTCAGAAAAACAATAAATGCTTCGGAAAGCTCAGGCACAGCAGAATCGTCCAAGGCCGCAACTGGATAAGACGCTATCTGATTGTGGCGATCCTCGATGGGAAATCTGACCACATTGTCGCGAACTTCGCCCGTCACATCTGTCTGGTAGACAATGCCCGCATCCGCTTCGCCCAGGGCAATGCGCGCCACAACCAGGCGAACATTGCTTTCTTCGGAAACAAGATTCTCCAGCACCCGTTGGGCAAAGTCCTCTCCGTATTCATCGTTATGCGAATCGAACATGGCGTTTGTATAGTCCCGAATGGGTGTGCCGGTCACCGCCAGCACCAGCAAAAGCGCCTTGCTGCCTAGATCTTCAATGCCGGAAATCTCCGCCGGGTTGTCGGCCGGCGCAATCAGTACCAGCCGATTCGCGGCGAACGATCGTACCGCGCCTTTGCTGATTCGACCGTCAGCAACGACCAGATCCATTTGCGCGCTGTTGGCGCTGGCGAAGATGTCAGCTGGCGCGCCCGCCAGCAACTGAGCGGCCAGTTTTGATGAACTGGCGAAGTTCAAAACGATATCCGCATCGGGATGATTCTCAAGGAATGCCGCCGCCAACTCTTCAAAGGCATCGGTAAGCGAAGTAGCCGCATATATCGTCAACGTCCGCTTGTGCTGAGCTTGCGTCGAGATTATGGATAGGGACAGGGCGACAATGACACAGACAGTCCGCAGACAACGACCCATACGCATGCGCGCTTCCTCGAAATCAGATCGTTATTATGCACGATGCAAGCGATATGAGAAGGGACTTGTCCAGGTTCCCGCAGTGCGGCTGCTTGGCTCCCGCTCGCCGCAAATACTCGATTATCGGCTCGCAGGGGATCGTCTGACTGACCGCAATCCGACGACTTCTCAACGCTCGCTTGCGCCCGGCAATTTATCGACTAACGTAAGATCAAATTGGTTTCAGAGGATATCGTGGCATACGGCCGACGTGGTGGACCTCCATCCTGGTTTGTGATCCTAATTGGCATTGCCATCGTATTCGGGCTTTATTACTTGTGGATCGGCCTGCGTAGTTTTATGTCCAGCGGCCTTACCGTTGTCGAATCCACACGACAGGCCATCGAACGGACTACGGCTACCGCCGTCAGAATCGTGGAATTGCAGTACCTCGCGCCGACGCCCTTGCCCACTTACACGCCGGTGCCTCCGTGTCAGGAATTCGTCGTCATTGTGCGCAGCGCCATCGTTCGCTCGTCCCCGTCCACAGACAGCCGCATTGTTGAGGCATTCAAAGAAGGCGAGACCGTCTGCGTGATCACCAAGCGGCCCAATTCCGAATGGTATGTCCTGGACAAAAACACCTTGACGCGCCGCCTTGAACCGGTCTATATGCACGAAGACATCATACGCGCGCTATATCCAACCGACACGCCGACCCGTACCCCTACAGAGACGCCTTCCAATACCCCGACCGCGAGCCTGACGCCCAGCGAGATGTCAACCGCCTCGCCGACATTACACCAGGCGACAAGAACGAAACGCGTTATCGCGCCTGTTCCCACGCGCACCCCCACTGCCGCAAGCATCAACCTCTAACTTGCGGTGAACTAGGCTTGCGCTATACTAAATTTTAATCTGACATATGTTCTAAAAACTACCGCGCGGCAGCGAAAGGGATCGGGCTTGGCTGCAATTGTTGAAGTCATCGTCGGCATGATATTCGTATATATCTTGCTGAGCATTCTGGTAACAGAGACCAACTCCCTGTTGTCACGGGCTACGCGATTACGATCGCGAAATCTCCGCAGTACGCTGGATGGGATCATACAAGACCCGGTCATGCGCGCAAAAGTCTATACGCATCCGCTCATCCAACTCGTCAAAGCGGATCCGGTGATGCCGAACCAGCGTATCATCGAGATGGAAGCGGAGAAAATCGCCAGCGGCCCGATAGGGACGGTCGACTGGATCGAACCCGCGATCTTTGTAGATGTCATATTGACGACGGTGAAAGTTGAATCCGACCAGCAAATGTTCGGAGGCTTGCTCAATATCATTGACGGCATGCCTGCGGGTCCTGAACGGCGTGGGCTGCGTCTCATGGTCAACCGCGTCATGAGCACCGGCCAAGGCATGACGGAGTTGCGGCAATCGCTGCGATTTGTGCAACATAGACAGGTTCGCAGCGCGCTTGCCGATGTTTTGAATCAGATAGACGATCAAATTGGTCAACTCGGTCTACAGCCCACAACTGACGCCACTGTGATGGCTGGCGTGCTCCAGAGTGACAATCCATATTTCAGAAGCGCGCTGTCGGCGGTCATGGCCAGCGCGCAGTCGGTGGACGAGGTCCGCGCCAACCTCGAAAACTGGTTCAACAGCGCGATGGCGCGCGCCAGCTCCAGTTACGCGGCGAAAATGAAGACCTTGTCCGTCATCGTTGCGCTGGCAATCGCGCTGACGGTCAATGTTGACACCTTGCATATCGCTCGCACCTTGTGGGAAGACCCAATCAGACGCGAGCAAATCAGCAACGAAGTGAATTTCTCGGTACAAAGCGGACAGTTGCAGACCGAGGTCACTGACGCCGAGGAAGCGGGTCCGGGCTTTACCGCAAACCAGGCGCCAACCGAAAGCGGCGCCGAAGATGTCATCGGGACGGGGGCGGAACTTGCCAACAGGCTGCAAGATATCCAGAATCTACGCTTGCCCATCGGTTGGTTCATGGAAGACGTTAGCACTTATTCCTCCGATCATCCGGCACGCGGCAACCCAAATAATCTGTGGAATTACTTGCCCGCAAACAATCCAGACGGTTGGCCCTTGCTGTTGCTCGGCAAGCTTCTAGGAATTGCTGCTACAGTAATTGCTGCGGCGCAAGGCGCGCCATTTTGGTTTGGCATCGTCAACCGGGTGCTTTCTCGCTAAACCATTCTCGTTTCCGTCCACATCAAACTAATCAAGTTACTGAGTTCAATGGAATTCTAATCAAGCTCAAATCAGCCGGTCTTATGCCCTGTCACGGCGCGCTAGACCCTCTGGCAAAATCCGACAGCCAGCAGGTATGTATTTTTGTTAGAAACTGTCAATTGACATTCCATCGACACTTCCTACAAAATAGGATTTAGACCCGTCTGCACATTTACAGTCAAATAGACATACTAAGCTTATTCACCTATACACAGGTAGAGGTTTCATCGTGATACAAGTACTGGTCGAGTTGGCGGACAAACGCGGTTATGTGACATATGAACAGATTGTTGAAGCGCTAGATGATGATGGAGACGACCGCGTCGCTTTGCGAAATATATTGTTCGAGTTGGACGAGCTTGGTATAGAACTTAGACGAGACAACGACGCTCCCCAATCGAAACACATCATAGAGCTTATAGAACAGGAGTACGAAAACCGCGACGCTCCCCAGGAATCTACAGTAGCGGATATCAGCGCAATCTCGTCCGACGACCCAGTCGGACTTTATTTTCGGCAGATGGCTCAAGAACCGCTGCTCACCGCTGCCGATGAAATCGACCTGGCGAAACGCATTGAGCGTGGGCTAAAGGCGCGTCACAGGCTGGAACATCCCGATGTCATGGAAAAGAGCGCCCGTTGGCGCCGTCACTTGCGCCGGCTTGTTTTCGACGGGCAGTGCGCCCGTGAACACCTGGGACGGGCCAACACACGTCTGGTTGTGAGCATCGCCAAACGTTATATGGGCCAAGGCCTGCCCTTCCCGGATCTGATCCAGGAAGGCAATGTTGGCTTGATGCGTGCGGTTGACAAGTACGATTACTCCCGCGGCAATCGCTTTAGCACCTACGCCACCTGGTGGATCCGTCAGGCCATCACCCGCGCCCTGGCGCAAAAAACACGCACGATCCGTATTCCGCTGCACATGACCGAACGCATCCGCCAAATGTACCGGGCCGCCCAAGACCTGGAACAGACCCTGGGCAGGCGTCCAACCGCCGAAGAAATCGCGGGCGCGATGGAAGTTGCGGCCGAAGCAGTACGCGCTATGCTGGATGCCAGCCAACACGCCATCGCCCTGGAACGCCCGGTCGGCGAAGATGGCGACAGCGAATTCGGCGACTTTATCGAAGACCAGGAAACCATTAGTCCGGTGGATTCCGCCACGAAAAACCTGCTCGAGGAAACCATAGACGAAGTGCTGGCCGAATTGACGCCGCGCCAAAGTCATATCCTGCGATTGCGATTCGGGCTTGGCGGCGGAGAACCACATACGCTAGAAGAGATCGCCAACAAATTCGGTTTGAGCCGCGAACGCATCCGCCAACTGGAAAAGGAAGCGCTGCGCCGCCTTCGTCATCCGCAGCTTGCGCATAACCTTCGCGACTACCTGGGTTGAAATACCCTCCACAATTACAAGTGAGACGAGCCGACCGGTCTTGCGTCGGTTTTGTGTTTAAGGTCGAAGCCCCATGTCAAAGAAGTTCCAGAAACTGCTTAGCCAACGCACCTTGAGCATGCAGAGCAACGCTATCCGCGAGATTCTCGCGGTCGTTTCCCAACCCGGCATGATCTCCTTGGCCGGGGGGATACCCGCGCCGCAAAGTTTCCCCCTTGAAGACCTGTACCGGATCAACGAAACCGTGCTTGATCGCTACGGCGCAGCGGCGCTGCAATACGATCTGACGGAAGGCTTCACGCCCTTTCGAGAAGCGCTGGTGGACTATTTAGCCGACAAACAAGTGCGGAGCAATGCCGAAGATATATTGGTCTTCAACGGCTCGCAGAGTGTCCTGGACACCCTTGCCAAAGTATTGATCAGTCCCGGCGATTTGGTCGCGCTGGAATCTCCCAGTTACCTGGGCGCTATCACCGCCTTCAACGCCTACGAACCGAGATACGTAAATATAGAAACTGACGACGAAGGCATCATCCCCGAGTCGCTTGTCGACGTCCTGGAAACGCGCTCGGTGAAGTTCATCTATCTTGTTTCTACATTTCAAAACCCCACCGGTCGTACACTCAGCGAGAGCAGGCGTCGAGAAGTTGCGGAGATCGTCAAGCGATTTGAGGCGCTGGTCATCGAAGACGATCCTTACAGCGATCTTCGTTACCGCGGCGAGCCCGTCGCGCCATTTTTCGCCTTCGCGCCAGAAAATACCGTCTATGTCAGCACGGTCTCCAAAGTCTTTGCGCCCGGGCTTCGCCTCGGCTTTTGCATTGCGCCCAAGGCGATCCATCACTGGATGCGCATCGCCAAACAGGGGGCGGATCTGCACAGCAATACTTATGCCCAGGCGTTGGCTACCGAGTACATTCGCGGCGGCTACCTGGACCGACAATTGCCAAAAATCATCGACCTCTACCGACCGCGCCAGGAAGCCATGCTTGCCGCCATGGACCAGTTCATGCCCAAGGACTATCGCTGGACGAAACCGGAGGGCGGCATGTTCATCTGGATCGACGGTCCCGACGGACTTGATGCCGAAGAGATCTATTGGAAAGCGGTCGATCAAAAGGTTGCTTTCGTACCCGGCAAGTACTTTTTCATCGATCAGGACGCGGGACTGGGTACGATGCGCCTCAACTTCACCATGTCGGATGAATCCACCATCGGGCGCGCGATCGAGATTCTCGCCCGCGTCATAGGCGAGCACAGAGGCGACTGAACACTTCACATTCCACCCGTAGGCGCTAAACTATCTCAATGCCTGAAGCGACCGGCAAAGTAAAACAGCCAGTAAAGCGGCTCTCCGAACTGCGGAGCCTGGTCCTGCCTTTCTACCTGCCGGCGCTGATGATCACCCTGGGCAACGGGCTGCTCGTGCCTATATTGCCCTTGTACGCCACCAGCTTTGAAATCGGCTATGGCTTGATCGGGCTGATACTGGCCGGAGAGGGCCTGGGAACGCTGGTCGCTGATGTGCCCACCGGCATGCTGCAGCGGCGTTTTGGCAACAAGCAGGTGATGATGATGGGCATGGCGCTGACGATGGTTTCCGTCACGCTGCTCTTTGTCTCGCAATCGGTTTGGGTCGTCTTTTTGCTGCGCGTGATCGCCGGTTTCGGCCGCGCGATGTATACTGTATCGGCTCATGTTTACATCACCAACAACGTCAGGCTGGAACAGCGCGGCAAAGCCATCTCCATGTACGGCGGCACACATCGTCTGGGCGGCTTTGTGGGTCCGGCGGTCGGCGGCATTGTCGCCGGTCTGCTCGGCTTGCGCTTCGGTTTCCTCCTTTGCGGCGTAGTAAGCGCGTTTGGGGTGATCTGCGTCGCGCTGTATACGCGCAACCGGTCGGAAGATTCGGATGCCGCCAGCGCCCCTCATGGTCATCAGTTGCACGTTTTGACCGTCCTGCAGAGCAATTATCGCGTGCTGGCGTCGGCGGGCACGGCTCAAGTCTTCGCCCAGATGATTCGCGCGGGCAGGACTGTGATCATCCCCTTGTTCGCGGCTGAAATGCTCGGTCTCGCCGTCGACCAGATTGGGCTGATTGTCAGTCTTTCGGTCGCCGTCGATTTCAGCTTGTTTGTCGTGGCGGGTTGGCTGATGGATCGCTTGGGACGCAAATTCGCCATTGTACCCTGCTTCGCTATTCAGGCGCTGGGCATGGCGCTGATTCCGCTGACCTCGAGCTTTGGCGGCTTGCTCTTCGCGGCCATCATGATCGGCGTCGGCAACGGTCTGGGCGCGGGATCCATGATGACGCTCGGCTCCGACCTTTCTCCTATTCAGTCGCGCGGCGAGTTCCTGGGCGTCTGGCGCTTGATCGGGGACCTGGGACATACCGGCGCGCCGCTTGCCGTTGGCGCCATCGCCGATATCCTGGCGCTGACTTCGGCAGTCTGGGTCATCGCCGGTTCCGGGCTGGCGGCCGCCAGCATTTTCTTGTTTTTCGTGCCGGAAACCTTGAAACGACGGCATCCCGTCGCCGCGCCCTCGTGAAGCACCGCAATGCGCTGGGCGAGACCATTTTGATGGCTGCTTCTTACTGATTGCAAGATGCCCCGAAAACTCAACTATCTGAACGTCAGTTGGCCCCTGGATTTCATCAGCCTGTTTCCTGAGCGGCGGCCGCTGCTGGTGGAAATCGGCTTCGGCGATGGCGATTATCTCGTCAACCTGGCGGGTACAAGCCCCGACGCCAATGTCATCGGTCTGGAGATCTCCAGCCAGTCCATGGACAAAGCCGAGCGCAAGATCAGCCAGCTTGGGCTGCGCAATGTCCGTCCCATTCACGCGACCGCGGAAACGGCGCTGGCGCACTTGCTGCCTCCCGAATCCGTCGCCGAGTTTCACATCAACTTTCCCGATCCCTGGTTCAAGAAGAAGCACAGGCGCCGCCGGCTGATCAAGCGCGAGACCGTCGACATGCTCACGAGCCGATTGCTCGCGGGCGGAACGCTGCTGCTGGCCACGGATATCCTCGCCTATGCCGAGCTGGCGCATGAGACCTTCGCGGAGTCCGCCGGGCTTAACAATGCCCTGGAGACGCCCTGGGCGCGCGACTTGCCCGGGCGCTTCCGCAGCAAATATGAATCCAAAGCCTATCGCGAGGGCCGTCGCGCCTACTTTTTCCTGTACAATCGCGACTCGACGCCGGTAGCCCATCCGGCGATCATTCAGGAGTTGGAAATGCCGCACCTGTTCTTGCACTCCCCTCTCGATGCCGCGGCGCTCGTGGCGCGCTTTGAAACGGAGCGACGCCGACATGGTGATATTCACATCGCCCTGCTGCGGGCTTATGTCGATCCAGGTCGCGACACGGCCGTGTTCGAGGCCGTGATCCAGGAACCCACGATTGACCAGCATACGATGATTTCGCTCTCCCCGCGCGACAAGCCGGGCGAATACATCGTGAAGATGACGGGAGTCGGCCATGCGCGACCGACCTATGGCATGCATCGCGCGGTGGCGGCCGTCGGCGACTGGGCAGCGGCACAGCACGAGGGAGCGCGGGTGCTGGAGCGGAAGCTGCGAGCCTAGCCCCAGCCCAAAGCTCTCCTTCAAATGAGCTGAGCAGCGCTCAGTGAGGCGCAAGTCGTCCTCAAATGCTCTGAAGATGCCCTGATTTTGCCCCCTCTTTGGGTAACAGTATAGATACAGTATGCATACTGGGGGGGGGTACCCCCTGCCCGGATCTGAGGACGGGCCGGGTTTTCCAACCCCACCCCCCGGCCCTAGGCCCCCTCAATCCCCCCGCTAAACGGGGGGCGGAAACCCCGAAGCATCAGGGAGGGGGAGCGCCAGAGCAGACCAAGGTATTTCATCTGCGCTTTGGCGGGTGGCCTGATAGGGCGCGTGGACACTGACTGCCGGTCGCCCCTACAATTTCCAGTTTCATTTGTCCATTTCAATGCGATTATCCGGTCACCTTCAGCCGGAAAGCGGGCGACATGGTATGTCGCCCCTACATAGCTTGTCCTCTACTGGGTCATACATCCGCGCCATTTCTACCCCATCCCCCGGCCCCTTCCCCGAAGCATCAGGGAAGGGGAGCTAAACTTGGCGGATTCCGCAGTAATCTGTTGCCTTACGCAAGGATTGATTCTCTTTTTGTACCGTTTCGGTATTGTTACAGTTGCCTATGCGTAAGAATCGCGGTAGCGGACAAGCCTTACAGATTTCGCGATGAACCTGGTAGGGGTCAAGGAGAGCCCGGGGACGGAGCGGTGAATTGAGAGCCATCGCAAGCCTTGGCGAAGCAAGGCGTCGAGGATGGGCTTTTTGGCAGATCAATGCGCTTTTCGCTTTGCTCGACGGCGACGTTTCTTAAGCCCTTTACGGTTTTTGCCAGATCGGGCCACTTTTGCTTCTCTATTCTGTAAGCGGGGGCGATCCATCAGCGGCGTTTGCGCGCCTGGCGGGGGGCTTTCAGGAACTTGATCCGTCCCAATGCCGATTTGCTCCAGGGCGGCACGTATGTCGAGGCTTTGAGGCGGGCGGGGCTGCTGCGGAAGTTCAACTGCCTCGGGCGGGTCATGCTGCGGGTTATCGTCGTAGACAATTTCGATGCGATTGGGTACACCCTCGGGATGTTGCGGGTTGGGGGGCAGATCTTCAAAACTTTCTTCGAGTTGATTGGCCTGATTGAGCAGGGTCGACAGGGCGTAGGCGAGTTTACTGACG
>JAPOOU010000109.1 GCA_026713245.1 Chloroflexota bacterium
CGAGACGGCTTACGATTTTGCGTGAGCGCGACAGACCTTTTCGCTGCCGCCGAGCGGCTACAATTTTCAGATTTCAATGGTTCTTGTAGGGGTCAGCCTTGGCTGACACGTCTCTTTTGCACCGTGTTACTGCAAACCTGTCCTGCCCTCAGTCCTTTATGGGAGAGGGGTTGGGGTGAGGGTCAAGTTAGTATTTCAACGTACTCCATATTTCAACCGACTTTGATACACTACCTTATCGCCGCCCTTTGGCTGAACTGCCAATCGCAGGTATCATTCCTCCATGCAGGTACCGAATCGAAATTGAGACCGCGACCCATGAAAACGGTAATCGTCGTCAGCGGCGGGGACGCGCCCGGCATTAACGCGGCTATCGCCGCCTATACCGGCTTGGCAAGCCAAAACGGTGACCAGGTCATCGGCGCTCAAAACGGCTTCGCCGGCCTGCTGTCCGGGCAGCTAACCGAGATTGATCCGGCTGCCGTCGGCTTGCTTTCGGGACGGGGCGGATCCTGGTTGACATCGAGCCGCGCGCCGGCCCTCGCCAGTCACGATGCGGGTGAACGGTTGAGCCGCGTCCTGACCCAAGAAAAGATCGACAATCTGCTGCTCTTTGGCGGGGACGGCACGATCAAGTTTGTCATCCCGCGCCTGCAAACATGGGGCCTTTCCTGCATTGCCCTGCCGGCCACGATTGACAACGACGTGCCGGGCACGGACTACACCCTCGGTCACGATTCCGCCTGCAACTACGCCTGGCAAACGATCGAAGGCATCCGCGCCACAGCCAATGCCTTGCCCGGTCGCATCTTCCTGGTCGAGACCCTGGGCGGAGACAGCGGCTACCTGGCTTTGGCCATCGCTTACGCCTGCGGCGCCGATGCCGTCCTGCTGCCCGAATATGACTTCGGCATGGGCTGGCTCGCCGAGCGCTTGAAAATCACTGTGGCGCGGCGGGGATATGCGCTGGTTCTGCTCTCCGAAGGCGTGACGGGCGCCGAGCGCTTGGCCGACGAAATCCCGAACATCACCGGCATCCGCGTTCGACTGACGCGCCTGGGGCACGCGCAGCGCGGCGCCGCAGTCTCGCACATTGATCGCCAAAGGGCTGTCGATATGAGCCGCATCGCTTATGACGCCTTGAAGCGCGGCCTTCGCGCTGGAACCGTGCTTTCCCGCGACGGCGCGCTCACGCTGCAAGCGGGCAAGGGGAGCGACGCCGGCAAACCGACGCCCGATTATCAGCAATACGCCTTCGTCAACGGCTTATGAAGACCTATCTGGCGATTGATTTTGGCGGCACGCGCAGCCGAGCCGCGCTATTCGACGACGACCTGCGCATGTTGCGCCGGGCAGAAACATCCAGCAAAGTCGAAGAAGGCATGGGCCCGGGCTTAAAACGCCTGATTGATCTGGGTAAGTCCTTGCTCGAGCCCGATGCCAAACCGGCGTCCATTGGCATTGCCGCGCCCGGTCCGCTGGACGCCGAGAACGGCATCATTATCCGAGCCTGCACACTGCCGGGTTGGTCGGACGTCCCGCTCGCCACGACAATCAGCGGCGCCTTTGGCAATGTACCGACTTTTCTGCAAAACGACGCCAATCTGGGCGCCTTGGCGGAGTATCACCTGGGCGCCGGGCAAGGCGCGGATCCGATGATCTACTTGACCATCAGCACCGGCCTCGGCGGCGGCGCGATCATCAATGGCGGGCTTTTCACCGGTTGGCGTTCACATGCCATAGAACCCGGCCATATGCGCTTCAGCCTGCCCGACGGCAGCCACCGCCGTTGGGAGGAACTGGTCTCCGGCACGGCCTTGGGCGACTGGGCGCGTCATCGCCTGCGGAGCAGTGACAGCGTCTCGTCCTTGCGGGGTCTCCCACATGTCGATGGAAGCGTCGTCGGCGCAGCGGCGCTGGCGGGCGACGCGCTCGCCTTGGAAGTGGCGGCGCAAGCCGGGCGCTGGCTGGGCCTTGGCCTGATCAATCTCCTGCACCTCTTCAATCCGGCGGCGCTTGTCATCGGCGGCAGCGCGAGCAAACTGGGCGACCTGCTGCTGGATCCCGCCCGCGCCATCATCCGCGAGCATATCTTGCACGCTGATTTCTATTATGACGGACTGATCCGTCCGGCCGCCTTCGCCGAAGATATGTGCCTGATTGGCGCGGCTCTACACGCCAAACTTCAGCTCGGCGGCGGCGCCTCCCGATGAAGGACGAGGGCTGCCGATCCCCGGCGCGCCGCTTGTACACGCGCCATCGCGCCGCTACACTTGTCGCATGAAGTCCCTCTGGCGCATCTTCAGTTTCATGAAGCCCTACGGCTGGTTCCTCTTCTTCGGCTTCTTGACGACAGTACTCCCGGTCGCCATGGAGCTGAGCGTGCCGCGCCTCCTGCAATTGATGATCGACGAGGGCATCCGCCCCCGTGACATGGACCGCATCTTGCTGGGCGCGGCGCTGATGTTCGTCGCCGCCCTGGTCGGCGCAGCCAGCACACTGGGGCAGGGCTATTGCCGCGCCGTCGTCTCGCAGGGCCTGGCCTACGATATCCGCCACGCCCTCTTTCGCCATATTCAGTCCCTGTCCTTCGCCAATCTCGACCAGATGCAGACCGGTCAATTGATGACCCGCGTTTCCAGCGATGTCGATGTCGTGCGCATGTTCTCCAGCGCCGGCCTCTCGCTGATTCTGCGCGTCCTGGTGATGATCTTCGGCAGCATGATCATGCTGCTGCTGACCGATTGGGAATTGTCGCTGATCATGTTTGCCGTCGCCGGCCTCTCGGCGCTTTTCATCCGCTATCTCATGCTGCAAGCCACCCGCCTCTTCACCGTCGTCCAGCAGCGCCTGGGCGCATTGAATACGCTGGTTCAAGAAAACCTGGCCGGGATTCAAGTCGTCAAGGCCTTTGTGCGCGGCCGCTTCGAGATTGAGCGCTTTGCCGCCAGCAACGACGACTATCGCGAAAAGAACATCGAAGTCGGCAATCTGCTGGCTGTGGCCATGCCGGTCCTGCAAGTGCTGACAAATGTCGGCACGGTCGCCGTGCTCTGGTTCGGCGGCTTGTCCGTGCTGGGCGATCGCTTGACCCTGGGCGAACTAATCGCCTTCAACAACTATCTGATGATCGGCATGGGTCCCTTGCTCTTCCTGGGTAATCTGCTCATGATGGCCGCCCGCGCCGAAGCCTCCGCCGAGCGCCTTGTGGAAGTTCTCAATACAAAACCGGCGCTGTCCATAGCGCCCGCGCCCCATCAAGCCCAGCGCGTGCTCGGCCGCGTGACCTTTGACAATGTCTCCTTCCACTACAGCCGGCCCGGACTCAACAAGGACAACGGCGCGGCGCGCGCCATCGGCGACGACGTCCTGCATGGCATCAGCTTCGTGGTGGAACCGGGTCAGCAGATCGCCCTGCTGGGCGCGACCGGCGCCGGCAAGAGCACCCTGGTCAACCTGATCCCGCGCTTCTACGACGTCAACGGCGGCCGGGTCTCGGTTGACGGCATCGACGTCAAGGCCTGGGACGCCGGCGCCTTGCGCTCGGGCATCGGCATGGTACTGCAGGAATCCATCCTCTTCAGCGGCGCCGTCCGCGACAATATCGCTTACGGCGACGCCGCGGCGACCCTGGATGATGTCATCGCCGCAGCCAAAGCGGCCCAGGCCCACGACTTCATCACGAGCATGCCCGCGGGCTACGACAGCCGGATCGAAGCCGGCGGCGCAAACCTCTCCGGCGGGCAAAAACAGCGCATCGCTATCGCCCGCGCCCTGCTGATCCAACCGGGCATACTGATCTTCGACGACAGCGCCAGCGCCGTCGATATGGAGACCGAAGCCAGGTTACAAGCCGCGCTGGAAAAACTGGCCGCCGACCGCACCACATTTATCATCGCCCAGCGCATCACAAGCGTCCTGAAGGCCGATCAGATCCTGGTCCTCGATCAGGGACGGATCGCCGCGCGCGGAACCCATCAGCAATTGCTCGCTTCAAGCGATATCTATCGCGAGATCTATGAGTCGCAGTTGGGCGAGGTAAACGGCATGGAGACTATGAGGCGCGATGACTAACCGAGGCTCGACGACAGAGCGCCCGCGTTTCATCGGCGGCTCGGGCGGGTCAAGGCCGACCGGCGAGAAAGCCCGGGATCGCCGCGGTACCCTGCGCCGACTGTCCGACTATTTGCGGCCCTATCACAGCCACTTGCTGCTGGTAGCCGTATTGGTGCTTGCCGGCGCCTTGCTGGGTTTGATCGGTCCGGCCCTGCTGGGACGCGCGATTGACCAGTACGTGGTCCACAACGATGTCGACGGTTTGCTGCGCATCGCCCTGATTATGCTTTTCGTATATCTTGCCCAGGGGATCGTCACGGTGATTCACGGCATGATGATGATCCGCGTCGGGCAATACTTCGTTGCCGATATCCGCGCGGCCCTCTTCCGCCACTTTCAGGCGCTGTCCCTGGACTATCACGACAAGCACCGCGTTGGCGACCTGATGAGCCGTATTTCCAATGACAGCGAGACCATCAACCAGATTCTGTCCAACGGCTTGATTCAGTTCACCACCAATATCCTGTCCCTGGGCGGCATTATGGTGGCCATGCTCTTGCTCAATCTGCCGCTGGCCATCGGCACCCTCATCATCCTGCCCATCATGCTCTTCATCACCAGTCAAATCACCGAGCGCACGCGGGTAGCCTTCCGCGGCATGCAAAAGAACCTGGGCCTGCTCAACGCCGTCCTGGAAGAGAACATCACCGGCATCCGCGCCGTGCAGGCCTACGCGCAAGAAAACAGCGCCATCGACCAGTTCCAGGCAGCCAGCCAGGCCTATCGCAAAGTCGGGACTCGCGCCGACTTCATAACCGCGGCCCTCGGTCCCATGTTCACGACCATGAGCATTTTGACCGTCGCCGGCACATCGCTGCTCGGCGGATGGCTGGCGCTGCGCGATGTCGTTTCCGTGGGCGTGATCGCCACCTTTGTCATCTATGTCATGAACTTCTTCCGTCCCATGCGCGGCATCGCCATGGTCTACAATCAACTGCAATCGGCCCTGGCCGGCGCCGAGCGCATCTTCGCCGTACTCGACGCCGAACCCAGCGTCGTTGACGCGCCCAATGCCGAGCCCCTCGTCAACATCCGCGGGCAGGTGCGCTTTGACCGCGTCAGCTTCGCCTACGAACAGGACGCGCCCGTTCTCGAGGATATCAGCCTCGAGGTGGCGCCGGGCCAGACGATCGCGCTTGTCGGGCCAACCGGCGCCGGCAAAACCACCATCATCAGCCTGCTCAGCCGCTTCTATGACGTGACCGGCGGCAGCATCCGCATTGACGGGCGGGATATCCGCCGCCTGCGGCAAAATTCCATCCGCGAACAACTGGGTATTGTCCTCCAGGATACCTTTCTCTTCAGCAGCACGGTGATGGAGAATATCCGCTACGGCCGGCTGGACGCCACCGACGACGAGGTCATCGAAGCGGCCAAGCTGGCCAACGCCGATGCCTTCATCCATCTGCTGCCCCGCGGCTACCAGACCCGGGTCTCGGAAAAAGGCCATAACTTCAGCCAGGGACAGCGCCAACTGCTGGCGATCGCCCGCGCCATCCTGGCCGATCCGCGCATTCTGATCCTCGACGAAGCCACCAGCAGCGTCGATACGCGCACGGAGATTCACATCCAGGAAGCGCTCCTGCGCCTCCTGCAAGGGCGCACCGCCTTCGTCATCGCGCATCGGCTCAGCACCATTCGCAATGCCGACCAGGTGCTCGTGATCAACGACCGGCGCGTCATCGAACGCGGCACGCACGATCAACTGCTGGAACTGCGCGGCTTCTATTATCATCTGTACATGAGCCAGTACCATCATCTGGCGGCGTTGGCCGGCATTAGTTGAACAGTCGATCAATCATGAAAACCAGTTGCAATAAATCCGGACTTTGTAATACAATTCCTCCGATGTCACATTGCTTGCAAAGACATTGAGTTGGCTTATGTTGAAGTTTATTGATCTCTTTGCTGGACTCGGTGGTTTCCACTTGGCTTTGAAAAGCCTCGGTTGTGAATGCGTTTTCGCTAGCGAGATAGACGAAGAATTGCGGGAACTATACCGAAAAAATTTTGGGATGTTGCCCGTAGGTGATATACGCTCAGTGCTGGTAGAAGAAATTCCTGAACATGACATTCTCTGCGCTGGTTTTCCGTGCCAGCCATTTTCAAAAGCGGGTAGTCAAAAAGGGTTCGAATGTCCCCAATGGGGAGATCTTTTCAATAATGTGACCGACATTTTGCGTCACCACTCCCCTAAGTACTTCATGCTCGAAAACGTCGCAAACCTTCGTAAACATAACAGTGGGAAAACATGGGAGGAAATGAAAAGAAAACTCGAAGACGTCGGATACAAGGTTTGCGAGAGAAAACTGTCTCCTCATAGATTTGGCATTCCGCAGATAAGAGAGCGAATGTTCATTGTAGGTAGTCGAATTGGTCTTGAACATTTCAAATGGCCAGCGGAATACTTAAGCAAGGTTACAGCCGTTCGCGATATTTTGGACAACAGTCCTTCGCAAGTTCGGCAGATTTCTGATCAAGTCCACAAGAATTTTGAAGTATGGCAGGAGTTTCTTGAACTCTATCCAACTAACGAGCAATTACCGTCTTTTCCAATATGGACAATGGAATTTGGCGCGACTTATCCATATGAAGACACTACACCACACGCGATGAGTCACAAAGAATTACAAAACTATTGCGGTAGTCATGGACTACCTCTTAAAGGACTTGGGCACACTGAGATAATGAGCTACCTTCCATCACATGCACGCCGAAAGCAAGAGCATTTTCCAGGTTGGAAAATAAGCTACATACGGCAGAATCGCGATCTTTATGCAAGAAATAAGTCGTGGGTGGACGGGTGGTTACCGAAGATTAAGCAGTTTCCGCCTAGTCTGCAAAAACTGGAATGGAATTGCAAAGGTGAAAGACGATACATTTGGGATTTCATCATTCAGATAAGAGCTTCGGGGGTTCGTGTGAAACGACCTGTGACATCACCGTCCCTGGTGTCGATGACAACAACCCAGATTCCAATAGTGGGTTGGGAAAAAAGATACATGACTCTTAGCGAATGTTTGAGACTCCAAAGTATGGAAGAACTGAAGAATCTTCCGCCAACCCAGGCGCAACAAATCCGCGCAATTGGGAATGCCGTGAACGTTCACGTTGCAGAGCAGATCGCTTGTGCACTTATAGGCCGAAACGAGAATGATACACATGCCTCAAACCGAATCGATCAACATTAGACCGGGCGTTAGTATACTTTCAGTGCTTCGGCATCTCAATTACAAGCCATGGTACGCCATGGCAGAATTCGTCGATAATTCGTTGCAAAGTTATTTGGACAATAAGGATGTGCTCGAACGACTTGAAGGACGCAAGTTCAAAGCTGAAGTAAGTATCAGTCTGGATAATGCGGACAGAGGATCTATCACTATACGAGACAACGTGGCAGGAATACATGAGAATGATTACGCGCGCGCATTTCGTCCTGCCGCTATTCCGCCCAATCGTGCGGGCTTAAGCGAATTTGGAATGGGGATGAAAAGTGCGGCCTGTTGGTTTGCTAAACGCTGGTCAGTTCGAACTTCGTCACTTGGAGAATCTTTTGAAAGAACTGTGTTCTTCGACGTAGATAGGATCGTTCATGACAATCTCGAAGAACTGTTGGTGAATTTCAATCCCGCAAGTGAGCAAAGTCACTTTACTGAAGTCACACTGATTGACTTATACAGGAAGCCACACGGTCGTACCATTGGAAAGATAAAGCAACATCTTGCTAGTATATATAGAGTGTTTATTAGAGATGGTCTGCTTGAACTTACGTTCGACGGCGAAATGCTAAGCTATCCGGAGCCGAAGATCTTGTGTGCCCCGTATTTCAAAGACGAGACACGCGCGGAGATTCTTTGGAAGAAAGACATTGATTTTGACTTTGGAGGTGGACTTGAAGTCCGTGGATTCGCCGCATTGCTTGAAACCGGTAGCGTTTCAGGTGCAGGCTTTTCCTTATTCAGAAACTCTCGTGTTATTGAGGGAAGTGGGGATGACGGATACCGGCCCGAATATATCTTTAAGAAATCAAACAGCTATACATATCAGAGGCTTTTTGGTGAACTACACCTGACTGGATTTGATGTAAGCCACACAAAAGACGGATTTCAATGGGAAGAAAACGAAGAAGAGTTTTTGCAACTTCTGAAAGAACATCTTGAAGAGAAATCCATTTCTCTCATATCTCAAGCAGAAGGTTATCGCAAACGACCGCCGAGGAACGAATTAAAGAAAGCGGCAGAATCCGCAAACAAGAGGACTGCTGAGAACTTAGAGCAAACTTTGCCTCCTGTGTTAGGCCCCGCGTTAGAGGCACCACCGGACCATTCACCAGTACCGCGAGAGCTACCCACTAGAAAACTCTCGTCAAAACGAGTTATCGATCTCGTCATCAAGAATGAAAACTGGCGCATTGTTCTCGAACTAACAAACGATCCAGCCATCGGAGATTGGATTGAACTATGTGACCAGTTGATCGCGGATTATTCACCTAGTGAAGACGGGAGAGTTGTAGGGATTCGCCTGTCACTGGCTCACCCCTTCATGGCAAGATTTGCAGGCACGGATGATGAAAAAATCGAGGGACTGCTTCGAGTGGGAGTGGCGATTGTGTTGGCAGAAATAACAGTTCGAAGCAGTGGAGTAAGGTACGCGGGAACTTTCAAGCGATTTATAAACAGTATTCTTAGAGAAGCGCTTTCACAACCTTAGCCGATGGATGCTCGCAATGACTAACAACATTCACTTCAACACCTTGAAGGAAAGTGTGGGTACTTGGATACCACAACTAGGATCCGAAACAGAGCAACTCTTAGAACATATCCAAGTTGATGAAGCAAGCAAAACCCAATTACTTTGCGAGGCAAAGAGAGTCTTGTCGCGTTGTGTTCCTCCAACCAAAACAAGTGGAAGTGAAACTGGATTGGTGATTGGATATGTACAGAGCGGCAAGACTATGTCATTTACCGCCGTTACCACATTGGCAAGAGACAATGGATATCGCATTGTAATAGTGGTCACCGGAACATCAATACCCCTAACAGATCAATCAATAAAGAGGCTTCGCTCCGACCTACGACTCGATGATCGACCTGACAGGAAATGGTGGTTTCGTAGGAACCCGCAAGTTGGAGATAGCTTGCGTGAGATAAAAGCCAGACTCGATGATTGGAATGATGACTTCGTTCCGGTTGATTTACGTCAAACTGTGCTGATTGCTGTTATGAAACATCATAGGCATCTGGAAAATCTTACAGATTTACTAACGAGACTTCCGCTAGAAAACGTACCTTGTCTGATCATTGACGACGAAGGTGATCAGGCAAGTTTGAATACACAAATAAATCAGGGTAATGAAAGCACAACATATCGTAGAATTCTGGAATTGCGGGCCACACTAGGACACCGTTCTTATCTCCAATACACTGCTACGCCTCAAGCGCCGTTACTCATAAATATCATTGATATTTTATCTCCTAGTTTTGCCGAAATTCTAGAGCCTGGAAGAGACTACATAGGTGGCGAAGATTTCTTTAGCAACCAGAGAGGGATCTTGCGCACTATACCTTCTACGGACGTATTCACTCATCAAAATGTGCCCGAAGAACCACCCACGTCGCTTTTGGAAGCGCTTAGGATTTTCTTTGTGGGTGTAGCTGTAGGAGCGATTGTCGACCGAGAATACGGTCATCGCACAATGCTAATTCATCCAAGTCATCGCACGATGCCACATTCGGTGTTTACTCAATGGGTCAACCAAATAAAAGATTTCTATGTTGAAATACTGGGATTAGACTCGGATGATCCAGACAGAACTGATCTGATTGACGAATTTCGCGCCTCCTATAACGACCTTATGCGAACGGCTAAGCATCTGCCGGATTTCGATAAGATAGTTTCGTATCTAAAGCGTTCCGTAAAAAACACAGTTGTACAAGAGGTAAATGCTTCTAGCGGCAGGACGCCTTCGGTTGATTGGCAGAACTCGTATGCACATATCCTCATAGGCGGACAGGCAATGGATAGAGGATATACAGTGGAAGGCTTGACGGTAACCTATATGCCCCGTGGTATCGGTACGGGCAATGCAGATACTATCCAGCAGCGAGCAAGATTTTTCGGTTATAAGAAGGGCTATCTAAGTTATTGTCGCATATATTTAGAACACGAATTACTTACTGCTTACAGCCAGTATGTAGACCATGAAAAAAGCATACGTTCAGAGTTAGTGGAATTTCAAGAGACCGATAAGTCGTTGAATGAATGGAGACGGCAGTTCTTGTTGCCTGATAGGTTGCGCCCCACTCGATCAAATGTCGTCGACATAGATTATGTACAAGGCAAAATCGCTAATCGATGGTTCATACCATTGTCACCACACATCGACAAAGACACGACAGCGCATAATCGCATGATTGCGGATAAGTTTTTTGAAACACTTGACCTAAGCCCAGATTCAGGGCATGGCGAAAGAACCGAAATACAGCGTCACATGCAGAATGAGACAGTAGAATTGAGTTTCGTTTATGAACATCTGCTCACGCAACTTAAGTTTTCAGATCAATCTTTCGCAGGTGTGCTTCTGCAAGTAAGAAACTATCTTAACCAGAATTGGGAAGCTACATGCACAGTTTTCAAAATGTCGAGCAGCCGGAGAGATTGGCTAACGCGGAAACGTGAGCTAAATGCAAACGATAAGATAAGCAATCTTATGCAAGGTCGAAACCCAAATCAATCCCGAAGAGTCTATCCTGGAGATCGAGGAATCGGTGATAAGGGTAGGGTCATTGTACAGATACACAAACTGAATTTGATACGAAACAATAGCATAGTTGCGGAAGACGTTGTCAATGTAGCCATTTGGATTCCGTCTGAATTGTCATCGAGATGGCTTGTACAGGATCAAGTATAGGATTCGGATCTGGTAAAGTTGTGCCTTACATGCACATTCCCGAGACATGACAAGCGAAACACTTGATGTACTGATCGTTGGAGCCGGCATCTCCGGCATCGCCGCCGCCTACTACTTGGGACAGCGCTGCCCCCAGCTTAGCTGGACCATCGTCGAAGGCCGCAACGCCATCGGCGGCACCTGGGACTTCTTTCGCTATCCCGGCGTCCGTTCCGATTCCGACATGTTCACGCTCGGCTATCGCTTCCGCCCCTGGCGCGGCGAGAACGCCATCGCCGACGGCCCGTCTATCTTGCAGTACCTCAAGGACACCGCCCGCGAATTCGGCATCGACCGGCGCATCCGCTTCGGCCAGCGCGTCAGCCGCGTAAGCTGGTCCTCGCGGGAAGCGCTGTGGACGGTCGATATCGCGCGCGGCGAAGAAACGACGCAGATCCGCTGCAACTTCCTCTTCATGTGCACGGGATACTATCGCTACGACCAAGGCTATACGCCGCCCTGGCCGGGCATGGCCGATTTTGCCGGCCCGGTCGTCCATCCCCAGGTTTGGGACGCGCGCGAACAGGGCGCCGGCGTCGTCGATCCCGACTACGCCGGCAAGCGCGTTATCGTCATCGGCAGCGGCGCAACAGCCGTGACCATCGCCCCGGCACTGGCGCAGAAGGCCAGTCATGTGACCATGCTCCAACGCTCGCCCAGCTATGTCGTCAGCATGCCCGCGCGCGACGACCAGGTCAATCTCCTGCGCGGCCGCCTGCCGGACAGGCTGGTGAGCTGGCTGGCGCGCTGGAAAATGATCCTCATCGGCAGCTACTATTATCGCAAGGCGAAGGTCAATCCCAACGAGACCCGCGACGTGATTCTGCAGCGTATCCGCGCCGTCCTGGAACCGGGTTTTGATGTCGAGCGGCACTTCGACCCCGCCTACAACCCCTGGGACCAGCGCGTCTGCATCGCGGCGGACGCCGACCTCTTCCAAGCCATCAACGACGGCAGGCTGTCCATGGTCACCGATCATATCGAGCGCTTCGTGGAAGAGGGCTTGCAATTGCGCTCGGGCGAGATCCTGCCCGCCGATGTGATCGTCACCGCCACCGGCATGCGCATGCGCATCATGGACGGCGTGCAAATCATCGTCGACGGCCAACCGGTGCAGTTGGGCGATACCTTGAGCTACAAAGGTTTGATGTACAGCAATATCCCCAACCTGGCCTCGGCTTTTGGCTATACCAACGCCTCCTGGACGCTCAAATGCGAGTTGATCTGCGAGTACGTTTGCCGCTTGCTCAATTACATGCGCCGGCGCGGTTACCGGCAATGCGTCCCGCGCCCCGAAGCGGAGTCGCCCCCGTCCGAGCCCATGATCGATTTCACATCCGGTTATGTGCGGCGCGCGGGGGACGAATTGCCGAGGCAGGGCGGCCGGCCTCCCTGGCGGGTCTATCAGAATTATTTGAAGGACCTGCTGGTCATGCGCTTCGGTAGATTAGACGACGGCGTGATGGAGTTCAGGAAGCTGAGGGGATAGCCGCAGGGATGGCGGATAACAGCGACTCCACCCTCACAGCCGCAGCTCCCAGCCGCCGTCCTTCACCGCTGCGCGGAAGACCGCGTCATCCAGCGCCAGCCCGAAGCCCGGCGCATCGGGAATGACGACATGGCCGTCCTCAACGCGGTAAGCCGAAGCGTCGATCGCGGGCGTGCTCGTCTCGTCCCACTCGACGAAGGGGAATCCCTGCACCGCCGCCGCCAGATGACCGGAGACATAATTGCCCAGATGGCGGCCATAATGATGCGGCGCGGTCCGAACATTCCAGTTATCAAGTTGCGCGCCTGTGTCCAGCCAGTTGCTGAAGCCGTGACTGAAGATATCGTACTGGATCACATCCACGAAGCCGTCGCGCGCCCAATCCATCAGCGCTGTCGACGCCCAGCCCTCGCCGTCGGCGATCAACACGGACAAGCCCTCGCCCTCCATCCAGGCATGCAACGCTCCGTAAAGCTCCGGATCTTCGTGGAAGGCCTCCTCGAGCCAAAACAAGTTGCAATCCGCCGTTTCCGCCAGCACGCGCTTGGCCATGTTCAGGTTGTAGCCATTGTTGGCGTCAATCAAGATCCTGGCCGCGGGTCCCACGGCCGCGCGCACCGCCTTGATGACAGCGATATCGCGCCGCGTGCCCGCCTCCAGCGGCATGTGCCGGGCGCCGCGCCCGACCTTGATCTTGAAGGAACGGTGGTTCTTCTCGTAACCCTGGCGCGCGTGTGCGGCGATGAGCGCAGCCCCGGCTTCGTCCGAATCCAGGTGCAAGTCGTTCATGTAGAGCGAGGTATCGTAACAGGGCACGCGCAGCGGCGCCCGGATCGGCGCTTCCGCCGGCGCAGCCAGCGCATAAACCGGCGCTCCCCGCAGCGCCCCGGCCAGATCCCAGAGCGGAAAATCAAAGGCGCGGGCGGAACTTGCTATACGGCCATCATCGCTCATCAGCTCAGACACGTCCCCGCCCAGGAGCGGCTCCGCTTCATCGCGGCCGGCAAAACAGAGCCCGAAGCCGGAAGCGCCGTCCCCGGTGGTCAAGCGCATGACCTGAAGATGGACGTCAATGCCATGAATGTTCAAACGCGAATTGTTGCCGGCTTCTCGCGGTCGCCGCCCCACCAGGGGCGCGGACTCGATGACTGCGATTGCTGCGCTGTCCATGAGTTTGTCCTCCCGGATCTCTCTAGCCTTCGCCGAACATGACGCCGGTGGGGATGACATCCGTGGCTTCGCCGCGCCGGATCGCCTCCGCCGTGGCCAGGATGCTATTGAAGTCATGGCGCGGCTGGAAACCGAGCTTGGTCCGTATCTTGGTCAAGTCCAGTTCAAAGTGGTTCATGTAGGGCAGGCGCGCTTCAACGTAGGGCAGGTTGCAGCGCTCCGCCAGGTTGGGCACGATTTCGCCCCAGTCGAAGATGGCGGCGCCGGCCAGATTGAAGGCTTCGCCGACCGCTTCGTCAGATTCTATCGCCAACGCCAGGCCATCGGCGATGTCGCGGACGTCGCCGAAGTGCTGGCGGTAGGGCACGCCATTGGGATTGAGGCTCAGCAACAATTTCTCTTCGCCGTCCCAGCCCGCGCGCAGGGTCTCGATCATTCCCAGAACATCGGGATCGTTCTGGTCGCGGATGTCCCGCAGTTCGTATGACTCGTTATTGCTGTAGGTGGCATATGCCGAACTATAGAGAAAATGCCGCGGCAGGCCGGCATCGTTGAGGAATTCACTCGGTTCGATCACGGTAGAGAAGCGCATGGCGCAGGTGGGAATGCCGTATTGATAGTGATAGACCAGCGCCAACTCTTCACCGAGCCACTTGGTCATCAAGTAGGCCATATTGGGATATTTGCCCGCCATGTCTTCGCTAATCGGCTGCTCGAAGTAACGCCCGCTGACGCGCGCGTCCCAATAGACGCCTTCCGTGCTGGCATAGACGAAGCGATGCAGATCCGGGCATAGCTCGCGGATGCTTTCGAGAATGTTGAGTGTGCCCATGGCGTTGATATCGAGGTACTGCCGATTATCGAAAGGTCCCTGAAAGGCGGCCGCCAGATGATAGATGGCGTCAACGCCCGCTACGGCACTGCTGACATCCTCGGGATTACGCAGGTCGCCGAAGACCGTTTCCACGCCCTCATATGCATCCAGCTTTTTGGCGCGGCTGGCATCGCCCGGGTAGACAAAGCTGCGCACGCGATGCCCGGCATCCAGCAAGCGAAGGACCAGGTTGGCGCCGATGCGCCCGGTGCCGCCCGTGACCAGAATCTTCATCGTAAATCTCCCGTTTGTGATAAATGGCTCAAGCCGATTTTAACGAGAAGCGCGGCTGATTCCAAACAAAGAGAACGCAGCAAAATACAACTTGACGAACAAGATAATATGATTATGCTAATTTGCTGAGTTCACAGTTTACGATTCCTGCTGTTTTGGTATGACCGATCCTGCTGCTTATCCCCTTCCCCCGCCCGCAACACGAGCGACCGGGCTTGCTGAGTCGAAGTGATGACCACATTTAATGTCGGCCGCGTTGTAGACTTCGTCCTCAGCCTGTTTGAGATATTCAATCCCGTTCTTGAACCGTACCGCCGCTTCCATGAGAAGCTGCCCGCAAAAGCGCAGCGGACCGCTACCGCCTTTATGTTCATCCTGCCCTTCGGCATCCTCTACGCCATCTTCACTATCCTGCCCATCTTCCAGACTTTTTATATCTCCCTGCACAAGTGGGAGATCATGGGCACGAATATCCGCTATATCGGGCTGAAGAACTTCGAGCGCCTCCTGACACGGGACACGCAGTTCCATCAGGCTTTTGAGCAGACGATTTTGTTCGTCGCCCTAACGATTCCCATCATCTTTGTCGGTCTCTTTTTCGCGCTGATGCTCAACCGCCCGGTCAAAGGCATCGGCATCTTCCGCACCATATTTTACCTGCCGAACATCATCGCGGTGACGGTCATCGGCTTGATCTGGGCGCGTGTCTTCGCTTCGTCCCGCCGCGGCTTGATCAACGCTTTCCTGGAGCAGTTCAATGCAGGTCCGATTCCATTTCTGGATCAAGGGGATCTGGCGACGCTTGTGGTATCGTTCACGACGCTCTGGTGGACGGTCGGCTTTAGCATGCTCATATTCCTGGCCGGCTTGCAAGATATCTCTCAGGCGCTGTATGACGCGGCTGAGGTAGATGGCGCCAACCGCCGACAGCAATTCCGACACATCACGATTCCCGGCTTGCGGCGGCCCTTCGCCTTCTTGTGCATCTTGCAAGTGATCGCCTCGTTCCAGATATTCGGTCAAGTCGATGTCATGACCGGCGGCGGACCGGCCGGCAACACACGCACTATCGTATACAACATTTTCGAAACTACATTCTTGTACTTCCAGGTTGGTTACGGCACGGCTATGGCGGTTATTATGTTCGCGGTACTGCTGGTCATTTCACTTATTCAACTGGCATTATTCCGTGATCAGGGTGTAGGGAACTAACGTGAAGGCTGTTGGCGCGGAACTGAAACGCAAACGGCGACTGGTAGAACGCCGGCGAGCCAGTTTATACGTTCTGGCGGTAGGCCTGTTCGCCTTGGTCTGGATGCTGCCAGTCCTTTGGACAGTAGTCACATCATTCCGGCCCGAGACAGCTTTGCAGCGCAATCTGGCGAGTTTGATTCCCTATCCCTTCACCACCGAGAATTGGGCTTTCATCCTCAAGAGCAGCCAGCTGTGGAAATGGCTGGGCAACAGCGTGTTCGTGTCTAGCATACATACACTTGCTCAGTTGACCGTGTGTTCGCTGGCGGCTTACGCGTTCGCTCGGCTCGACTTTTATTTCAAGCGCCCGCTCTATATTCTGGTTTTGATGGGCTTGATGGTGCCTTTTGAGGCAACATTCCTGCCCGTCTATCTTCTATTTTCCAATTTGAAGCTGCACAACACGCTGATCGCGCTGATTTTACCCGGCATCGCCTCGTCCTTTGCTGTCTTCCTGTTGACGCAGTTTTTCCGCGGTATTCCGCTCGAGCTAGAAGAAGCGGCGATGATGGATGGGGCCGGGCGCTTTCGCATCTTCCTCACCATCATCATTCCGCTGTCGACGCCGGTCATCACCGCTTTGGCGATCTTCACCTTCCTGGGCAACTGGAACAGCTATTTGTGGCCGATCATCTCGGCTACCAGCAGCGAGGTCTACACCATTGTCATTGGCTTGCGTAAATTAAACCAGGCATGGGGAGATGTCAATTTTTATGGGCGCGACATGGCGGCGGCTATCTTCACGGCGCTGCCCATCATCATCTTCTTCTTCGTTTTCCAACGCCGCATCATTAGCGGCATCGCTATCAACAGCGGCATCAAGTAGAAAGGAGTCGCCTTCGATTTTCTCGCGCGTTTCGCTTCCCATAACCGTTATCCGTATTGATCTGAAAGGAAAACAATTATGTCGAAACTGAAATCACTGCTGCTCCTGGCGCTGCTGCTCTGCTTGGTCGCCATGCCAGTCGCCGCGCAGGACGCGACCGAGGTCACCTTTATGCGTTTCTTCGGCGAGTGCGCTGACGAATTTGGCGAAACCACCGATTTGTCCGAGGCTTATGGCGAATGCGGCATCATTCAGACGCTAGCCAATTCCTTCAATGCGACACAAGACGAAATCCATGTCAATACCGTGGTGGTTGACTGGCCCGGCGTCACAGAGTTGAACGCCAACCTGGCCGCGGGCACCCCGCCCGACATCATGGTGCTGCACGGCCGCCGTATTCCCAATTACGCCTCGCGCGGTTTGTTGACGCCCTTGGGCGATGTGCTCGCCGGCGCCGGCATCGACGCTGACGACTTGACCGACAGCGCCCGCGGCTTCGTCGAATACATCGGCGAGCTCTATGGCATCCCCTGGGACTTGCACGGCCACCTTTGGCACATCAATGTCGATCTCTGGGCAGAAGCGGGCTTGGTGAATGAGGATGGAAGTCCCGATATCCCCTATGGCATGGACGAATTCATGTCGCACGCCGAGACCTTCAAGGAAGCCACCGGTTTGCCATTCCTTGGCATGTGGACCAATGGGCTAAGCCGCAACTGGATGGCGCTGGTTTATCAGCAAGAAGGCGGCACCGTTGAATCCGAAGAC
>JAPOOU010000056.1 GCA_026713245.1 Chloroflexota bacterium
AGAAGAGCATTTGTACATTTGAACGAAGCGAGGATGCGCGAAAATGACAGAACTATATATACGCAGGGATCTCACTGACCTGCCGGATGCGCGCGGCTATTTCGGCGAATTTGGCGGACGCTTCGTGCCGGAGACGATCATTCCCGCGCTTGACGAACTTGAGGGCGCATACGCCGATGCCATTGCCGATCCCGCGTTTCATGATGAGCTTGCCTATCTCCAGCGCACCTACACCGGGCGTCCGACGCCCGTCAGCTATGCCCGACGATTGAGCGAGCGGCTGGGCGGCGCCCAGATCTACCTCAAGCGCGAGGACCTGGCGCATACCGGCGCGCACAAGATCAACAACGCCCTTGGGCAAGGTCTGCTGGCAAAACGCATGGGCAAGAGGCGCATCATCGCCGAGACCGGCGCCGGGCAGCATGGCGTGGGCAGCGCAACAGCCATGGCTTTGCTCGGTCTGGAATGTCATGTCTACATGGGCACAGTGGATATCAAGCGGCAGCAGCCCAACGTCTTCCGCATGAAGCTGCTGGGCGCGGAAGTGATACCGGTGACAAGCGGCAGCCGCACGCTCAAGGACGCCATCAACGAAGCCATGCGCGACTGGGTAACGAATGTGGAGACGACCTTCTATCTACTGGGTTCGGCCCTGGGACCGCATCCCTATCCGATGATGGTTCGCGATTTTCAGAGTGTCATCGGCGTCGAGGCGCGCGAGCAGATTCAGGAGTTGACGGGTCAACTGCCTGACGCTTGCATCGCTTGCGTCGGCGGCGGCAGCAATGCCATCGGTATGTTCCACGCCTTCCGCGCCGACGAGAGCACGGAATTGATCGGCGTGGAAGCGGGCGGGCATGGCATCGAAAGCCGGGAACACGCGGCGCGCTTTGCTGACCTCGATATCAGCCGTCCCGGCATCTTGCACGGGACCCGCTCTTACGTGATGCAAGACGATGACGGGCAAATCATGGAAACGCACAGTATCTCCGCCGGTCTCGACTATCCCTCTGTCGGTCCGGAGCACGCCCACTTGCGGCAGATGGAACGCGCCTTTTATACCATGGCGACAGATGAAGAAGCGCTGGAAGCCTTTCAGGTATTGAGCAAAACCGAAGGCATCATTCCGGCGTTGGAAAGTTCACATGCGCTTGCCGAAGCGATCAAGCGCGCCCCGACCATGCCGCGAGACAGCGTCTTGCTGGTCAATCTTTCCGGGCGGGGCGACAAAGATCTTGATACGGTCATCAGCGTCCTTGGCCACTAGGCGATGCCGCGACGGGAGAAGATAACTGACATGACAACAGTACGCGAATTACACGGCACGGTGGCGCTGGCTCAGGTCTTCGCCTCCGCGCGGGCTCAGGGACGCGCAGCCTTTTTGCCCTATTTCCCCATCGGCTATCCGACTTATCAGGAGTCGCTGGCTGCTGTCGCAGCCATGGCCGATGAAGGCGCCGACGGCTTCGAAATCGGCATCCCCTTCAGCGATCCCATTGCCGATGGTCCCACAATTCAGGCGGCGACGCAGGTCGCGCTGGAAAACGGCACGACTGTGCGAAAATGCCTGGATGCGGTTCGGACTCTGCGCGCGCAGGGCATTTCCCAGCCGATGCTGATGATGGGCTACGCCAATCCCCTGGTGGCTTACGGGACCGACCAGTTTGTGCGCGACGCGCGGGCGGCGGGCGCCGATGGCTTGATCGTGCCGGATCTGCCGCCGGAGGAAGCGGCCATGTTCGCGGATAGCTGCGCGCGCGAGGGCCTGGCCCTGGTTTTCTTCTTGGCGCCGACCAGCAATGACCGGCGCATAGAAATGGTGGCCAGGCACGCGACCGGCTTCATCTATGTTGTCTCGTTGACCGGGATCACCGGCGAGCGGGCGCAACTGCCGACGTACTTGCGGGAATTCATCGCGCGCTGGCGCGCGCGGACGGACAAGCCGCTGGTATTGGGATTCGGCATCAGCAGGCCGGAGCACGCGCGTCAGGTGAGCAAACTGATGGACGGATTCATCGTCGGGTCGGCGCTGGTGCGCGCCGGTGGCGAGGGCGTCGCCGCCGTGCGGGAGTTGACCAGTTCGCTGAGACGCGCGCTGTAGAGCGCGGGTGCATGTCACTATCTTGGCAGAACGAACTATCACCATATCGAATATCGTCATCAACGACCAACGCCGACAGCAAAATCACGAATAAACCGACGACCCTGCATGGCTTGTCCGTGCCTCAATTTGTGGTGAACAAAATGGACGCGAATACGCGTCCGGCAGCAAGAAAATAACGCCATCTGGCGACCCAAACTACAACATAAAGACAAGCTATGCAGGGGCGACCTACCAGGTCGCCCGAAACCAGCATCTCACACTGAGGCGAGCCACCGAGCAGCTGAGACACACGCTGTCGCTCGCACATGCCGAGTCTTCGGGATAGGGCTCGCCAATAATCTGCAATGCGCCTGTCGAGCACGCCATTCTTGACTGAATGGACAAGCCAATTTATACTCTTGCTCGATACTAGCTAGCATAAGCTCTTAAGGAAATATTTCATGCGAAAGCTGTTTGTTGTTCTTGTGTTCGCCATGCTCTTGATTGTCGCTTCGCCCGTTGTTGCGCAGGATGACGCGGCGATAGAGCTTAGCATCCTGGCGAAGCAGAACCTCGCGCTGCACAGCAAACCCGACTTCTATTCGAATGTTCTGGGCATCTTTGAAAGCGGCGAAGAACTGAAAGCCTTCGGGCGGGATGCCGACGCCGGCTGGTTGCAAACGTCGGCGGGCTGGGTTAATGCCCGCAACATCGCGGTTGACGGCGATATCAAGACACTCAGGCCGACTGCGGATGCCATCAATTTGCTAGCAATAGTGAAAGCCGACTTGCGCAGCGGACCCGATAAGAGCTACCGCGCAAGCGATAGCATCGTCAAAGGCAATCTCACCATCGCAATTGGCAGAAATCATGACGGCGCCTGGCTGGAGACGCCCAAGGGCTGGATACACGAAAGCGAAGCCGATTTTGACGGCGACGTCATGGCGTTGCCCGTGACTTTCGCCAGTATTACCGTCACGGCTAACAAGAATGCCGCGTTCCTGAGCGCGCCGACTTGGGAAGCCGAAGTCCTGGAGATCTTCCCGCGCGGCGACGAAGCCTTCGCTTTTGAGCGCAGCGAAGACGCGGACTGGGTCAATACGCCAACTGGCTGGGTCAACGTGGCGCGCGGCATGGACATCAGCGGCGACTTGATGTCGCTGCCAGTCGCTTATTCTGTTACTATCACGGTTTTATCCGAGTTAAGCGTATTCGCTGGACCGGGAACGAACCATGACATTGTTGGTAGCCTCAATCAGGGCGAAACGTCACTTGCCTTGCGCCGCACAGAAGATGGCTCGTGGCTGGAAACGCCTGTCGGCTGGGTATCTGCGGTTGCTGTGTCAACCGGCAGCGATCTTCTGCGGCTGCCTATTCTGCCTTCTGGAATCAAGGTCAGATTGAAGAGTGGTGGCAATTACTCTGTCAGGAATCTGCCAACCTACAGCAGGAGCAGTGCTGTTGCTATTCTGCAGCCCGACGAGGAAAGGCTCGCAATAGGACGCAATGAAAATGGTACTTGGATACTATTAGAAGATGGCTGGGTATACTCAAGAGCATTTGAAGCCGACGGAGACATTATGACATTGCCTGTGACAGACGGCACGGTCACTTCCCTCGCTTCGCGGCCAGCGGTCGCCCACGCAACAATCAATCCTACGGCGACGCCTAAACCTACCGCCAGGCCTGCGAGCGGCCTGGATGCCAGCGCCATCCGCTCCCTCGTCGCCCGTCACACCGACGACATCCGCATTCTAGACATTGAAGCCAGCAGCGGCGCCACAACCATCGAGTACGATCTCAAGCCCTGGCCCTTCGTACCCAACGAGCAGATCGCGAATGAAGTTGCCTTCAAGATCATCTGCGCGATTCGGGTTGGACAGCGAATCCCAAATACGTTAAAGTTTGTCGGACAGAGTCACTTCAAGAGCGATGTCGGGCGCAAATTCACAGCGCCGAGCGTGGAAATCCAAATCAGCGCCAACAATGCCAATCGCATCGTTTGCGCCGGAAATAACGATTCCGATATCAACTGGCGCAGTGTATCATCAGTTTACAAGTCGCATCCGATACCGCGAGGCGCGAGCGTCGATTATGACTAAGGGCACACTGGTTACGGTCTCAACCTTCGACTATTATTACTTCCCAAACTGCATAGACCGGGTTGGGGTGTTTCGCGCTGGCAACTGAAGAACAAGTCGATTAGGACAAACTATCGAGGCGCAGAGTGAAATACTCAGCGCCTTTTTTGTTGATAGAGGAGCGTACAATTGA
>JAPOOU010000273.1 GCA_026713245.1 Chloroflexota bacterium
ATTGGCGCATTGTCCGAAAAAAGTATTTCTTTGTCCGCAAAACGGACAAAGTCGGACAAAGTTCAAACAGCAATCAAACCAGACCTGCCACAGCAAGCTCGGCGGATATGCCGCCTGCTGTCAGTCTCTTCCCTGCTCTGCTGCAAGCACGCCGGTCCTGTCCAGCATTTCCCTGCCACAAACCAAAACCCTACCAAAATCCTGGCGAAACTGTGTCCAGTTTCATAGGACCGCTACAGCCTCGGTGCTTAAAATCTTGCGGGCTTTGCCAGGGATTTGTAATTTGAAGCGATTGCCCTGCATGAATCCGGAAAATGTATGGACTTCTCGCCGAGAAGCCCATACAATTCCTCCTTTTTTCGGCGTAACGGCGTTAAGGGAAGGCGGCAATCGGTCTTCACGCGCTATGTTTTGATGTGATTGCTCTCACAGATAGCCCCTGCACTTGCCGAAAGCCGCCGCTGCCGCTAGCATACTGCGCGATTGTCGATCGGAACAAGGAGAGTAAAACAGTGATCGTCACAACAACGCCAAGCGTGGAAGGCCAGCCGGTAACGGATTATCTCGGCATTGTCAGCGGCGAAGCCATCATGGGCGCCAATATGTTCAAGGATATGTTCGCCGGCATTCGCGATATTGTCGGCGGGCGTTCGGGCGCTTATGAAGAAGAACTGCGGCGAGCGAAGGACATCGCCATGAGCGAGATGACGGACAATGCCCGGCGCTTGGGAGCAAACGCGATCCTGAGCGTCGATCTGGATTACGAGACCGTTGGCGCCAACGGCAGCATGTTGATGGTTACGGCAAGCGGAACGGCCGTGAAGCTCGGCTAGCAAGGTCAAGCGCCCGCAATTTTCCGGCTGGCGCCGTGTCTCGCGCGACGATACGGCTTATTATTTGGCGTGAGCGCGGCGGACCTTGTCGCCGATTACGCGCCGAGCGGCTACAGTTGGATCTGATGTTTGCTGCGAAGAAGTTCACGCGTACGCTGAACTTCTTTTTCTTTCCGCTCATAAGACCAGGCCATAGTCTCCGCGCAGATCTCCGCCAATTCATCGAGCAATGGGCGCGTTAATTCGCCTAGCATGGCGATGACCGTGCGCCGCATTACCAAATCCTCCAGCCGCGTCACCTTCTCATGTCGCAGGATGAAGGCGATTTCGCCCCGGCTATAGCCAGGATGATGAGCCAGCGCGCGGTCCTTGCCGGACACTGAGATGAACATGGCGATTTCATCGGCGCGGGTGCCGTAGCGCTCGAATAGGTCGCGCAGCCGGTTTATGGGCAGTTCGCAGCGCGACTGCAATTCCCGCAACCAGTTCAGTCGCGCCCCCTCGCTGCGCGGATAGGCGCCCCCCCCGCCGATAGCGAGGTCTTGGGTGCCCGCCCGCCGCGGCAAACCCAGGTCGCCCAAGACGCGATCGGTCGTTTGTTCGGCAAAGGCGCGGAATGTGGTCCATTTGCCCCCGACGAGCGAATATATGGGGTAGCGACAATTGTCATCCGCCGGGATCGTTTCGATGCTGTGGTCACGGCTTATCTGTCCGGTGGCGCCGCCTTCGCTGAAGGGCAGCGGTCTCACGGCGGAAAAACTGAAAACGATATGCGAGCGATCGACCCGGATGGCCGGGAAAACCTTGTCCACCATGCCCAGGATATAGTCAATTTCCTCGTCGCTGATAACCGCGTCATCGGGATCGTCAATCCGGATATCGGTGGTGCCGATCAGCACGCGTCCCAGGTAGGGCAAGATCAACACGATGCGGCCGTCGTCGTTTTCAAAGAAGATCTCGCTGTCTCGGGTGGCCTCCAACAATTCGGGATGATCCAGCACCAGGTGCGATCCCTTGGCGCCGCTGATGAAACGTCTCTCATCCCGTCCCACCCGCCGGTTAACGAAGTCTATCCACGGTCCCGCGGCATTAATGACGACTTTGGGCCTGACGATCAAGGACTCTCCCGTAAGTTCGTCTCGCAAGGTTATTGATTGCGCGTCCCCCGCGACCGCGCTCAGGTAGTTGACGGCAAGGCAATCGGGACTACTCGCTTCAGCATCCAACACCAGCTCAAGGCAGATGCGTTCGGGATAGGACATCCAGGCGTCGTAATAGCTGGCGGCGCAGACAATCTCGGGATTCAGTTGCGGGTACTGGCGCAGCGCTGCCGCCCGCAGTCGAAATTCGTGCTTCGGCATGACGGCTTGCCCTCGCAGCAACCAGTCATAGAGCGTTAGCCCGATCTTGATAACCAGCGCGCCACGTTCTCCAGGGCGATTGAGCAAGTTGAAGAACTTCATGGGCGCGTTGAGCAAGCCGGAGAACCAGCGAAAGATGGGGATCGTCGTACGCAGCGGCCTGGCGTAATGCGGGGCGTTCCGCAGCATGCGATCCCGCTCGTGCAGCGCCTCGTTGACCAGCCGAAACTCGCCGTTTTCCAGATAGCGGATGCCGCCGTGCAACATGTGGGAAGAACCGGCGCTGGTGCCGCTGCAGAAGTCGCCACGCTCTACCAGCAGCGCATCGACGCCCTGCAAGGCCAGATCACGGAAGGCGCCGATGCCGTTGACGCCACCGCCGATGATCAGTACAGAGACCTCGGGGTGATTCTTGATATGGTCTAGAGTCTCGTTTCGATTCATCCAGTGTATTGATCGTGCATGTTTCAGTAGACATGTATGACGTATACGGCTCTCCATTGCGCGTTGAAACCGACCCGATAGGTCCCCCCGTCAATCGAGAACCCGATGGTATGGATACCCGCGGGGTATCTGATCTTAGGCGCACAGTGACCCAGTTGGTATGGGGAGTGGTCGTCTGCGACGCGCTCGTTCGCGAATACGTCAATCTCAAGGGCTTCTGCGTCGATGGGATGATAGAGATCAACGTCCATGACGTGCTGCGCTGGCCCCGCCTTGATAGTCGCGATGGACTTCATCTCATCAACCTGTATGCGCGTTCCGGTGGCGCATACTGTGCCGAGCCCCGGCACGTATGCCTCTTGCGGCTCAATGATATCGTACGGCCCGGGCGCGGCATTGGCGCCGTCAACGAAGGCGGTTTCTGCAATATACGCGATTTCGTACCATCCGTCTCCTTGGCAAACAACCTCCGGAACTGTGCCGACCAATATAGCCCATATCCAATCACAGTCGCTGTCGGCGCGTTCTCTCGCTTGCGCCGGCGCTCGCCCCGCTTTTAGCAGGCGTAGAAACCACTGATAGACAACTCAAAACCCGGCACATCCGCGTGACGCTAAACGCAGGCTGATGGCATTTGACGAACTGATGTTTCATGGCTCGCGATCCAGCGAAAACTCTTGAATAGCCTTTTTTAAGACATCGCGCTCTTCCCGAGCAATAGACAGCTCACGCTTCAACCGCCGGATCTCCGCTTCCGCTTCGCGCTTGACGCTGGGCTTCAATGCTTCGTTATTCTCATCGACGCGATAGCGTTGCCGCCACTTGTAGAGCAAACCGGGCGTGATGCCCAAGTCGCGTTCGACTTGGGCGACAGTCATGCCGGGTTGCGCCGCCAAATTGAGCGCTTCACGTTTGAGTTTCTCTGAATATCTCATCATCGCCTTCCACCCTAACTCCATACCCTATTTTATTGGACAACTTGACCGTCCACAAAATCGGGGGTGAAGTTCTCTACTGCCGGTTCGGCGCAGCGACGGTCCCACTCTCCCAGAAGTGGAGAAGGGGCTGTGGGATGAAGGGCTACGAACGGCGCGCCACGCTCCTGGTATCGGATACGCCTCGCCCAAGCGAAGCATCGGTTCTGAACGTCGCCGCCTGATCAACAACCGCCAACCAAAAACTCATAAGCGCCCTCTGCGCTGGCATCCAGGCCAATCCGTTCCACAGCATCGCCTACTGAAACTTCAATCACGTAGACGCCGATCTCCTCCAGTGGGCGGTAAATCGTTACTGCGGAATCATTCGGCTTTTCGAAGAGCGCGACTATGTCAATGTCCACGCCACTGCCGCGCTTATAAGAAAAGGAAGCGACGCAAGCATGCGCTTCAAAGTAGTGGCCGTCAATGCCCTGCAAGACCGGGTAGCCGCCTGGCGAAGTGCGTTCTACGGCGATGAAGCCCGTTTCGCCACCGACGGCTATTTCGTACCATGGGTCCTGTACTCCAACTACCGGCAGCACCGTGTCTTTTTCCACGCGCCTTGTCGATGCGCAATCACCGGCGGCGCATTCATGGACACTGGACGGATGAATTGTGACCACATGACCCGGAACGCAGTCGGGAAGCACATGCTGGAAGTAACTCAAGCTCGTCCAGCTGGCGCCGCCGCCACGAAGGTAGTTCTGTACGCCATACTCGCTGAGCAATAGTCTCACTGCCGCGCAGTTAAACGGAATATCGCCGCTGCTTGAATCTATCCATTCATTTTCAAGCGGCGATGTCAACACTTTGGCCGGGACTTCCGTGCGGACGTTGCACAGCGGAGCCACCTGCAAGTGATATTCGTTGAGTGTGTAACTCTGGCCTTGAATGCGAACAAAATCCAGATCGCCATATTCGGCCAGCGCGAGGCTGACAAACTCGCAGTTGTACTCGAATTCGCTGTTATTGCCTTTCACCCAGCCTTCATCGTCGCCGATTCTCTCGAGCAAATCACGCGCGTTAAAGTCTGGATCACATTTTGGCACGAGCGCGATGAAAACCTCGCTGACGCTATAGCGCGCATCGGTGGCGCCTATCAACAGCACGTTGTCTCCATAGTCGGCAAAGATCTCTTTGAGCAGGGCGCAGTCATACTCGGATTCATTTAAGTTGCTCCGTTTCCAATCCGGTTCATGCTCCGCGCTTGCGCTTGTTTCGGACGGATCAATGGCTAGCTGACAATTCGGGACCAGGATGGCGAAAAACGCGCTAACGCTGTAATTTTCGCCTTCCAGCCGGACAACCGAGCGAGCGCCGAAATCCGACGCGATGGCGCCGATCAACTCGCAGTCGTAAACGGCGCCGCCGTCATTCGTTTTCACCCAATCCTGGCCAAGTGCGTCGGAAGAAAGCAGCGTCAATGTTAGGATTACAATGGCAATAGTCTTCATCTTGGAACCTCCTGGCCAACCGATCTGCGCTTGCGGAACCGAGCCGACGCGACTACAGACACAATCCTATCACAGACGTATGGCGCCGAATCTGCCGTTTGACCTACGCCTATGCCTCACCGGCTTTTGCAGAACATCGGCTGACGGCCCGCATCTCGCCGCAACAAGTCTGGCAGCAGCCAATACAGACGCCGAGCATTGCTAGTTGTTGGGAACCGGGCCGAAACAGCTGGAGCCGCGATTACCTTGCTGCCCGAATCAAGCTCCTGCCGGTCATCGCCGCCGGCTGTTCGATCCCCATCAAATCCAGCACGGTCGGCGCGACATCCGCCAGCCGACCCCAGGCATGTAAATCGTGGTAGCTGCGCGCGTCGATGACAAATAGCGAGACCGGTCCCACAGTATGATAGGTATGCGCCTCGCCGGTGACCATGTCCATCATGCGCTCGCAATTGCCGTGATCGGCAGTGACGATCACGACGCCGCCCTTCTCAAGTACGGCGTCGACCAATCGGCCGGCGCAGGCGTCAACCGTTTCCACCGCCTTGATCGCCGCGAGCAGCGAACCGGTATGACCGACCATGTCGGGATTGGCGAAGTTAACGAGCAGGAAATCATCATCAGCCAGGCGCAAGCGCTTCAAAGTTTCACTGGTCAGTTCCCTGGCGCTCATCTCCGGCTGCAAATCGTAAGTGGAAACCCGGGGCGAGGGCACAATGTTCCGCGTTTCGCCGGGGAAAGGCGCCTCGTTGCGGCCGTTGAAGAAAAATGTCACGTGCGGATATTTCTCGGTCTCGGCGCTGTGATATTGTGTCTTGCCGTCCCTGCTGATCGTTTCTGCCAGTGTATCGCGCAGCAGTTCTACCGGAAACAAGACATGCTCCGTCAGTTCTTCCAGATACTCCGTCATAGTGATCAGTCGCAAATCGTCTATCGGACGGAACTGATCGGCGCCATCAAAGCCGCGTTTGACATAGGCCTGCGCAAGCTGTCGCATGCGATCGGCGCGGAAATTGTAACAAAGGAGCACATCGCCCCTGTCAATCGCCAGACTATCGTCGTTGCCGATCACAGTCGGTTTAATGAATTCATCGGTTAGGCCGGCATCGTAAGATCTCTGAATCGCGGATTGGGCATCGGGCGCGTTACGGTCTGCCTCGCGAAATGCCATGGCGTCATAAGCCAGGCGCGTACGTTCCCAGCGCTTGTCGCGGTCCATCGCATAATAGCGTCCACTGACCGTCGCTATACGCCCGTTGCCGGCGACAGCGAGCCTGTCGACGAGCTCGCGACAAAACGAAATGCCATTATGCGTTGGCGTATCACGCCCGTCGGTGATCACATGCAGAACAGGATCAATGGCATAGTCCTTTGCGATGTCCAAAAGCGCGTAGAGATGATCGCTGTGGCTGTGTACGCCTCCACTGCCGAGCAAGCCGATCAGATGCAGTTTTTTGCGGCTTTCCTGAACATGCCGAATCGCAGCCTGAAGCACTGTATTCAGCGCTAGCGATCCGTCGACAATGGACTTGGAAATGCGCGAGATATCCTGATAGACGATGCGCCCGGCGCCCAGATTGAGATGGCCGACTTCGGAATTGCCCATCTGCCCGGGCACCAGGCCTACGTGCTGCCCGGATGAGTGCACAATCGCGCGCTCGCGGGTTGCGCGCCAGCGATCAAAGTTGGGCGTGCGCGCCTGTGCCACCGCGTTGCCGTGTTCAGTTTCGCGTATGCCCCAGCCATCCAAAACGATCAGCATTACCGGTTTTCGAGCCATCGACAGTATCCCCTGCATCGCGCGCTGTTTGCCGGGACACTTATAGCACAGTTTTCTTGCACGCTGAATAAGCGCTTTGCGATTGGGTCAGTCGCGCCTCGCCGATGCCAGCATGGTGAGAGCGCGCGGCGGGATGGGCGCCGATGTGTCAATCAAGCGGTCGGGGTTGTAGCTGACGTTGACGGACCCGCCGAGTTCGGCGGGCAGTTCGCGCAGGAGTTCGACGGAGAGGTCGTCATTGAGACGGAATATTACCGCATTACTGTAGTCTGTGTTTTGCTTCAAATGAAACGCTTGCGTCGAATATTGATCCAGAAAACATCGCTTATCTATGATACAGATAAAGGCGTGTTTCAGATCCGCGTCCTGATATACCACTCGCAGGACGCTCAGGAATGCTCCGGTGCGGAACTCCGATACGCCTTTGACCCTTAGTTCCGTCCCGAGCATCTCTGTTACGAGGACAATATATACCTCCGGATCTACAGCAGGCGCCTGCTCCACGATCTGCAGGAGAATCGCGGATTTGTTGTTCGCGCTGTTCACATAATGTGCATGTTGCGCATACAGACGGGCAAGCGCAGGAATCATTGCCGTCAGGCAGACGCAGATGACAAAGGCATTGCGAAGACGTGACTTCTCAATTAGAGAGCAGAACAGGAGTATTAACCCAATGACAGCAATAGCAGCGCCGACTGGCACGTATATATACATGCGCCACAAATCGAAGTTATATTTCTCAAACCACATCAGGACGCCGACGGAAGGCAATATAAACAGCATTCCACTTAGCAAGCCGATGGCAATTTGCCGCTTTGACGAGAACATCTTTGGCGTAGCGCTGCGCGCCAGATACGCCGCAATTATTCCTGCGAACGTCACCGTGCCGATCACCGGCATAATCCACTCGCTTTGGCTAAAAGCGGAGAGCGCTTCCCGCCAGCCGTACCAAAGAGTATGGCGATAAACGCCTGCGATAAGGTCCACGTAGTAGATTATAGGTTTTAACGTAAGCTGCTCAGAATCGACGGCATTCGCAACTAGAGTTGAACCGTAGAAAGCTATATTCTCCAAATGTAAAAGCATTAAGAAAGCAAGCTTCAAGACAGGAAAGAGATACCAGATTACGGTTAAGTTGATATTTCGCCAGGTCCGCCGTGGTCTGTGCCGCCACCACAAGAATGGTATGACCGCAATGATGGCATAGCCTGCTTCATATGAACCCACATTCAAGAGTATTGCCAACCAAACTCCCGCCAATCGCAATCGACTTGGATGTTCCGCATAATCGAGGCAGAAAAAGACCGCGGCCAATAGCGACAGCACACTGTAATTCAGCATAACGTTCCGCAGTGACATCAAACTCATATTGACCGGGTAAACCATGAATAGCAGCGTCGTCAGGAACGCGTAAAGCGGATTTACGTTGAGTTTTCGCAAAATGCCGTAGAAGAGCGCCAACTTGCCCCAAAACATCAGGAAATTGACCAGGTGATAACCCAGAAAAGATTGCGGGCTTATGAGATTTGACAGAACGTGGGGAACGAGAGTCCAGAAGCGTGAAACCAACTCGGAACTGACCGAGGATTGTTCGCTTTCCAGGTACTGGCGATATACCCACGTTTCCCAATGACCGACACTGTCGAATCCAAACGGCAAGTAAAGAATGAGCATGAATAGAAGGAAAGCTCCAATTGCAACAAGGTCTTCCCGTGAATTGTTCTTTAGACCGGCTCGCAGCGCTTGAAAGATGAGAGGCGTGAAGACAAGTCCCGCCAGCAAAAGCCCAAAAGCCTGCCAGGCTCGGCTGCTGAATACTTCGCTAAGCATATTCAGAAGGGAATTAATCCGGAACAAGTCGCCGGTTTGGCAGAGTAGGCAAAGGACCAGGAACACAAGCAACATTAATATATGATTCCTGCCAATTGGAAACGGCTCGTTGATACGCTCTGTCCACAGATAATAAATCGCCGACGCCAATAGACTTACTATTACAAGAAAAACCAAGCACGTGATTAGTTCCGATGGGAAATCACGAATATCCAGAACAACTGTCGTCCGATCACCATTCGCGGCGACAATGTCAAAAACCGGACTGGTTGACCGCGACGACGGGCAATATATCATCTCGCCGAAATTGGCTATATCTTGATTGTTGACCGAAACTCGAAGTTTCTCCGCGAATTCCCATGAAATCCTTACACAGCGCCCCGGCAGCAGCGCCCAGGCGCGGTCTGCCCTGATTTCAACAGTTGCTCCGCCGAACTCGGTTTCTATGCGGGGCGCTGGCGTGTTTTGTATCGCCAGAGTGAGCAGAACAAGCAGTACAGCAATGAGGGCCAGCAGCGCATACGCTGTGGGCGAATGGAGCGACAAACGTGGTCCGGTATTCATGCAGGCCTGTCTCTTATATTCATGGATTCGCGGAAGCGCGCCTTGCCGATGCCAGCATGGTGAGAGCGCGCGGCGGCATAGGAGCTGATGTGTCAATCAAGCGCTCGGGATTGTAGCTGACGTTACTTGCACCGCCGAGTTCGGCGGGCAGTTCGCGCAGGAGCTCGACGGAGAGGTCGTCGTATATGCGAAAAAACACCATCTCGTCAAATTGGGATCCTTCGTTCAATTCATAAACATGGTAGTCAATATCACTTGGATGACACTGTTTGTAGCGAGCGCACAAGAATGCGAATCGCGGACCCCGATCTTGCCACAATACGTGGAAGGCGCTGTCCATCATGTTGCTCTCGAACTCACGAACTTCCAGTTCCATGAAGTCCGTCACACTCTTATGGATGAGCATGATCGCAATGGCATTAGCGTTGAATGCCGGCGCCTGTTCCATCATCAATAGCAGCGCCTTGGCCTTAGCGTCCGCGCTTTGCGTGACGCGCTCGTGCTGTCGCAGCAGCCGGTTCGTCGCCGGGATCATCAATAGCAGGAACAGTCCAATGTGCAGGAAATGCCGCTGAGTGACACTGCGCCAACGCGCCGTCAAAAGGACCATGATGGCAAAAACGGCGATCGAGGCGAAGATCGGCAAGTAAAAATAGGGGCGCCACAGGTCTTGGCTATATCTGTCGAACCAGACGAGTACGCCAACGGAAAGCGCGACTCCCGCGAGGCACGCCGTTATCAGCGCTAGATCCGCTCGCTCGTTAGGCAATGATGGCGTGCCGCTCGCGCGCAGCAGGTATACAGCTGTCATGATTACGGGCGCCAACAAGAGCGCCACCCAGCCGAACCAGGCGCTCTGTTGCAGAGACGCAATTGCATCGCCCCAGCCGGACACGAATGTGGTCTCGTAGATGACCGCCAGATCGCTCAATATGCACCCGGCCGCGTCGGACAGCGATTGCCCGCTTTCTTCTGCACCTAGCAGGTCCCACCCATAGAATACTGTTCTTTGACTAGCCAGCAACAAAATGAAAATGCCTTTGCTGGCCGGGAACAGTAACCAGCTGAAAGTCAAGCTCATATTGTGCTTGTGCGGCAGTCTTTTATGATGCCAGAACAGGAGCGGCAGCGACAAGATAAGCGCGTAACCCGACTCGTTGGCGCCGATGTTGAACAAGAGTCCAAGCCACATACCGATCATGGCCAGGCGGCTGGGGCGGGTCTGATAGTCCAGAGCCAGATAGACCGCTGCCAGCAGCCCAAGCATGCTGAAATGCATGGGCATAGAGCGAAGGGACAGCAGCATTGAATTGACCGGGTAAACCATGAACAGCATAGTGACCAAAAAGCCGTACAATGGGGCAAAGCGCAGCTTGCGCAAGATGCCATAGAGTAAGGCCAGCTTGCCCCACAGCATGAACAGGCTCACTAGATGGTAGCCCGCGAAGGACTCGGAAGTGATAAAGTACGCCAGCGCGTGAGGCGCAGTGGCCCAGAAGCGCGTGACATTTTCAGCGCTCAATTTGGAAGGTCGACCCTCAAAGTAGGCATTAACAACCCACTCTTCCCAATGTCCAATGCTGTCGAATCCAAAGGGGAGATAAAGCAGGAGCAAGAACAGGAAGAAAACCGCAATTGCGGCGAAGTCCGCAACCGCTTTCCGATCGCGCCCCGCTTTAACCGCTCGAATGAGCAGCGGGATATAGACTAAACCTCCTGCTATGACGCCGAACAATTGCCATGTATGGCTTTGGAATATCTTTGTCAGAACCGCAAGTATGCTTTGCAAGCGAAAGACATAGCCGGTTTGACCGAGTAAACACGCGGTCAGCAAAGCGAGAAAAGCCAATCCAATACTCGCGTCAAACGACAGCGGCTGCCCTACTCGCATTGTGACAAGGTAATACGCCGCAAGCAGAAAGAGTGACAGAATTGCGCAAAGAAGCAGACTGCTAATCAATTCCAAGGGCAAAAAGCGAAGATCTAGTGATAGCGTTCGTTCTTCACCATTTGCTGAAGTGACTTCGAATAGCGGGCTTGTTGAAAGGTGCGACGGACAATAAGCCATCTCGCCCCAGCCGATCTTGCCTTGCCCGTCAACGTAGAGCGAATGGATGCCTTCGAGGTCCCAAGTGATTGTTAAGCAATCCCCTGGCAGCAGCGCCCAGGCGCGGTCTGCCCTGATTTCAACAGTTGCTCCGCCGAACTCGGTTTCTATGCGGGGCGCCGGCGCGTTTTGTATCGCCAGGGTGAGCAGAACAAGCAAGACAGCAATCAGGACCAGCAGCGCGCGTGCTGTGGGCGACCGGAGCGACAAACGTGGTCCGGTCTTCATGCGGGCCTGTCCTCTCTATTCATGGTTTCGGGGCAGCGCGCCTCGCCGATGCCAGCATGGTGAGGGCGCGTGGTGGCACAGGAGCGGATCTGTCAATCAAGCGCTCGGGGTTGTAGGTGTCGTTGTTTGGCCAGCCGAGTTCGGGAGGCAGTTCGGGCAGGAGTTCGACGGAGAGATCGTCATTGAGACGGAATATAACGATATCACTATAATCCGTGTCGACATCAAGATATCCCAAGCTTGCGTCTATGTCATTCGTGCTGCAGGCCTCGCCCAAAATACATAGTGAGGAAACCATAGGACGGCCTTCTCCATATAGTAGATAGATCGCGCTGTCGAACATATGAGTCCACAAGCCGTCTATTTTAAGTTCTGAAAGCTTATCGTGCGACATATTGGTGACCAGAACCAGGCGAGCCTTCGAGTCGTAATGCGGAACTTGTTCAACAATCCCCAATAGAACGCTTGCCTTGGCATTGGCGCTGTCATTGAAATATGCGTGTTGTACAAAGAGGCGCGAAGTTGCCGGCAGGATAAGCAAGAGACTCACCGATATTACCACGGCCTTTCGAATACGAGACAGTCTATTTGGCTCGGTTAACAAGAGCAACAGACCAAAAAAGGCGATTGAGGCGCCAAATGGCACATTGAAATACAGTCTCCAGAATTCTGTGTGGTATTTGTCAATCCACATACCAATACCTATAGCTGGCAAAATAAAGACAAGCCCTCCAAGCAGCCAGCACATCCCGGCTCTTCGAGATGGCAGCGCGCTTGCCCTTTTATCAGTTGCCAGCAGCAGCATGACGATGGCGGTAAGCGCAACCGCGATCAATGTATGCGCAAGGTATGTGTTTTTACCCATGACGGTGATCGCCTCATGCCAGCCATCCCAAAGGGTTTGACGGTACACGTCCGCGATGACGTCGGCATAGTAGATGACAGATTCCAGGATGTTTCGGTCTGCGCGGACGGGGCCTACGACGTACTGTATGCCATAGAACCTCAATCCTCCGCTGGCCAGGATCAGCAAATAGACGATCTTGAACGCAGGGACGAGATACCAGATCACGGTCATGTTGAAGTTTTGCCAAGTTTTCCGCGGTCCCCGCAGCAACCACAGAAGCGGTATGACAAGAATTATGGCAAAAGCATTTTCATGTACGGTCAGGGTCAAAATCAGCGCCAACCATAACCTTAGCAGCCTCAACCTGCCGGGTTCCCGCAAGTAATCCAAGGCGAGATTTATCGCGGCCAGAAGTGTCAGCGTGGAGAGTGACAACGGGAATGACCGCAATGACATCAATGACGAGTTGACCGGGTAAACCATGAAAACGATAGTTGTGACAAATGCCGATAGTTTGTCGACTCGTAACCGTCGCAATAGCACATAGAAAAGTGTCAGCTTCCCACAGAACATAAGAAAATGGAGCAAATGAAATCCTGCAAATGAATTGGAATCAAGAATTTCCGCAAGTGAATACGCGAAAAACACAAAGAAACGCATCAGCACTTCCCTGCTAAGCCGCGATGGCCTGCCTTCAAGAAAAGCTCGACTAATCCACTCTTCCTTTTGTCCGATGGAGTCGAAGCCGTAGGGAAGATAAAGTAGAAGAATAAATACAACGAAGACCCCGATGACAAGAAAGTCCGCGCGCAGCCCTTTTCTTATACCTTGTCTGCAATACTCAATAACCAGCGGTATGAAAACGAGCCCAGCCAGGACAAGACCGAAACTCTGCCAGGCCCGGGTTGCGAACACATTTCCCAGACCGCCGAGCAGACCGCCAATGGTGTAAGCCTGCGCTGTTTGGACGAGCTGCAGAAAGAGCAACAGCGCGAGCAATGCCAAAACCGGAGAAGCGTTCAGCGGGATTGGATCGGTCATCCTCAGTGTGGCAAGATAAAATGAAGCGATGAGAATGGGCGATATCAACAATAGCAGCGCAAGACTTTGCGCAACTGCCGCTGGGAAATAGCGGATATTCAGCTCAAACGCGCGCAATTGACCATCGCCAGCCGTGATATCAAAAACAGGACTGCTCGCGTCTGTCGCGGGGCAATAAGCCATCTTGCCCCAGCCGATCTTGCCTTGCCCGTCAATGTAGAGCGAATGGATGCCCTCGAGCTCCCAAATGATCGTTACGCAATCCCCCGGCAGCAGAACCCAGGCGCGGTCCGCCGCAATCTCAACGGATGCGCCGCCGAATGCCGTCTCGATATATGGAGCCGGGGTCCCGGCCACTCCCGCCAGGAGGAGCAAGAAAAGCGCCGCCAGCACAATTCGCATCCAGCCCCTTGGTATCACTTGCGAAAATCGCGCTGTCACCCTCTGTTTCCCTCACTTGATAGCGTTTGAGGCCTCACCCCGCTGCGGCGCGCCGATGCTAACATGGACCTGGCTCGGGATGATATTCCCGCGCCGCGGTCAAATAGCAGACTGGCGTCGTAAGGAAAGCGCGAGTCCAGTCCGAAGTAATCTGCCGGATTTGCAATCACTGCGGCTGACATGTCCGCGGCAATGTTTATCGCAAGTGTACGCTGGAGCAACTCGGGTGAATCCGACGTAAAAATCGTCTTCTCGCCCCCAAATGCGCTGCACTCTGATTGATCAATACAGAAGGTCGACTGTATGGGCAAGCCGTTTCCATAGAGCACGTACAGCATACTATTGTCTAGATCATTACTATAGCGCAATTCGCTGATAGCCGAGCCGGCAAACTCGTCTTTATTCATGTCTGTCGTGAGCAATATGACTGTGTCTTCTTCAATTCGCGGAATCACCCGCATCAAATGATAAAGCATGCGCGCCTTGCTATCGGCCCGGCGGACTAACGAATCATGTTGCATCAGCAGGCGCACCGTGGCTGGCAACATAAGTGCAAGGCACAGCGCTACTATCGCAGCCTCGCGGTATCGGCGGGGCAGGGCGCGTACCGCAAATATGCGCGCCAAACTAAATACCGCAATCGACGCGCCGAGCGGGACATAGAAATACATGCGCCACTGGTCCCCGGCGTATTGAGGCAGCCAGATCAGTATGCCCACTGCCGGCATCACAAACAGTAAGCCGTAGAAAAGGGAGGTCCGGGCATTGCCCTTGACTACCCGCCCATCCGAGTCGTCGCATCGTACGAGATACCAGGAAAACGCGCCTGCCAGCGTCAATATCGCCAGACTGGGCGCCAACCAGTCGCTAGTGCCCGTTGCACTGAGCGCTTCTACCCAGCTACCCACAAAACTGTGCCGGTAAATCTCCGCCAGCCGCCCGAAAACCGCGCCTAGCGCATCAGCGCCGATTCCAAACGAATACTTGCCGCTCTCGAAAATATAACTGTTGTAAAAGCGCATTTTCAGCGAGGAGAGCAGCAGCAAATGCGCGATCTTGCAGGCTGGAAACAAGTACCAAACAACTGTCAAGTTCGCGTTTCGCCAGTCCACGCGCGCTCGACGTGAAACCCACAGCGCTGGCGCCACCAGAATGATTGCATAAGCTGTTTCGTTGGTGACGACGTTGAATACCAACCCAAGCCAAATGCCCAGGAGATGCCAACGTCTTGGACTCTCGCGATATTCCAACATCAAGAATGCTGCGGCCAGTAGTGACATGACGCTGAACTGGTTAGGCAGCGACCGCAATGACATCAAATCGGAGTTGACCGGGTAGACCATGAAAAGCATGGTCGTCAGAAACGCGTGCGCGCGGGTAAATCCAATTTTGCGCAAAATGCCGAAAAGCAGCGTCAGCTTTGCCCACAAGATCAAGACATGCACCAGATTGAAGCCGACAAATGAATCCGGGGAGATTATGTTCGCCAGCAGATGCGGCGCCATCACCCAGAAGCGCGTATTCAACTCAAATTCGACATTCCAGGAATGTTGGCCTTCCAGATACGCGCGGTATCCCCACGTTTCCCAGTGTCCGATGCTATTGAATCCGAAGGGCGAGTAAAGAAAAAGCAGGAAGAGCATAAAAGCGCTGCCGACAGCAAGGTCAGCTAACTGCCGCTTTAGCAACTTCTGTCGCACCCTGCGGACTATCAACGGTAGATAGACGACTGCCGCCAAGACTAGCCCAAGCAACTGCCAGGACGGGTGTCGAAAGCGCCTGTGTAAAACCTCCAGCAGCTCTCTGAGCGGATTAGAATCTATCGCCCCCAATAGCAGAGCCAGCGCTAGCAGAAACAGGAGAGAGACAAGAAGGGCACGCAGGCAAATCGCGTTGGTCGCTTGCGGACGCAGAAGATAATACGTTGCGAGCAAGGGACAGAGCATCAAGCCCAATACACCAGTATGGAAGAACAGAAAGTCAGCGAGGCCTGTTGCTCGCCGAATTGCGAGGAAGCCCAAAGCGCAGTCTGCGACAAGCAATGCCATTACGATGACAACGAAGGTTCGCTGCGGCAGCTTCAGTTGCAAACTCATCCGAATTGCGCTCGGCCAATTCGCGGACAGGTTAAGGTTTCGTTATTCCCAACATAGTGTACGCGCGCTGCGGCAAAGGGGCGTCAGGATTGTACAATCTTGTAACATCGTAGTTCAGGTCCTTGAAATCGCTGAAGATTGTTTTGGGCTCCCTAACCAGTTCAAGGGAAAGATCATCATGAAGCAAGAAGACCAGCGTGTCAGGTAGATGAGCGGCCCAAGCTGAGATTGGATAACAATCCTCTGCGGATAGACACATGGAACCCAGACCGGAGACCTCACTGCCGTATACGACGTACAAGGCGCTTCCGATCATATTCGACTTCATCTCTTCAATGTGTTTGGACAATCGGATTTCGGCTGGCATATCGCTTACAACAAGAACCCTGGTTTCGCTCGCCATTTCGGGCGCAATCTGCACGATCTGTTGGAGCACACGCCTTTTGTTATTGGCGCTGACAACGAAATGCTCGTGCTGCAGGATCAAGCGGGAGGCGGCCGGCACGAAGAACAACAAGCAAAGGACCATGATCGCTGGATCTCTGAATCTCTCGCGCGGGATGCGGCTGACCATCAGTGCGATTAGGCTGAACAAGGCAATGGCGGCCGGCCCCGGCACGTAGAGATAAAGCCTCCACAATTCTTGACTATAGTAACTGAACCAGATCAAGACTCCTACCGCAGGAACAATCAACAGCGTCCCGGTCAGAAAACCAAGGATCATCTTTCTTTCATCTACATAGCTCCGGCCTTGTTCCCTTTTCCACAAGTACCAGGCGACGGCTCCCACCAGCGCCACCATTGCGAGGGTCAGCGGCAGCCAGCCGTTTCGACCTAAATCGGTAAGCGCCTCCCCCCAACCCAAGATAAAGGTCCGGCGATATACTTCGAGCAGATTGTCGATGGTTGTCGGTATGAGATTGTCGACGCTGAATTCGGTACCGGCATAAAAATAATTCGAGCGGTAGAATCCGCGCCCGGTAAGAATGAGCAGAGCAAGGTATGTCAATTTAAGAGCCGGGGCCAGATACCAGATGACTGTCACGTTAACCTCGCGCCGACTTGGTTTGCGAATTCGGCGCCACAACAACAGCGGAAAAACCAGGACTAACGCGTATTGCGCTTCGTAGGCGCCGCAACTTATTGTGAGCGCCAACAAAATTCCAGCAAGACGCAAGCGTGTTGGGTTTCTCAAGTACTGCAGTACAAGATAAATCGCCGCCAAAAGGCCAAGAACGCTAAACTGCAAGGCAAATGACCGCAGATTCATCAAGCCGGCATCGACCGGATAGACGCCGAATAGCATCGTAATTAAGTAAGCGAATAAGTGCCGAACGCCGAAACAGCGCATGATGCCATAGAATATCGCCAGCTTTCCCCACAGCAGGAGCGCATAAAGCATGTTGTAACTGGAAAAAGACTCCGAGTTGAGAAGAAAACCCGTCGCGTATGGCCACAGAAACGAAAAGCGTTGATTCAACTCGGTAACCAAACGCAGTCTATAATCGCCCTCGAAAAAGCTGCGATTGAACCACTCCTCCCATTGCGCGATTGTGTCAAATCCAAACGGCAAATACAGCAACCCGATGAACAGCAGGAATGAACTGACGACAAGTAAATCCGCGACTTGCTGGTGCTTCCAGCCCTGCCACAACGCTTGAAGCGCAAGAGACAGGTATAGAACAACCGTCGCCGCGACACCAAAATACTGCCAGGCCAAGCTGGCAAACAAGCCCCGCAATATCGCCAGGACACCTACAATCGTTAGCGGCCAACCCGCCAACCTCAGGGCCGCAATGCACAAACAAAGCGCGAGCGCTGCAAGAAATATCGTCCGCAATGCCGGACACTTGTCCAAACTGTTGGTCCAAAAGTAATATGTTGCGATCAAAGGAAAAAAGGCAAGCGCGGCTATACCCAAGACATTCACCACAACGTCCGGTAGATAGTAGGTTTTCAGGTTGTAGCTGCGGTAGAAGCCATTCCCATGATCGGTCAGTTCTATCCGGGGGCTGGCGGAAAATATCGTCGGGCAGAACGGCTGCTCCCCCGATTGCTCCCATGCCACGCCATCTACGTTAATTGGCCACCTGCCATCCATCTCCCAGCGAATCCGCCTGCAGTCATCGGGCAGCAGGTCCCAAGCTCTGTCCGTCCAAAGCTCAATTGTCGTTTCGCCATACTGAATAACGAGACGAGGAGCGGGCAATTGCCAGGCGATCAGAGCAGTTGATAGCGCCAGCGCAAGGACAATGACTATCAAAAGCCTATTGACAGGAATTGCAGAGAATCGCAATCGTAATTTCATCAGATAGCGCTTCGCTTTTCACAAATGAACTATTCGTTGGACAAGCCCAACATGGTATATGCCCGTGACGGTACGGGAGCGTCAGCGTTATAAAGTCGATTCAAGTCGTACTCGATGCCGACAAAGGCTTCCAACATCGTACTGGGCTCCTTAACCAGTTCCAGGTTAAGATCCCGGTCGAGCGCAAAGACGATTGTATCCTTAAGGTATTCCTGTCTGTGCAGCAGGGGGAAACAATTCTCTATTGACGGACAAATGGAACCCCGCCCCAATCCCTGTCCTTCATAGATCACATAAAGGGCGTGACCCAATGCGGTAGACGTAAAAGCTTCAATATGCTTGCCCTGGAATTCTTCGCTGCTCATTTCGCTTAGAACGAGCACACGGGTTTGGCTTTCGATTGCTGGCGCCAACTGCACAATCTGCGCAAGTATTCTCGCTTTGTTATTGGCGGAGGTCACGTAATGCTCGTGCTGCAAAATCAGGCGGGACAGCGCTGGCAGCATCAATAGCAGGCAAAGACCCGCGATTGCGGCATTTCGAAGTTTGTTGCTTGTTATCGGAGAAGTCAGCAAGGCGATCAGGCAAAACAGAGCAATGGCGGCCGCAATAGGGACATAGAGATACAGGCCGCGCAATTCGTTAAAATAATAGTCAATCCAGATCAGGACGCCGACGGACGGCAAAACGAGTAGCAAACCCATGACGAGTCCCAAGCCAAGCTGCCTGTTTTCTGGAACCCGCGCGCATTTATCAGTCCGCCAGATTAGCCAAGCGAGCGCGCCTAGCAAAGCGCACATGACAACCGTCAAAGGCAACCAAGGATTCTGCTTAATCGAATGTACTGAGTCAAACCAGCCGAATGCAAAACTGCGTTGGTATACCTCGAGCAATCTGCCAATTGTTTGCGAGAAAAGTTCGCTCAGCGCGATCTCGGTTCCAGAAGTAAAGAAATCTGACTGGTAGAACGATCGACGGGTTGACAGCAACAAGAAAATGTACACCGCTTTTGCAGCCGGCACGATATACCAGATGAATGTCAGGTTCAGATTGTGCCATGTCATTTTTCGAAATCGGTACCACCATATAAGCGGCGCAACAAAGATCAAAGCATACGCGGACTCATATACGCCGACACACAAGCTAAGTGCCAGCCAGATTCCCAAGAGAATCGGTCGAGTCGGGTTGGCCGCGTAGCGCAATAGAAGATATGTCGCCGTCAAAAGGCCGACAAAGCTAAACTGCGGTATGATCGATTGGAGGGACATTAATCGTGCGTCTACTGGATAGCCGAGAAAGATCATTGTAGCCAGGAAAGCATACAGATGGCGGACATTCAATTGACGAATGATGCCATAGAGCATCACCGGCCTTGCCCATAGCAACAGCGCGTACACCACGTTGAAACCGATGAAGGACTCCGTACTAATTGGGTATGCAATAAAGGATGGCGCAAGCATTAGCGGGCGCGAAGTCAATTCCCTGTGCAACTGCGGCCACGGCATATTCTCAAAGTGCGCGCGGGCAGTCCATACATCCCACTGCGCGACCGTGGCAAATCCAAAGGGAAGATACAACAGGGCAATGACTATGATGAAACCGGCAGCTGCAAGAAAATCTGTATATCGGCGTTTCCTTACGCCCTCCGAAATGCCCCAGATCGCCAGCGCACAATAAAAGACCGCCCCCGCAATAGCGCCGCCAAATTGCCAGCGTCGATCGGAAACCATATTGCGAATAGTTGCCAATATCCCCACAATTGTGAATTCCACATCCGACAACCTCAGAAGCGTGATGCATATGGCCAGCAAAACCGTTGCAACGAGAACAGCATTCAGTGCGGGACGCCTTCGCAAATCGTTGATCCAGAGATACTGAAGCCCAATTAATACGAAGAACGGAATGATGAGAACGCCGACCAAGTTCAACAGGAAGTCGGGCAGGTAGAAGATGGACAAGCTATAGCTGCGGTATTCGCCACTTAAATGATCGGTCAATTCTATCGTAATGTCGGTCGCGAACAGCGTCGGACAATGCTGCTGCTCCCCCGATTCCCGCCATTGCCTGCCGTTAATGTGAATTGGGAATTCCCCGGCGAATTCCCAGCGAATCCACGCGCAATCATTGGGCAGCAAGACCCAGGCTTTGTCAGCGAAGACTTCAATAGTGGCATCGTTGTACTCAAGCGCCAGTTGCGGCGCCGGCGTCAACCAGGCCGCCAGTCCCACCGTCAACACAAGCCCAAGCGCAAAGAGTACAAGAAGGAGATTCAAGTCACGCGATGAAAGGGTCTTGAAGAAACTCATCCAATGATCTCCGATCGCCTGCGGCTGCTATCCCAGCGAATATCGGGAATCAAGACGTGGGCATGCGCCTCGATTCGCTCTCGATTGTCTTGTAGATCCAGCATCATCTGACGCAGCACGGATCGAGTATCTCGCGTCGGCTGATAACCTAGATTGATCAGGTGCTGTCGATCCGGCTGGTAATAATGCTCTTCCAACTCCGTGCGTGGATTATCATAGTGATTGATCGTTACTTCCAATCCAATCTCGGACGCCACCGCTTTGACCATGTTTGCCAATTCTGTAACGCTGTAAGCATTTTCGAACTGGTTGAATACGCGGAATTCGCCCGGCCCGGGCGGGTTCTCCACTGCCAGCCGCAGACACGCCATGGAATCCAGCAGCGGCAAGAACCCGCGCTTCTGCATGCCGCGGCCAAACAAAGTCAATGGATGGCCGATGATCGCCTGACAGCAAAAGCGATTAATCGCGGTGCCAAAGCACTGATCGAAGTCGAGTCGGGTGCGGAGCCGCAGGTCATCGCCCATCTCTTCAATCTGTGTGCCAAATACGACGCCCTGCATGATATCCGTCGCCCGTATGTCCCAAATCTTCGTAGCAAAATGCGTATTGTGCGAATCGTGCACCTTGCTCTGGTGATACCAACTCCCGGCCTGGCGGGGGAAGGGCAGGCGATCACGGCGTCCGCGGAATTCGACCTCGAAAAATCCTTCGGGTATGTCGATATTGGGCGTCCCGTATTCGCCCATTGTTCCAAGTTTAACTAAGTGAGCGTCCGGAACCGCCTCTTTAATCGCCCACAATATGTTCAGATTGTTAATAACATTGTTCTCCTGCGTCCCTACACAATGCGCCTGATCTATCATGGAATAAGGCGCTGATGGCATCTGCCCCAGATGAACCACCGCTTCCGGCTGAAAGTCCTTGAAAAACTCCTTTACAAAGTCGTAGTCCATCAGATCGCCGACGCGAAAGTCGATAGCTTTGCCGAATCGTTCTTCAAACGCGGACAAGCGATCTTCACGGCTGGCGATGGGCTGCGCGCTGATTCCACCGACTTCGGCCACCCACTGCCGCCGCAGCAGGAGATCGGCGCCGGCGACTTCGTGGCCAGATGCGCTCAAATGAATTGCTAAAGGCCAGCCCAGATAACCGTCGATTCCGGCGATAAAAACCCTCATTTAGCGCTCCCAAGTTTCATCGTATCGTCCTCGTCCCGAGATGATCACGACAATCTTACAAGGTTCAGGGACGATTTGTAGTGTAGGGCAATAGCTGTGTATGTTTACTCCAATGTAACGCGAAAGGCGCGATACTGAAACATGATTGGAATACGTCTGGCATCTCGCATAGGTCAAGAGCGCATATCTGTATATAATACCCAGCGCATTCATGCGGATAAGCCCCGCTACGGCGCAGACTGCGAGATCAGCTTGACCGACGCCAAACAAGCCAACGGTACGTACTTGGGTCTCATCCGGAACAACAGAGCGTTCCGCTATCTCTGGGCGGGCCAGGTCGTCAGCCTGACGGGCGACTGGTTCAACCTGATCGCGTCGGCGGCCTTGATTGCCACCTTGACGCAATCGGGCGCTGCAGTTGGCGGTCTTTTCGCCGTGCGGATGCTGGCGCCTTTCCTGATCAGCCCGTTTGCCGGTGTCGTTGCGGACCGATACAACCGCAAAACAATCTTGCTCACGGCTGATATCCTTCGCTGCTTCGTTGTGCTCGGCTTTGTGCTGGTGCGCGAGCCGGAACAAGTCTGGCTGATATACGTGCTGACGGCGGTCCAAAGCGCTACGCAAGGCTTCTACTTCCCGGCGTGGAACTCGATCTTGCCCGATATCACCGCGCCGCGAGAACTCGGCGTAGCCAACGCCCTGGCCTCCGCGACCTGGTCTGTGATGCTGGCGTTTGGCGCGGCTCTGGGCGGCCTGGTGTCCGGGATTGTCGGGGTTTATCCGGCCTTCGTCGTTGATGCCGCGACATTCATAGTGAGCGCGCTCATCATACTGCGAATGCCCTATCAATCGCTACTCTCGCCCGGCGCGGATCAATCCATGATGGCTGGTATTCGCCAATACATCGACGGTCTCGCCTATCTGCGGCGCCATATCGACATCTTTGCCATCACCTTGCAAAAGGGCCTCTTAGGGCTTCTGGTCATCGGTCTCTACCAAGTGGTGCAGGTGACTATTTCCGAGCGTTATTTCCCCATAGGCGAAGGCGGCAGCATCACCCTCGGCCTGATCTACGTGATGTCGGGCATTGGATCGGGAATTGGTCCCATATTGGGACGCCATTGGGCGCGCGACCGAGATCGCCATCTGCGGCTGATGATCGCGCTGGGATATGTCTGCGCCATCGCGGGGTTCCTGATCAACGCAACTTTAGCATCGCTGCCGATCATACTCTTTGGCGGCTTTCTGCGCGGCATCGGCGGTGGGTTGGTTTGGGTGCTCGGCACACAACTGCTCTTGCAGATCGTACCAAACGAAGTCAGAGGACGTGTCTTCTCCACCGAATTCGCCATGTATACGCTCTTTGCCGCCGTGTCATCCGGCATTTCGGGCGCTTTGATTGACGCCAGCCTGGGCGTGACGGGGATCTTGCTGCTGGGCTCCGCGCTGCTGGTCGTCCCAACTGTACTATGGTGCCTTTGGATCGCATTTGGCAAGCGAGAACTTATCATTGTCGGCGAAGGCGCCGCAGTACCCTAGCTTGCCAGCGATGAAAATGGGTCATTGCCGAACTTTCGATATAATAGGCTCAGGCGTACACTTGGACCTTAACAGATGATACCCTTCAATCAATTGAAACCGCTCCACGAGCTCCTGGCGCAAGAGATCGCCCTGGCCATGCGACGCGTTGCCGACAGCGGATGGTATATCCTGGGACCGGAAGTTGAGGCCTTTGAACGGGAATTCGCCGATTATCACAACGTCGGCCATGCGCTGGGCGTGGCGAGCGGCACCGACGCCATCGAACTCGCCCTGCGCGCTGGCGGCATCGGTCCCGGCGATGAAGTCATCACGGTGGCGCATACCGCCATGGCCACCGTCACCGCAATAGAAGCTGCGGGCGCCAAACCGGTGCTGGCGGATATCGACCTTAGTACTTACACGCTCGATCCGAAAAGCGCTCTGGACCGTGTAACCGACCGCACACGCGCCATCGTTGTCGTCCATCTCTACGGTCAACCGGCCGACCTGGCTTCACTGGACGCCATCGCCAGGGAGCGCGATCTGCTCCTCATTGAAGATTGCGCGCAGGCGCATGGAGCGACCTGGAATCGGGCCAAAGTCGGTACAGTCGGGCACATGGGAACCTTCAGTTTCTATCCCACAAAAAATATGGGCGCCTACGGGGACGGCGGCGCGGTTATCACCAGAGACGCCGCCTTGGCCGACAATTTGCGCAAATTGCGCAACTACGGGCAAACAACGCGATATACCCATCAGTCTCGCGGCTGCAACAGCCGCCTCGACGAACTGCAAGCCGCGATTCTGCGTGTCAAGCTCCGGCACCTCGACCGCCACAATCAACGCCGTCAGGCGATCGCGGCCAATTACGACGCACTTCTGACGGGCGTGGTCAGGCCCTGCGTACCCGCAAACGCCGAGCATGTATACCATCTTTACGTCATCAGAGACCGGCGCCGAGATCAACTGATGGCGGCGCTCAAAGCCCGCGATATCGGAACGCTTATTCACTATCCCGTCCCGATACATCTGCAAGAATCGCACCGCGATCTGGGCATGGCTGCGGGCAGCCTGCCTAATACCGAAAAAGCCGCGCGCGAAATCTTGTCCCTGCCACTGTTCATTGGACTGAGCGATGATGAAGTCGAGCGCGTCTGCCTGACGATCCGAGAACTGCGTGGCTGAGCTGATGAACTATAACGGAGCATTTCGAGGCAAACGGGCGCTCGTTACCGGCGGGATGGGCTTTACCGGGAGCAATCTGGCCATCGCCCTTGTTAATGCCGGCGCTGATGTCACCATTGTCGATGCCATGATCCCGGGCTACGCGGGAAATGTCCACAATATCGAGCCGATCCGCGGCCGCGTCGCGGTCAACTTCTCGGACGTACGCGACGCCAATGTGATGAATTATCTGGTGGGTGGACAAGATTACGTTTTTCACCTGGCGGGACAGGTCGATCATGTCTTGAGCTTGACCAATCCCTTCCCCGATATCGACATCAACATCAAAGGCACAGCGATCTTGATGGAAGCCTTGCGCTGGCACAATCCAGATGCCAAGCTAATCTACACCGGAACGCGCGGTCAATATGGATCTGCCGTCTCTCTGCCGGTCAACGAGGAGGCGGCAACACATCCCAAGGGCATTTACGAAATCTCCAACCTGACTGCCGAAAAGATCATACAAGTCTACAATGATGTACATGGCATCGCCTCGGTCTTGCTGCGTCTGACCAACTGCTACGGTCCGCGCGCGCAGATGGAACACCCGCGTTACGGCGTGGTAAACTGGTTCGTTCGGCTGGCGATTGATGACGAGACCATCAAAGTCTTCGGCGATGGCAGGATCCTGCGCGACTTCCTGTATATCGACGATGCTGTTGAGGCGATAATAATGTGCGCGTTGGAACCAACGACCATCGGCGAGGTGCTAAATGTCGGCATTGATCTACCGACTGACTTCACCGAGCTGGCGGAGGCGGTGATCGATGTCGCCGGCAGCGGACGCTGGGAGTACGCGCCCTTTACGCGGGAGCGCGAAGCGCAGGAACCCGGCGACTTCTACTCCGATATCAGCAAGATTCGGCAATTGGTTGGCTGGGAGCCGCGGACTTGTTTGAAGGACGGATTGCGCGCGACCGTGGACTTTTACCGACAATATAAGCCACACTACTGGAGCGATGATGACAACGATTGATATCCACCCCTCGGCGCGCCGGGGCGACAACATGCGGATCATGGGCGACTTGTCTCTGGCGCAAGGCGTCGAAGTCGGCGCCAACGTGACGTTCTTTCCAAACGTGCGCGTGGGAGAAAACACCAAGATCATGCCAGGAGCGGTCGTCGGACGGCCACCCATCCGCGCCGGTACGACCAATCGGCCCATTGACAGTGGCGACGCCACCGTGCGCATTGGATCCGACTGTGTCATCGGAGCGAACAGCGTACTTTACACGAACGTGCGCATCGGCGACAACGTGCTCATAGGCGACTTGGCTGTGATTCGTGAAGGCTGTCGGCTGGAGGATGATACGGTCGTCGGGCAAAATACCACCCTCATGCATGATGTCGTCATGCAAGCGCGCAGTCGCATTCACAACCTGGTGCATATTACCGGTACGATGGTCATTGAATCCGATGTCTTCATCGGTCCCAGCGTCAGCAGCATCAACGACAACGACGTTTACCTCAAGCGCTTCGGTCTGATACCATTTCAAGTCAAGGGACCGCGGGTCAGGCGCTTTGCCGTGATTGGCACTGCGGCAACCTTAGGCGCTGATATCGAGATAGGCACGGGCGCCATCGTCGCGCCCGGCGCGATGGCGGTCAAAGACATCCCGCCCTGGACCATTGTGGCCGGCGTGCCCGCGCGCGAACTACGCACTGTTGATGCAGACAGCCGCGCGCGAGTCCTGGCGCATTTTGGGCTGGATGACGAGAGGGGCGGATGAGCCTGTTCTCGATTGTCGTCCCCGTCTATCACAATGCCAGCAGCCTGGGGGATTTGCTGGCGGAATTGCAAGCCGTCGCCGACAAAAACCCCGAAGACGATTTCGAGTTCATCTTCGTCGATGACGGATCCGCTGACGACTCCTTTGCAGTATTGGAGAAACTGGCGGATAGAGCGCCGCAAATGAAGGTGGTCAAGCTGTCGCGGAATTTCGGCTCCAACCCGGCGATCATGGCCGGCATGAGCCAGGCGAGCGGCGACGCGGTCGCCGCTATTGCGGCCGATTTGCAGGATCCGCCCGCACTGCTGCACGATATGATCGAGCTTTGGCGGGGGGGTCACAAAGTGATCATTGCCGCTCGTCGCGGACGCCAGGATCCCTTCCCAACCTCGCTGCTTTCCGACGTCTTCTACCGGCTCTTCCGCCGCTACGCCATAAAGACCATGCCCGAACGCGGCTTCGACTTTTTCCTGATAGACCGGCAAGTCTGCGCGCTAATCAATGATATTCAAGAGAACAACGCCTATCTGATGGGTTTGATCCTCTGGCTTGGTTTCGATCCTTACGTTCTCTACTATGACCGCCAGACGCGCAAGCAAGAATACGGCCAGTCGATGTGGTCTCTGAAGCGCAAACTCAAATACTTCGTCGATTCTTTCGTCGCCTTCTCCTATTTTCCCATTCGCCTGGCATCGGCTCTGGGCCTGCTCTTCAGCATGCTGGGCTTGCTTTATACGCTATGGGTCATCTACGCGCGCCTGGCGCTGGGTATCGCAGCCGAAGGTTGGGCGTCGCTGATGATCGTCGTGCTCATCGCAGCCGGCGTGCAGATGTTGATCCTGGGCATCGTCGGCGAATACATGTGGCGCAGCCTGGACGAGACACGGCGGCGGCCGCGCTTCATCATCGAGAAGATCATCGAGAATGAGCGCGCGACTGAAGATCCTGATGGCTCCGCGGGGATGAAAGCCGATCCGGCGGAACGATCGCTCGAGCGCTAGGCTCTGCCCCGTCTCCAGTCTTTTCGCATTTGACCGTCATGGAATCAGATGTCCGACACTTGCGGAATCTATTCGCCGCTTATGCGCCGAGCGGCTTCGACAGTAAAGCGCGCTTCGCCTATTTGCCTCATCACGCTATGATTATCCCCGTATCCGATCAATTCCCAAGCGAGGTTAAAGATGAAGATTCACGGTATCGTGCCACCGATGGCGACTCCCTTCACCGCCGACGGTTCCCTGGACGAAGCGGCGCTGCGCGCTGAAGTCCGCTATCTCATCGAAGAAGCGGAGGTACATGGCGTAGCCGTCGGTGGCAGCACCGGCGAGGGGCAGACGCTTTCCACCGACGAATTGCGAATCGTCGTCGGCGGCGCGCTCGAGGTCGCCGCCGGCCGCGTGCCGGTCATCGCGGGCATCATCGTCGATAGCACCCGCCAAGCCGTCGAAAAAGCGCGGGCGCTTGCCGATCTCGATGTGACGGCCTTGCAGGTCACGCCCGTTCACTATCTATTCCGCCCGACGGACGAGATGATGTTCCGGCACTTCGCAACGCTGGCGGAACAGGCGACACATCCGGTCATGATCTACAATGTCGTGCCCTGGACTTATTGCTCGCCCACCCTGCTCGACCGCATGATGCGCGAGATCGATGGTCTCATCGGCGTGAAGCAGAGCGCCGGCGATCTGAAACTGCTGGCGGACCTGCTGATGACATCCGCCGACGCCGGACTGATCATGTCCGCGGTGGACGCGCTGCTCTATCCGTCGTTCAGCTTGGGCGCGCACGGGGCCATCGCCGCCATTCTAAGTGCCGCGCCGGAGTTATGCGTGGCGCTGTGGGATCAAGTGAGAGCGGGCGATCACCAATCGGCCCTATCGACGCACCTGAAGCTTTTGCCGATCTGGAATGCCATCATGGACGATAACTTGCCGGCCAATGTCAAAACCGCGCTGGCCATGCAAGGCCGCCCGGCCGGCTGCGCTCGCATGCCCATGCCAGCCAGTTCGCCGGAGCAACGCGATGCCATTCGGTCCGCCTTGCTTGCGGCGGGTATCCCGCTAGCCTAGTCCACCAGATATCGCCGCAGCGCGTCCCGGTTCAACTCGATGCCGAGGCCGGGCTTCTGAGGCAGGGGAATCTCGCCATCGACCATCTGCAGTTCATCGGCGACGAGTTCGTCGCGCAAGACTGATTCCGACAGATGCGCCGGCAGAAACTCGATGAAAGGACAGCAGACAGCCGCGAAACCCAAATGCGCGCTGGCCGCGATGCCGATGCCCGTCTTCCAGCAATGCGGCACCACCAGCCGTCCGTAATCCGCCGCCAACTGCGTGACCTTGCGCGCCTCGGTGAATCCGCCTACGCGCCCAACATCGGGCTGCAATACATCGAGCTTGCCGCGGTGCGCCAAATCAAGGAATTCCCAATGCGTATTCTGCCATTCTCCGGCGGCGATCCGTATCGGTGACTTGGCATTGATAAAGGCATATCCCTCCATATCGTCAATGTTGATCGGCGTCTCCAGAAAGAACAGATCAAAAGGCTCCAACCGCTTGATCACGCGCAGGGCCGTTCGCGCATCGTCCCAGGCATAGGCGACATCAACCATCAGCGTCATCTCGTCGCCAACGGCCTCGCGGCATTCCGCCACGATACCGGCGACATGGTCGTCATGTTCCTGCAGGGCGTTATGCGTATACGGTCCGTTGATGCAGATTTCCAGTTTGGCCGCCTTGAAACCGAACTGCTTCGCTTGCAACAGTTTTTCCTGCAGCGATTCTCGATATTCGCCCAGCGTATCGCCGTTGGGCAGCAGCGAGGCATAAGGCGTGATCGAATCCTTCACAGCGCCCCCGAGCAGCTTATATACCGGCAGACCGAGCGCCTTGCCCTTGATGTCCCAAAGCGCCATGTCTATCGCGCCCATCGCGCAGATCAGCGCCCCGCGCCGTCCGTTCATCTTGGAGCCGCTGTACAGCTTCTGCCAGATGGCTTCCGGTTGCATGGGATCCTCGCCGATCAGCATTTCCTCGAGGCCCAATCCCATTATGTGAGTGCCTCGCGCCTTGATGCAAGCTCGCGCGATCCAGGGATTCACATCGGTTTCGCCGATGCCGACGATGCCCTCGTCGGTATGGATTTCCACCACCAGGTCATCCTGCGCCGAGGAACAAGCCTCCGTGTGATACTCCGGAACCAACAGTACATGGCAATCAATGCGGGTGATTTTCATAATGCAATCCTGTTCGATCTGATAAGGGGCTGAAAACGGGTAAATTGCTTCTCAAGGGACGTCCACTAGATCTATTCAAGTATGACGCAAGCCAGGTTAACGCCGCCAACGTGGAGCTGAAAACTGCTGGAGTTTTCATTCAAGATATTCTCGTCGAGAAAAGGACGGACTACCGAGAAGCCTTCCTTGCTGATTGTCTCGCAGACCGGCTCGGCGCCGGTGTTGATGAAGAACCAGGCTTCGGCGCCATTATAGGCGCGCCGGCGGCGCAGCAGCCTTCCGCAGCGATCCGGCCTGATCCCGGCCTTGCCCAGTAGCGCCTCCAAAAACTGATCTGTGCCTTGATCGACCTCTCGGTACGCCAAAGCGCCGAATCCAAGGAATGTGCCGATCAGGACGCTGCTCCCTGCGCCGACCCGATTCATCACGCCGGCAACGCGGTCTCCCCTGCTCAGAATAGCTTCGGCCGTCACCGGTTCCAGACTCTGCAAGTAGAAATGGGCCAGCACTTCCATATCGGCGAAATCTCCAATTCCCGTCAACTCGGTCGCGGCGTCGAATTCGCCAAATCGGCGTGGCTCGGGCATCCAGCGTCGTTCGCCCTTCGGCTCCGATACCATCACCAGGTCCCCGTGCCTTGCGCCAAACAACTCTTCGCCGCCGTCTACCAACTGCGCCAGGGTACACCATCCATATTTGTCCCAGCGGCCCGGACAGGCTTCGCTAATCAACGTACCGCCATCGCGCGCGAAGTCCGTCAGATGAGCGAAATAATCGGGGTCCAGGCTGAGCGGCATCGCCAGAATCGCCGCCCCATAATGACGCAAGTCGCCGGCCGCGACTTCATCCGCGTCCAGGAAGTCGACAGCGAAGCCTAGCCGCCACAAGCGCGCGTAAATCCCGCGCATATTATAACGATAGTGATGGATAACTTCCCCATTGCAGGCTTGGAAGAAGTGATAGAGATCTTCATTGACCAATATGGCGACCGATGCCCGTGGCGGCTGCGCCTGCGAGAATAACTTGCCGCGTCGCTGTATCGCCTTGCCGATGCGGCTCGCGGCGTCCATCCGCTCGCTGCTGTTTCCGGTCGGATCAAGCAAACCAAAGCCGTTGGCTTCTTTCCAGAAGCGCTCGACGCGATGATTCCAAAAACTGATACCGGTCATGCCAGAGGCCAATCCCGCCAGCATCCAAACGCGCAGGTCCTCCGGCGTCGGTTTGCGCCCATAATGCAAGGAGGTCGAGATAGGCCCGCCCTGAAACTCGGCGCCCCAAAGCGCGCGATCGCGACCATTATTGCAGCGCGCCAGATCGGTACAGAGCATCATCTCTTCCCATATTTCATAAAGCAGCGCCCCCGGTTCGTTGTCGATCGGATCATCCCAGGGGTGGCCATTGTTCCACTTGGGATAATTGCTGGTGCCGAAAAAATCGGCGGCGCGCGCCCAAGCCCACTCGGCGCCGGATCCAACGCGCGGCGTATCGGCATGGCTGAAAACCGGTCGCTGATACGGGTCATTTTCGCGCAATGCCTGCGTCTTGAAGCCCAGGGCGCGCGCCATGTAGACATCATCCATGAAATAGCGCCAATCGATGAAGGGCGCCAGCGGCTCCTCGCGCCGCGGCGGTTCCACCTCGTCCCAGGCGCCGTAATTGATCTGCCAGGTCGCGTTCAGCGCGGCCAGGCTGTCGTACCTTTCCCGCAGCCATTCGCGGAAGCGAGCGAGGGTATGCGGACAGTAACAGAAGCCCAGCTTACCCGCCGTGTTGGGCCAAAAGCCTATCTCTTGAAAGGTATTCCAGACCCAGATATTTCTGTATTGTCCCAGTGTACGCGCCGACTCGGCGATGAAACGCGCCGCCGCGTCCCGCAGGCCCGGATGATCCCAGCAGGGTCCTGGCTTGCCATCCATGGGAATGGTGTATTGAGCCGGCTGATTGTGCCGGCGTCCATCCGAATACACGAAGTGGCAATCCGGGAATTTCCGCCAGACCCAAGCCGGCGCCTGCTCCATGGTCAGCCCGAGATAGACGCCAAGATCAAGTTCTCCGGCGCGGCTGACCAAGCGCTCAATACGACTAAAATCGTATTCCCCCTCGCGCGGCTCGTCCGCCGACCAGTGTTCCTGAATCTTGATCATGTTGAAGCCGTAGTCCTTCAATAGCGGCAGATCCGCCAGTACCGCGTCCAGGTCCAGGCAAGGTTCGCGATAAACGTGCGTGCCAAAGGGAAAAACGTGGTCGCCGAATACCGGTTGGATGGTCATCGGACCAACCCCACCCCCCGTCCCCAACGCATTGGAGAGGGGGAGCGACGACAGTCGCGCATGACATCGCCGCGCAACTGGCAGTTGAAGTCTCCCCCCATTGCAATGGGGGGAGATTTAGAGGGGGGTTGGCCGTAACACCCTCGAAGCTCTTGCGCCATATCACTGTCGTTCATTTTCTCACTCCTTTACCGCGCCCAGCTTGATGCCCGAAATGAAATAGCGCTGCAAAAATGGATAGATGATCAAAATCGGTACCGTCGCCACAATGATTTGCGCCCCGCGGATCGCCCGGTCAGAAAGGCGCTGCAGATCTTGCGGATTGATGCCCACTTGCGTCAGGTCCAGCGTGACAATCACGGTGCGCAGGAAGGTCTGCATGGGATAGTTGGCGGTATCGGTCATGTAGATCAACCCGTCAAACCAGGCATTCCAGTGGTTGACCGCCGAGAAGAGCGTCAAGGTAGCGATGGCTGGCAGCGACAGCGGAATATAGATATGCCACAATACGCGCCAGTGCGAGGCGCCGTCGATCAAGGCCGATTCTTCCAGTTCCTTGGGCACATCACGGAAGAAATTCATCATCAGGATCACGCTGAATATCGGCACGGCATTGGGCAAAATCAGCGCGCCCAGCGTGTTCAGCAATCCCAGGCTGCGCACGACCAGAAACGACGGAATCAAACCGCCATCGAAGAGCATGGCAAAGACAAAGAACCAGATGAAGATCGTGCGGCCCTTGAATACGCGCGGCGTCTTCGACAGTGGATAGGCGGTCAATATGATCAGCATCATGTTCAAGCTGGTGCCGGTCAGCACGCGCGCCACCGATATAGCCAGCGAGCGCAGAAAATTGCGCGAGCCCATCACCTGCTCGTAGTTTTCCAGCGTGAAGTCGATCGGCCAAAAGGATACGAAGCCGGCCGTCGCCGGCGCCCGTCCACTCAGCGAGACTGCGAAAATGTGAATCAATGGCAGCAGGCAAAGCAGGGCAAACAATGTCAAAAAGACATAATTGAAACTGTCAAAGAAGCGGCTGAACCTGTTTCGGTCGCGGATCATGTCTCAGCCCCTACAAGATGCGATAACCGGCGTAGCGGTCCGCCAGCCAATAGGAAACCACGATCAAACCGAAACCGATGAAGGACTTGAACAAGCCCACCGCGCCGGCCAGGCTGTACTGCGCCGCGATTAGACCGCGGCGATAGACGTAGGTATCGATTATGTCGCCGGTGCGGTAGACGGCCGGGTTGTAAAGCGTCAATATCTGCTCGAAGCCGGCTTGCAGCACATCGCCCAGGCTCAACGCCGCCAGCAAAACGATCGTGGGGCGGATGCCCGGCAAGGTGATATGCCAGATGCGGCGGAAGCGCCCGGCCCCGTCGATCGCCGCCGCTTCGTGCAAAACCGGGTTGATCGCCGTCAGCGCCGCCAGATAAACGATGGTCGAGAAGCCGACATTTTTCCAAAAGCCCGAGATGATAACCGTACCGCGGAACCAATTGTTGCTGCCCAGCCACAACTGCGGCCTGATCCCCAAGGCGCCAATCGCTTGATTGAGTATACCGCCCGCGGACAGGATATCCAGCAGGATGCCGCCCAGCACGATCCAGGAGAGAAAATGCGGCAGATAGATCAGCGTTTGAATCGTGCGGCGGAACAAGATGCGCCGCGCCTCGTTCAGCAGTAAGGCCAGAATGACCGCGCCTACCTGATCGGCGACAATCTTCGCAATCGAGATGATCAGCGTATTGCTGAAGATACGTCCGAACTCCGGCAGCGAAAGCAGAAATTCGAAATTCTCCCAGCCGACCCAGGGCGATCCGGCGAAGCCTTTGGCCGGGCTAAAGTCCTGAAAGGCGATGACCACGCCATACATCGGATAGTAACGAAACAGCAGAACGAAGATCAGCCCAGGCACGATCATGACGTACAAGGGCCAGGCGCGCTTCATGTACTGTTTGAAGGTCATGCAATCGCTCAATAGTTAAGTCCCCTTCCCTCCTTGTGGGGGGAAGGGGACTTAGGGGATTGGGGCTTTTGGGCCGCTACATCTGCCCGTGCCACCATTCGTTGACTTCATCGGTGATGCGTTCGCCGCCGCCTGAGCGCCATTCCTCAACGAAGGAGTCAAAGCGGTCGAGCGGCTCCTGCCCGATGATGATATTGAGGAAGATCTCTTGTTCCAAGCCGTCCAGCGACGCGCCCGCCCGCACCATCGTCCGCGTCGGCACGGTTAGGAAATGGTTACGAATACCGTCCTCTTCCCAGCGTTCGTTGGCGAAGATGTTCGCCTCGTCCCACAGAACCGAAAGCACATCGCCGCCCAGGAAAGCTTCCATATAGGCGTCGCGCTCGTCTTCCGGCGTATTCGCCCAGACATTACGGCGTTCCTTGATCCAGTTCAATTCGTAGTAAGGAGAGGTGCGGCTGCCGCCATTGGTGCCCGGCGGGCCCCAAATGTGCTTGGTGTCATCATAGCCATTGAGATCCAGCGTTGCGCCCATAGGGTCAATATCGCCGTCCTCATTGCGCCAGAAATACCTCGTGCCTTCGAAGCCGTGATGTCGGTTCTTGGGATTCTGCAGCAATTCCGCCCACCAGGCGATCTGCTTCAACACCAGGTCGACATGTTCGAATCCCTTGCGGAAGACATAGACCGTATCCGGTACCGGATTACTCCAAGCCTTTTTCTTGATGCCGGTCGGACCCGTCGGAATATCGCCGAAAGCCCAGCGCGCCGCGGGATCGTTGGCGACGCTGTCCGGCAAGCCGAAATCCGGCGCAAACGCGGGCGAATACATAATGCCGGCCAGATTGCCGCCGATATGCGTACCCCCGTTTTGCCAAGGCGCGAATGTGAAGAAGTCTTGCCCCAGCAAACCTTCCGAGTACCATTGCCGCAGCGTTCCCAGTACCTCCTTGATCTCGGGGCGGATGCTATCGTATTGCAGGTCGCCGTTCTCGTCCGGCGTCCAGAAGGTCGGCATTACGCCCCAAGCGCCAAAGATTGGATCCAGCGAGCAGTACCAGGCGTTAAACTGGCTGTTGGCCGCGATGCCGATGGTCCTGCCCTCACCGCCCTGGCCCATATCGGCTTCCACAAAGGCCGTGGCGACAGCATGCAGTTCTTCAATGGTGGTTGGCGCGCTCATGCCGACGGCGTCAAGCCAATCTTGCCGGATCCACAAGACCTTATCGTTTTGCGCCGCCTGCTCGATATAAGGCAAACCCATCTTGCGCCCGTTGACCTCGGCCAGCCGCCAGGCGATGCCATCGCTGAAGCTCATCGCTTCCTTGAGCCAGATTGGATGCGCGACTTCTTCGTAAACATCGGTGATATCCTCGATCAGATCGTTTTCCAGCAACTCGGAATAGATCTGCAGTGGCACCGTCTCCATGAAGTCTGGCAGCTCGTCGCTGGCGATGGCGAGATTGTACTTCTGCAATACCTCGTCCTCGTTATCCGTCCAGTTGAATGCCAGCTTCCAGTTAATGCCCGTAACCGCGGCGTTCAAGCGCGTGAAGGGACAATTCTCGATGTCATCGCCATCGGCAAATTCCCAGGGACCGCGCCTGCTCCCCGTGATCGTCACCGGCGGATCTACCGGCATGCCCTCCGGGATCGGCGGCAAGTTGGTCGTCCAGCCACGCGCATTGTTGGGGCTGCCCGGGTGCAATTCGGCCGGGATCTCTCCCATGTTTTGGGCAAGTATCGGGGCTAATCCGAATCGCGCCATCATCGCGGTCGCCATGCCGGCGCCGCCCCATTTCAGAAAATCTCTTCTCGATAGTTTGAGGTCTTCGGTGTTGTAGGGAAATCTCTTGCTCATCAGAACTCCTTAATACAACTATAGGACCTAACGGTATTCGATCGTGAGCGCATCAATAAGCACCTCCTTATCCCAGGGGTTTCCCGCCCATCTTTGTGCCTTCGGTATCGGCTGTCAGAGAGATGACCGTCTGCCAGACTTCGCTCGAAAATCGAATATGACTGCGTATCAAGACGCCGGCAGCATCCGCGTCGCTATCGGCGATGGCGTCAAAGATCGCCTGGTGCGTGCCGCCCCCCTCCGCCTGTGCCGGCAAGGTATCCAGTCGCGCCTCTTGTAAGACTTCTTCCAACACGTCTATCAGATTGCTGACGAACTGACTGATGATGGCGTTGTGGCTGGCCACGCCAATGCCGCGATGGAAGCGCATATCGGCTTTCAGGTATTCGCGGACATCTTCCGTGATATTCATCGTCGTTAAATCGCGCTGGATCTGCTCCAGGTCGGACGCGGTCGCCCGTTCGGCCGCTGCGCGAGCCGCTTCCACCTCAATCATCTTGCGCGCGTCCAGCAGTTCGATCATCGTGCCGCCCCAGGTTGCCAGGCTCAGGCCCAGAATGCGCCCGAAACTGGCGCCGGTATTCGTCGTCAGGAAGGTGCCCTCACCCACGCGCGATTGCACCAGCCCAACCGCTTCCAGCACTTTGAGCGCCTCGCGCACGCTGTAGCGTCCCACGCCCAGGGCATCGGCCAAGGCGCGCTCCGAGGGCAAGCGCTCGCCCAATCCCACGACGCCGGACAAGATGTAATTCTTCAGTTGCTCGAGGGTTTGATCCTTGACGCTTGCCTTCTCGATCGTTCGCAAGCCGGACACGCTCGGTGAGGGAACTTTCACAACAGACCTCGCTTCCGATACAGGAAATTGGTCAGTGGTGTTACCAATTTTATGCGGTTACGAGAAGTTTGTCAAATTCTGTGGCTCTATCCAGTTCTACAAGAGCGTCTATCAAGAGTCGAAACGGACAGAATTAATGCCGGGGAACGCAGAAATCGCGAGCCCGCGGATCCGCCATATGCGAACCTGTATTCGCAAGTGCCTAGCTCGACATTTAACTCGATTCAAAGCGTGAAACAGAATGTGCTTTTTCCAGATGGAGGCGTTAAATCAAGGCATCAATGCATGGCTGCGACCAGCCCCGGCAAATATGCGAGGGCAATGCCGACCATTACAGCGACGCGTCGCGCGTCAATCATTTCATACCCGTTGTCGCTATGCCGGTGGTGATAAAGCGCTGCAAAAATGCGAATACCAGCGTGATCGGCAACAGCGTCACGACCGTCATCGCCAGCACATAGTGCCACTGAATCTGCAACTCGCCCTGGAAGGCGTTCAAGCCTACCTGCAATGTAAAAAGATCGTTTCGGCTGAGCACGATAAGCGGCCAAAGGAAGTCGTTCCAGCGCCACATCACCGAAAATATCGCCAGCACCGCCAGCGCCGGACGCGCCAGGGGCAGGATAATCCGCCAGTAGATATGCCATTCGCTCGCGCCGTCAATCCGCGCGGCGTCCAGCAATTCGTCGGGGATGGTCAACATATACTGGCGCAGCAGGAATATGCCCGTCGGCGTGGCTGCGCCAGGGATGATCACGCCCCACAAGTTATTCTTCCAACCGATGGTGGTGATGACCAGAAAAACCGGCACCAGAATGACCGTTATAGGAATCATCAAGGTCGAGATGAATAATACAAATATGGCATCCCGCCCCTTGAACTGATACTTGCTCAGCGCGAAGGCCGCCATGCTGTTGATGAGCAGCGTAATCGCGGTCGCCACCGTAGTCACGACCACGCTGTTTTTGAGATAAGTAATGAAGTCGAAATTCTCGAGTTCCACCAGCGGATCGGTGTAATTCTCCCAAGCCAGCTTGACCTCTTCCACCGGTTCGCGCTGTCGGATGTTGACCTTGATCTCTCCCGCCGCGGGATCTTCCGGGTCAATCATCCGCGCTTCAATGCCGACGCGCCGTATCTGCGCCAGTTCGCGGGAGCTGCCATCTTCCATAGTCACGGAGAATAGTGGCAGCGCTTCGTCGAATCCCTCGACCTCGACCTGCACCTGTTGATAGGGCAGCAGGGGCGGCGGATACTTGACCAGCCCGGCCTGCGTCTTGAACGACGACGCCACCAGCCACAAGACCGGACCAAACATCAGAATCGTGCCGAAGGTCAAATACAAGTAGGTCAGCGCGTCGGCGGTGTTAAAGCGTTTGCCCCCGCTGCGCAGGGACAAGAACTGGGAAATGCTGATTCTTTCCGCGCTCATCATGCGCTCCCTAAGCCAGGCTCGATTGGTTGCCCAGCCGCAACTGCAGCAGCGTCAGGATCAAGAGCGAGATGCCCAGCACCATCGATGCCGCCGCCGACAAGCCAAATAATTGAATCTGATTGGAAAAGCCGGTGGTATAAATGTACTGCACCATGAGCTGCGTTCGCGTCCCCGGCCCACCACCCGTCAAGACAAATATATGATCAAACATCTGCACCGCTCGGATCAGCGAGAGTACCAGCACCACGAACATCGTCGGCATCAGCAAGGGCATGGTTACGAATCGGAAATCCTGCCAGTGGTTGGCGCCGTCGATCGAGCTCGCCTCATATAGTTCCGGCGGGATGGATTGCAAGCCGGCCAGTAGAATCAAAGTATAAAAGCCCATCAAAGCCCAGACGCTGACAAAGACCACCCAGAACATCGCCCAGTTGAGATCAAGCAGCCAGCGCTTGCTTTCGCCGCCAAAGATCTCGAGGATCGCATTGAGTACGCCCTCGTGCTGCAAGACCCACTTCCAAATCAGCGCCACAACCACCGGGGAAAGCAAAACCGGATAAAAGAATACACTGCGGAAGAAACCCCGCGCCACAATCTTGCGGTTGAGCGCCAGCGCAGTGACAAGCGAAAACAGGACGATGCCGCTGACCTGCAAGACGACGAACTGGATCGTGTTAAAGACGCCGCGCCAAAACAGATCTTCTTGGCAACTGTTTGGCGAGAGAAAATCGCCGCAGTCGAAGAGCGTCGCGAAATTGCCCAGACCAACAAAGGGTCTGTCTTCGGGAAATAGTTTGGTGCCGCCGGTCATCGCGTAATAGAAGTTGAGCAGCATGGGGAACAGAACAAAAATGCCGAAAATTATTAAATTGGGCAGGACAAAAAAATAGCCCATCTTGTCGATCCCGACCCGCTTTTGTATCGGCGCCAAGATGCGGTCGACTGCCGCCACCGGCAACAGAATCAGGACGCCCGCGAGCGCGCCCAGGATACCTGGTGCGCGCATCCCCGTCCGCTCATGATCTGAGGGATCGACAGTGCTATTCATAAGAGCCGTTTCGGATATTCGAAGAAGCGCTTCAATGGAGTGAAGCGGACAACCGACGCAGCGTCGGTCGATTGCCCGCTGCTGTTTACGCAAACCGCGTTGCTCATGCGACGACAAGGGTTGCGATTTTGCGTGAGCGCGACAGACTTTTTCCTTGCCGCCGAGCGGCTATTTGCCTGGATTTGCGGAGCTCGACCTAGCCTTGTTCGGCCAAGGCGGTATCCACGTCGTCCTGAATGCGGTCGATGGCTTCATCCAGCGTCAACTCGCCCACCATGGCCTGCGTCAGGCGGTCGCGCGTAGCGTCGAAGAGGGCGCGGTTAAAGGCGTAGGCCTGCAAGTCAAAGGCCGTCTGCTCCAGAGTGCCCACTTGACCAACGAAGACGCCAAGCGAGTCCTTGGCCAATTGCAAGTCGGTGTCGAAGTCTACACCTGTCGCCGACAAGCCCGCGTGCGCCGGGATGAAGAGCGTGCGCGCCGCAAACTCGCCGAGCACGTCCTGGCTGGCCAGGTATTCCATCACCCTCGCAACTTCTTCCGGATGCTCGGTCGCGCCGATGCCGACCAACGCCGCGCCACCGGGCATACCCGTGCAACCGCCCGGGCCACAAGGATTCGGCACCGTCTGCCAGTCGAAGGCATCGCCGATTTGCTCGCTGAACTGACCGACTTGCCAACTGCCGGACATGTAGAAGACCAGTTCGGCATTGGCGAATTCTTCGTTGGCGCCGGCATAACCTTCGCTCAGTGGCCACATTTCCGGATGCATGGTGCCATCCACGTGCCAGTTGACAAAGCGCTCCGCCATATCGCGGAAGCCCTCGTCCATGACGGTCGGATGACCCATATCGTCAAAGTACATGGCGCCCGAGCTGATTGCGGGACCGGCGAAACGGTGACCGCTGCGATCCATCGCCATCGGGTAGGGAATCTCCAGCGCTTCCGCTACCGCGACCGAGGCGGCCGCCCATTCGTCCCATGTGACCTGATCCGACATATCACTCGGAACGTCAATGCCGGCCTGCTCAAACAGCGTGCGGTTGATGAAGGGGCCGGTGATGGTCAATTGTGTCATGAAACCCGGGATGCTGGATTCATCGCCCGGCAAGCGTTTCCAGTTGAGGAAGGGACCGAAATTCTCTTCCCAGTAACCCGGATCGCTCAGGTAGGGCGTCATATCCAGGTAGTATTCAGCCAAACCGCCCAGATCCGTGACGCGCGCCATATCGGGGCCTTCGCCCGCGGCCAGGTCAAGCGGCAAGTTTTCCAGAATCGCACGATAAGGAACCGTGTCGATTTCGACGCTGATGTCAGCATTGTCCGCCTCGAATCGATCAAGCAAGTCACGCAGGACTTCGCCTTCGTTGCCATCGTCATACCAGCGGATCCGCAATTCGACCATGTCCTGCGAGAAAGCGGGCGCAACCGCCAACAGCAGCGACAAGACGACAAGTATAGCTACAAATTTACGCATTAGGTTTACTCCTATTAGCTTACGATGCGAATAATGTGATTCAGAACTGTCGGCAGACACAGGAAGGAAAGCTCTAGGCGCGCCTTGGGCGCCGTCGGTTTCCATATAAGGTCCCGGAATCCGGCAAAACAGCCGCGCAATTCTAGCGGACATAACAGGTCCTGTCAAGCAGCGCGCGTGGCTTGGGCTGGTGGTTCGCTTCTCCCTTCTTGCGGGCGGGGACTTATGTTATTGTCATTCCGCTCTCTCGTTGATTGATTCGGACTGACAGGACAAGGATATTGTAGTCATGATCACGGCTCCCTCTCTAAGCGCCTTTATCAGAATGCTGCTGCTCGGGACATTGTGCCTGTGCGCGGTTCTCAACAGCGCCGGCGGCGACGAAACGGAGTCCTGCGCCGATGATACGCTCGACTTCGGTTTTTACGCCTCCTTTGAACCAGTAAGCTACAGCGCCGACGATGACCCGGAATCGGAGGGCTTCAACACGCATCTCGGTTACGAAGCGGATCTGCTCAGCGCTTTGGAAGCCATGCAGGGCGCGGGCCTGTCATTCGTCCGCGAGGCGATCCCGGTTTGGGATGAAATCTGGCTGCTTTCCGCCACCCCACGATACGACCTGGTCGGCGGCGGCATCACGATACTCGATTCCCGCCGTCGAGACGCGGAAGGAGAGGAGAAAATCACCTTCACCTCCGGTCATATCACCTTTCGGCAGTCGCTGCTGGCGCGCGCCGAAGATGCGGAAGCGCTCGACAGCTACGACAAGCTGACCAGCGAAGTACGCGTCGGCGCTCTGCCCGGCACAACGGGTGAGGCGCGCCTGCTGCAAATCACCGGGCTTGCCGATGATCAGGGCGTACTCGCCGCAGGCGCGCGCATCGATACGCCGCAAGGGAGCCTGGTCGCCGATGGCAGCGCGGATTTTCTCATCACCGCGGCTATGGCATCCCCGAATCTGATCGACCGGCTGCACCTGCACCCGCCAGTGGCGACCATGCCCCAAGTCATCTACCTGGGCAGCGAACTTGGCGAGCGGGAGTTGCTCGAGGCATTGGAAAATGGGCAAATTGACGCGCTGGCGCGGGGAGAAATTGGCAATCAAGACGCGGCTCACTATACCGGTGAGGCCTTTGTCGTCGCCGCCCTCGATGACGCGACCGAAAACGGCGGCTTCACCCTGTCACTTGAAACGCCGGAACTGGCATCCTGCCTCGACGAAAAAATCAACTGGCTCACCGACAGCCGGCAAATCGCTTATGCCGACTGGCTGAACGATCCTACAGTGTTCATGGCGCGCGCCGAAACGTGGAACGAGCGGCAAGCGCAATCAGACTAATCCGTACTATCAGTCCGCGAAAACAATTAAGGAGTGTCTAAATGCCAATTGGAAACAAGAACAGCAAGATAGCAGGTTTGGGTACGCACCACATCGCCGTGCAAACCGTGGATTACGAAGCCTCGCTCAAGTTTTACACCGAGGTAATGGGCATGAGCGAAGTCGTCGGATTTGAGAATCAAGGACGCCGCGCCGTCATTCTCGACATCGGCGATGGCAGCCATATGGAATTGTTTGAACCGATTCCCGGGACTCAGCCCTCAAACGACGCGACCGGCAATGTGGTCTTTCACTTTGCGCTGCAGACCACCGACATCGAGCAGGCGCTGGAACGCGTTCGCGCCGCCGGCATGGAAATCACCGTCGAGTTGACAACGGTCCAGATGGGACCGCTGAATATAAGTTTGGCCTTCTTCAAGGGACCCAGCGGCGAGGTGGTCGAATATATCCAGGTCAACAATTAGGGCTTAAACTTCGACATAGATTTCGTCATCGCGGATCTGCACCGGGAAGCGCTTGAGCTTTCGGCGGTCGGTCAAGCACTGACCGCTGTGCAAGTCGAATTCCCAGCCGTGCCAGGGACAGCGCAAAATCTCGTTTTCGCGCCCCCAGACGAATTCCTCCGCTTTGGATGGCAAGGTCGTCCCGCCCAGTTTGCCCCGGCAGACCGGCGCGAAGGCATGTGGGCAGATATTCAAAACAGCCACGATCTGTTTCCCGGTGTTGAACAGGCCGATTGACTTGCCATTCGCTTGAACAAGGCGACGCTCTCCTGCTGCTAATTCGCCTAGAGCAGCTACTCGCACTTGCCGTTCAGTGGACATGCTGTGGCGCCTCCAGGCGAAACAGATCCAGCGCATTGCCATACATGATCGCCTCGCGCAGCGTCGGTTCCAGGTGTCGCATGGCGAAATCGGGACTGTCGCCGTCCCAGTGCGGGTAATCGCTGGAAAACATCAGCATCTTTTCGGCGTCGAACATCTCCAGCACCTGGCGGAAATGGCCGGGGTTTTCCGGCTCTTCAATGGGCTGTGTGGTTACGTAGATATGATCCTGAATAATCTCGCTGGGGCGGCGCGTCAACCAGGGCGTGGTAGAGCGCAGCGCTTTCCAGTTTTTGTCCAGACGCCACATGATGGCCGGCATCCAGGCAACCCCGCCTTCCACCAGGATGAACTTGAGCGAGGGATACTTTTCAAAAACGCCCGCGACAACCATGCTCACCGTCTGCGTCATATAGGATGTCGCCAGCAGGGTATGCCATTCCAGGTAATTGGAGGCGAAACCGGCGGTGCCGCCCGATCCGGCAATGCCCACCCCTTCCAAACCCGGGTGTATCGCGACCGGCAGGTCGTATTCAGCGGCCGCTTCATATATAGGATGAAAATAACTGTGTCCCAGAGGGAAGGGCGATCCACTGACCATCAGCACCTGCACAACCCGCGGATGCGCGCCCAGGCGATGAATCTCTTTCACTGCCAGTTCGATATTGCTGAATGCCACCATGATCGACGCCAGATAGCGTTCGTCCACAGGCAGCCAGTCCTCAACAAAATGCGTATTAATCGCCGCCAGCGCAGCCGCTGAATAGTGCGCGTCAGGCGAAACGCAGTGCTCCATCGCCTCCATGGGGTTCATCACGGCGTAAGAAATATTGTAAACATCCAGGAAATGACTGGCCATCGTTTCCGGTGATCGCTCGACGCGCCGTCCGTCCTCGGTGACCGCGTCCGAGCGCATCACGCCGCCGGGGTTGAAATAATTGGGGTGCCCGGCGCCATGATCCCCTCGCAAATAGCGCGACCGCCAAGGCTCCTCTAGGTATTCGCCCACCTGCTCGTGCACCGGGACCGGATGCAGGTCGGTATCGATAATCATTTTCGGTTTTGTCATAAGCCGCTCACCCGCGCTTCTCTTCCCCTGAAATATAGCACATGGTTTGCTTATTCTCATTCCATGTGTCACACTATCGTAGTTGAATTCTGATATATCAAGCGAAAAAGGTTAAAGAAGGGATGGATCATGAAAGTTAAGCTGCTTCTCGTAGTACTGATTTTGGGTCTGCTCGCGCCCTTCGCGGCTGCGCAAGATCCCGTCACCGTCAAGCTGTGGATGCACAACCACACGCCGCGTATCGCGATTGACGAAGAACTGATCGCCGAATTCATGGAGGAGAATCCTCATATCACCGTCGAATACGAAATCGTGCCGGATTACTTCACCGCCTTGCAGACGGCGCTGGCCGCCGGCGCTGGACCCGATGTATTCAACCAGTTCACGCTCTTCAACGCGCAGTTCTATGCCATGGGCATGCTGGCGGAAGTCGATCCGGTTGCCATGGGCTTGCAGACCATCGAGGATGTTTACGCCCGCTATGGCGAAGGAATGATTGGCGAGACGGTTCTGGCCGGCAATACCTTCAATGGCGTACTCTATGGCTTGCCCACGGAGCTCAGCAACTACGCCTGCTACACCAACGACGACTTGTGGATGGAAGCCGGGCTTGATCCAGCGACTGATTTCCCGACCACCTGGGACGGCTTGATCGACGTGGCGCTGCAACTAACCAACCGCGACGACTCTGGCGCGCTGGTGCAGCGCGGCTTCGACTTCAACTGGTCAGCTGCGATCTATATGATGCTTCACTTCGACCCGATGGTGACGCAGCTCGGCAACAGCATGATTGATGAAGTCACCTACACTGCCGACATCAACAACGAAAACGTCAAGCGCGTCATGCAATACTGGAGTGATATCGTCAACGTTCATGAGATCGGCGGTCCGCAGTACACCGTCTCGCGTAATGCCTTTAATGCCGGCGAATTGGCGACTGAATGCACCTTCGGCAATTGGGGCACGCCAGGCATGGATGAGGCCGGCATCAATTACAGCATCCATAATATCCCGCGCTGGGAAGATGCCGTAAACGATCTCGGCTTCGCTACCTTCGCCTTTTACTTGCAGGTCAATGCCGATTCTCCGCCAGAGGTGCAGGAAGCCGGCTGGAAGCTGATCGCCAAGCTCACCAGCAGACCCGATCGTTACCTCAACGAGGCGGCGCTTTTCCAGCCCGTCGCGGATTACTTGATGACAGAAGACTTCCAGACTAACGAGATCATGCCGGTCTTCCTGGACGAGCTCCATCGCGGGCAGTATCACCCGCGCTTTGCGAACTTTGCCGAAGTTGGCGATGCTTTGGGCCGGGCCCGTGACCGCATCGTACTCGGCGGCGAAGACATGGATGTCGTCTTGAGCGAGACCGAAGACGAAGTCAACGCCATTCTCGAGCGCGCGCTTGCTGATATCGAAGCGGCCGGCGGCGCTTGATCAAGCTGCAACCCCACCCTAAATCCCTCCCCGGCGGGTCAGAGTCTACGCGACCCCAAAATGGGGGAGGGACATACCTAGTCGAGCCTCACGCGCTCCCCTTCCCTCTTTATGTGGGAAGGGGGCTGGGGGTGGGGGGCGACAGGGGAGGCC
>JAPOOU010000268.1 GCA_026713245.1 Chloroflexota bacterium
CGAGGTCAGCTTCATCAGCGTCTGGGGCTCGACCGACTATAGCAGGAGCGGCGGCGCCATCCTGGTCAACCGCGGCAGCCGGCTGGAACTGGTAAACAGCCGCTTCACCGACAATGCGGCGGCGGACTTTGGCGGCGTGCTGGATAGTTGGGACAGCGAAGTCATTGTCATCGACAGCGAATTCAGCGGCAATAAGGCGGAAGATGGCGGCGCGATAGCTTCGGCCCTCAGCGTGGTCACCATCAGCAATAGCACTTTCGACGGCAACCGTGTGAGGGACGACGGCGGCGCGCTGCAGGTGTTTAACAGCACGGCGCATGTCAGCGATTCGCAGTTCACTGGCAATGTAGCAGCGCGTAATGGCGGGGCAATCGTCGTCTTTAGGGGCACGCTGGAACAAAGCGGCAATACCTTCAGCGACAACGTAGGCGGCGACTGCGCTGGCTGTTGATCAGCGCCACTTTGCCTAAATCTCGCTAAGCCGATCTAGACTAATGTAGCCCCGCCTTCAGGTGGGGCTTTTGCTTGTCTGCTGCAACGACGGTGTGCAATCAGCATTCGGCGCTTAGACAATTCCTTCAAACCCACTTTTGTGTCCTTTGCGCCTTTGTGCTTTGCCCTTACTGTAATGCGGACGCGCAGCCATCTTGTAGACACTCCCGGCACACGCCCCTGAACGCCAGGTGCTCCGACTGGATGCGGAAGCCGTGCTCTTCCAGCATCCGCCGCTGAAAGTCGGCCAGCTCTTCGTCGGGGATGGTCAGGATTTTCCCGCAGGACCCGCAACTGAGGTGATGATGGCGGGCGCCGGCGATGCTGTAGACCTTGCCCTGGGGCTCGATGGTCGTTTCCGTAGCCAGCCCGACTTCGCAGAGCACATCGAGGGCGCGGTAGATGGTCGACCTGTCGATGCTGGGATCAAGGTAAGCGACGCGCGCCATGATCTGGCTCAAACTGGCGTGGCCCGGGATCTCGCAGATAGCGTCGAGCACAATCAGGCGCTGCGGCGTAACGCGGTAGCCGCCGGCGCGCAGCCGCTCGATATAGTCGATGTTTTCGTGTGTCATAAGGTCCAGGCGCTGGACAACCGTCAACGATAATTGTCCCCAACTCCGCCGGGAAAGGCAAACGCTTAAGCCACAGACGCTTGCGATGCCGCGGGGCGCAATTCCGCCGCCGCTGCGCTATAATCGTCTCGTTTTGGGGTAGGGCAGTTGGATCAACTTAGCGATCGGCGAGGGTGAGAATGGCGTCTGACAAAGTAAGACTTGGCATTGTCGGCTTGGGCAATATGGGCAAGGCGCATGTCGGGCATGTCCTGGATCTGCCCAATACGGACCTGGTCTCCGTTTGCGACAAGAACGACCGGAGTCTGCAAGCCGTGAAAGTCGGCGCCGGCGTCGCCCGCTTTCGCGATTACCGGCAGATGCTGGATTCGGCGGCGCTGGACGGGGTAATCATCGCGACGCCGCATTATGACCATCCCGATATGAGCATCGCGGCCTTCGAGCACGGCATCCATGTCTTGGTGGAAAAGCCCATCGCCGTGCATGTCAACGAAGCGCAGCGCATGATCGACGCCTATCATTCGTTCCAGCGGCAAATGCCGAATCTGGTATTCGCGGCCATGTTCATGCAGCGGACCTGGGGACATTGGCGCAAGATCAAGGCGATGATCGACCGGGGCGACCTGGGCAGGCTGATTCGCTGCAGTTGGATCATCACGGATTGGTTCCGGACGCAACAATACTACGATAGCGGCGGGTGGCGCGCGACCTGGAGCGGCGAAGGCGGCGGCGTTTTGATGAATCAGTGCCCGCACAACCTGGATCTGTATCAGTGGCTGGTGGGCGCGCCGTCACGGATCCACGGTTTCGCCAGTTTCGGCAAGCACCATGACATTGAAGTGGAAGACGAGGCGACCGCCTACCTGGAGCACGACAATGGCATGATCGGGCATTTCATCACCACTACCGGCGAATCGCCCGGGACGAATCGGCTTGAAATCACCGGCGAGAACGGCAAACTTGTCTACGAAAGCGATGAGATCATTTTCTACCGCAACCAATGGTCATCGATCAAGCAACTGCGGGAATCGCAGACGGGCTTTGACAAAGTGCCTTGCCAGCGCGAAATCGTCGACTTCGAGGGCAACGGCAAGCAGGGCCACGAACTGGTGATCGCGAATTTCGCCGATGCGATTCTCACGGGAAGCGACTTGATCGCGCCGGCCGAAGAAGGCTTGCATTCGATCATGATCAATAACGGCATCATTTTGTCGGCTCACAAGAGAGAAACTGTTTCCTTGCCGATAGACGGCGATGAATTCGCTGATCTGTTGCAACTTTATATCGAGCAATCCGCCAAACAGCCGCTCGGCGCGTAACCGGCGACAAGTTAAGCCGTGCTCACGCAAAATAGGTAGCCTGCTTGTCGCATGAGCGCCGTGATTTCATAAAAAAGGGAGGGTCGAAATGAGCCAATCAGTCTTGGCAGCGCAACTGTTTACGATTCGTGATTTTACTAAAACGCGCGCGGACTTCGCCGAGAGCATGCGAAAAATCCGCGAGATCGGCTACAGCGTGGTGCAGGTGTCCTCCGTTGGCGACATCGGCGACGCCGTCATCAAGGACATCTGCGACGACAACGGACTTTCGATCTGCAATACCCACGTCGGCGTGGACCAACTCCTGGACGACATTGACGGCGTGATCGCACAGCACGAATTGTGGGATTGCCGTCATGTCGCGATCGGCGGCATGCCGCTTGAGAACCGCGATAGCGAGGCCGGCTTCCGAAGCTTCGCGGCCATCGCAAACGGCATCGGCGAAAGGCTCGCGGATGCCGGGCTCACCTTCAGTTACCACAATCACAGTTTCGAGTTTGTCAAGTTCGGCGGCCGCAGCGGTTTGGATCTCTTCTTCGACGAAACCGACCCGCGCTATGTGCTGGCGGAACTGGATACCTATTGGATACAGCACGGCGGCGGCGATCCAATCGCCTGGATCGACCGCATGGCCGGGCGGATGCCGGTGATTCACCTGAAAGACATGGTGATGCTGCCGGATGACAAAAGTCCACGACCCCTACAGGCGATGGCGGAGGTCGGCGAGGGCAATTTGAATTTCCCGGGCATACTCGAAGCCTGCCAACGCGCGGGCGTCGAGTTCTACGCCGTGGAGCAGGATATCTGCCAGCGCGACCCCTTCGAGAGTTTGGCGATCAGCTATCGCAACCTGCGCGCGATGGGCTTGGCGTGAAAGCGGCAGGCGCCCCCGGATGGCGCCCGAATGCCTGGAAGCTCTAGACTCAAGCTGATATCTCGCCCCTGATTACCTGTTCTACGCCCGCGAACCGTCCTGCAATTTTTCGCAATAAGCCAGTTGCGCGCGCTGGTCTGTTAGGCTTGGCTAGATCTTAGAGGATGCCGTTTATGGACAATACGCGGGAAGATCAAGCTGAGGAACAACATCACCATCAGCATGACCACAGTCACGCTCATCATCATGGCCACGGTCACGCCCATCATCACCACCACAGCGACAATATCCTGGTCAAGCTCGCTACGGTATTGCACTTGCCCGGTTTCGCGCATGATCACAGCCACGCCGAGCTGGCGGGCGACAGAGCCTTCCTGGACAATCAGTTGGCGATCCGCACGGTCTGGATCGCGCTGGTCGCGCTGGGACTGACGACCGCGCTGCAGATCGTCATATACGCAGCCAGCGGCAGTGTGGCGCTGCTGGCGGATACGGTGCATAACCTGGGCGACGCGCTCAATTCGGCGCCGCTGCTGATCGCTTTTTATTTCGCGTGTCGACTGGCGAACCGCCGGTATACCTACGGTTATGGCCGCCTGGAGGACATCGCCGGCATCTTCATTGTCATCTCTATCGGTTTTAGCGCGGCGTACATACTGGTCGAGTCCGTTCAAAGGCTGTTCAATCCGCGGGAACTGGAGAACCTGGAATGGGTCGCGCTGGCGGCCCTGGTGGGTTTCGTGGGCAACGAACTGGTAGCGCTGATGCAAATCCGCGTCGGCAGACGCATCGGCTCGGACGCCATGATCGCCGATGGACAGCATGCGTTGATCGACGGCTTGACTTCGCTGGCTGTGCTGATCGCCGTCATTGGCGCCTTGATCGGATTACCTATTCTCGATCCCATCGTGGGCATCGTGATCGCCTTCGCGATTGTCGGCATCACCTGGAACGCGATCAAGGCGGTTTGGTATCGCATAATGGACGCGGTCGATCCGCATCTGGTGGAGCATGTGGAAGCGCATGTGCAGGGGATTGAAGGCGTGGCGGAGATCGAGACGCTGCGTATGCGCTGGGTCGGGCATCGCATGTATGGGGTGCTAAAACTGCGCGTCGCGCCCGGCACAACGCTAGACCAGAGCCAGGCGATAGTCGCTATGGCTCAGCGCGAAGCGGGTCATGTGATCCCGCAGTTGGATGAGCTGACTGTGCAAGTGGTCACTGATTAGCGCTTGGGCGCCGTTTATACTATCGAGGGCGCCGAGATTATCATCTGAGTCGCCGGCGTCTTGGCCGGGCATGCCGGGTGATGCCTGTTGCCTTTCGTCGTGTTTCAGTGAATAGCTATGCCTCTTCAATTCGCAGTTCGAGGTTGCGCTGTAGAAATAGTGACAATCGCGCCGCTTCCGCTTCCATAAGAGGCGGAAGCGACTTGTCCAGCGCTTGAAACGGAGATACGACGATGCGAGCGGCTTTCCGTCGCTGTTCCAGTTTCCAGTTGGCGACAGCTTCCCCGTCGGCAATGACGCAGGCGCGGATGAGACCGCCGCCGGGATGAACGCGCTTGGCATAAACCGCGTCCACCATGAAGTCGCGACTCTCGTAAACTAGCAGGTAGTTGTCATAGCGCGGCAGGAAACGCAGGTTAGGCGCCGCTTCGCTTGCGGGCAGATGTTGAATCTGCTGCTTGAGCAGCGAGACTGCGCCGACGGGCGATTCACAGACGGCGCAGTCGCCGGCAATGGCCGCGAAGGCCGCGTCAGCTCGCTTGGCGCTGATGCCCGTCCAGCGGGCGAAATCCGCGCTGGACGCCGGTCCATAGGCATTCAGGTAGAGGCGCGCGAAGATCGACAGCGTTTCATCAACGGCTTCCCGCGCCTTGTAATTCGGCAGCCATTCCGAGAGCAAGACGTAGGTCAAATCTCCCTCGCGTTCGGGACCGAAGCAGATTAGTCCGCGCAGCGCGGCGTAACGCACCAGATGGTGGATGGCTTGCCCGGCGACCGGGATGCCGCGCGCGCCCAGCTTCTCGGCGAGTTCAGCGCGAATCAGCGGGCCGTCTTTTGCGAGAATCTCGCCGATAAGATCGAGGGCGTTTGCGCGGATGATTTCGCTCAAGCCAAGCTGCCGATAGCGTCGATTGGTTCCGCTGATGGCGCGCTCGCCGCAGAGCGCAAGCTGTGGGGCAATATCCTCCGCCGCGACCAGGTGCAGCGTTCCGCGCAGGCTCCAGGTGAGTACAAAACTGCGATCAACTTCTCGCGCGCGCCTGACGTCATCATGCGTGATGCCCTTAGTGCGGGCGGCGATCGCCAATTGCGCCGAGGTCCATTCTTGTGACTGCAGGGCGCAGAGGTCGCGGATAACCGACGCTGCGGAGGCTATGCGCGTATCGTCAGCAAGACGCTGGTTTTGCAGGCGCAAGCGACGCACCTGCGCGAGTGACAAATCGCTGTTCACGGATCATCCTCGGTATTCTTCGCTCTCGCCAGGCATTATACGTTATGATGTGAGAATAGTCATTTAGAACTCGGAATTGGCGCAACGATGCAAGGACGAAAGGCAAGTCTCTTGGCGTTGATAATCGGCGCGCTCCTGCTGGGCGCCTGCAGCGCGGACGAGCCTCGGATCAGCTTTGACGCCCTCGACTTTGCTCTGGCGGACGCTGGCAGCGGCGAGAAACTCTTTAATCAGTCGAATAACCAAGCGCCGGCTTGTTCCACATGTCACTCGGTCACGGGAGAAGGGAGCAGCATCGGCAATTCGCTGGCTGGGCTGGCGGAGATCGCCGGCAGCCGCGTACGCGGTCAATCTGCCGAAGAGTATCTGTACTGGAGCGTCTTTCGCCCCGGGCGATACCTGGTCGCGGGTTCTTCGAATATCATGTTCGCGGATTACGAAGACCGCCTGGAAGCGCCCGACCTGGCAGATTTGATTGCGTATTTGCTGACTTTGGACTAGATTGAACGCATGCTTGCGTAGTTGCCAAAGGCTACGCAGTCGATTGAGAAGCAACAGGAGAAAAGCATGGATATCAGTTCAGCAAGTGGCGCACTGATCATTTCAGTTTTACGGCTGTTACATATCGTGGCGGGCTTGATCTGGGTTGGGGCGGCGATCATGATGTCCTTCTATATCGAGCCGGCATCCGAACGATCGGACGGGGACGGGGCTCGCTTTCTGCGCGCCTTTTACGTGAATACCAACTACTCGCGAATGATCCCGGTTGCAGCCGTCATCACAACACTGGCCGGATTGCTTCTGTATGGCATGATGTCTTATCACGAGACGATGAACAGCGCGATGGGCGTGTCAATAACGCTGGGCGCGCTATTTGGTTTGCTCGCATTCGGTCATGGATTTTCGGCGCTCTGGCGCAGCGCCGGGCAATATGGCGATCTGGTGAAAAGCGGCGCTGGGAATGAAGCGACTCTGCAAGCGCTCGAAGAAAAACTGCGCCGCAATGGACGTATCAGCATGTGGCTGGCGGTAGTCTCGCTGATATTGATGGCTGGCGCGCGCTACATCGGTCCACTATTTGCTTGAGACATCCGATTGCAATTCCATATGCCAGGATATTGACAGTATCCTGGCCATTGCTATGTCGCCACATTGGAAGGCGCATGCGCTTGCGGATCGCTTTCCCGCCTTCTGCCGCGAAATCAGTTTGACAGCGGCTTTGTTAGAAAACAGAAACGTGCGACCATTTCTACTCCCAATACAGAACATTTGTGCTATATTTCTCTGCAAGATGGTTTGGTGACTCTCGTCGCTGAATGCTTAACAACGCAATGAGTTGGTCATCGCGGTTTCACCTTCGGGTGGTGGTGGCGGCTGACTGATTGCTGGATGGCTGCCCGCCCCTGCGCCAATCGTGAATCGCGTGTGGACGGCCCGAGGCAGCCAAGGATGGACACTCGCGCGGAGGCGAGCCGTCCGCGGCCGCTCGGCGCGCAACTGGCGAAAAAGTTCCAGGAGTGTCGCGCCCCGACAAAATGACAAGCCTTCTCCTTGCGCGAGCAAGGGGGTTTGTTAAAAATGAGGGACTAGGGAAAGGATCGCACATGAATGAGCCGCTCGGCGGCAGCGAACAGGTCTGCCGCGCTCACGGAGTACAGCAAACCCGCCCCATGCATGCGCAGGGGGATTTACTAGAACAGAGCACGGTCAAGATGATTGACGCGCCGGCCGGTCGTATCGGCGGATATATGCTGGTCTGGGGCGAAGCGGACCGGCGCGATCTGCAAGGCGAGTTTTTTACCCCGCAAACAGACGTGGGGCTGGATTGGTATGAGCAGCGTCCGGTGCTGTATCACCATGGCTTGGATGGCGCGCTGAAAGCGGCGGTCATCGGCGTCATTGATACATTGCGGCCGGATGAAACAGGGCTCTGGGCAGAGGCGCAGCTGGACCTGCACAAACGCTATGTGAGAGCGGTGCGGCGGCTGGTGGACCTTGGGGTCCTGAGCTGGTCATCGGGCAGTCTGCCGCATTTGGTGGATGTCGAGGCGGATGGGCGTATCAAATGCTGGCCCATCGTGGAAGGCAGCCTGACACCCACCCCTGCCGAGCCGCGACAGACGGATGTGCAAACCCTCAAGAGCGCGTACAAGTCGCTGGGTTTGGATATGTCGCGATTGGGCATCGAAGCGGCAGATAACCCAAATTTTGACGCAGCAGGACAGAAAGGAGAATCGATGACGGAATCATCTGGCGCCGCTATCAAGCGCCTGCCGCTTGCGGACGAGCGCGAGGCCATAAGGGCGGGGCGCATCAAAATCGGCAGCGAATTCGATAGCCTGGATGCAATGGACATGTTGCACGGCTACATGCTGCTGCGCTCGACCAAGAGTTTCCAAGGGGTGAGCGAGCGCTATTCCAATGCCCTGTCACAAAAAATTGGCAAGGCTGAGCTTAGCGCAATCAAGGCGGACGAACTCGCGTACAGCACACAGATCGGCTTCGGCGATGAATGGGCGCCGGAGCTTTGGAGCCAGCAGATCTGGCACAGGGCGCGACAAGACAACACTATCCTGCCCTTGTTCCAGACAATCGAAATGCCGAGCAATCCCTTCGAGTTGCCGATTGAGGGCACGGACCCGCAAGTCTACTTCGTGCCGGAAACCAGCGACGAGGCGCATTTGAGCCTGGGCGCGGGCAACCCGATTCCGGACAGCAAGATCGGCTCGGGAGTGGTGACGCTCAACGCCAAAAAGTTGGCGCTGCGGGTCGGCTTCAGCAGCGAACTCGTTGAAGACGCAATGATCCCGGTGCTGAATATCTACCGACAGCAAGCGGTACGGGCCATCGCGGACGCAATTGACAACGTGTTGCTCAACGGCGACGCCACGACATCGGCGAGCGGCAATATCAACCGCGATAATGGCATGCCGCCCGCCACGGCGAAGTACCTGTCGATGGACGGATTGCGCCACCTGCCGCTGGTGGACAATACAGCCAACCGCGTCAATCTCAACGGCGCGCCGAGCCTGGCAAAGATGCGCGAGGCGCGCTTCAAGATGCCGGGCAAGTACGCCGCGCGTCCCTCTGACCTGGCCTGGATCGTCGACAGCGGGACCTATGCCAAGCTGCTGGGCATCGACGAATTTCTGACTATGGACAAGGCGGGTCCGCTTGCCACAGCGCGGACCGGGCAGATCGGCCTGGTGGACGGCATTCCGGTCTATGTCTCGGCCGAGATGCCGCTGACGGAAGCCGATGGCAAGGTCGGCGGCGGCAGCAACGACCGCGGGCAGGCGCTCTGCGTCTATCGGCCGGGCTGGACCGTCGGCTATCGGCGCAAGATCGCGGTCAGCGTGGATTACCTGTCGTATTACGACAGTTATCAGTTGACGGCGACAGTGCGGCTGGCCTTCGTTCGCTTCGATGACGAGGGGGCGAGCTGCTTGTATAACATAGTGATGTAGCGCTCACGGGGCGGGGGCGTCAAGCCCCTGCCCCGTGCTTGCAAGTGTAATCCTAACTGTAATCTTACAAAGGAGATTATGTGTTATACTTGCACCGACCTGTTAAGAATGAAGGACAACATTGAGCACTGAGGTTTCCGATGAACACGAACCCCGCTCCACAAATGGTTGGTGAACCTGGCTTGAAGCAAGAGACTGATATCGTGGCAGAAATAAGGACTCTGTTCTCCCTCGCGACTTTCATCACGCTCGAACCCGGGATGACGAATTCTTTTTCGGAAGGACTAGAAGAAGCGATCGAGAAATATGGGGAACTCGCTCTTAGAGAAATCGAGAATATCATATTGAGCGAAGAAACAGCATCTTCGATTGCTTTGGAAGCGCTGAAGTATGTGGGAAATTGGGACTCAAAAGTCTGGCATGATGAACGTCGTGCAATGCTTGAGACTTGTCTAAGACAGAGTCGTTCAGCATGGGTACGTGATGGCGCTGGTTTGGGGCTGTCGTTTCTTGATGATCCGCTGTCGATTCCTGAATTGGAAAGGGCCATTGACAGAGAATCAAGTGAGGCGCTCAAGGAAGACTTGCAATTGGTGTTGAATCAGCTAAAACGAACCTCCTTGGAAACGTAAAAGACGTGGCATTTCTCTTGCGAGGAATCGGCAACAAGGCTTGGTGGGACAAGAGCCGAGACGATTTCCCTTGGTTGGGTGAAGACGAACTAATCGCTGACGTGCTCAAGGGCTTGGGTACGGTCGACGGTGCCTTGTCGACGTATGTTGTTAATGAAGATAAGACAAAGGTTGACCGTGTAGTCGCTGCGTTGGCGAGCGGTCGGACCAAAATCGAAAATTTTGACTATATGCTAGTGCCAGTTGATGTCGTGCTGAAGAATTTCCAGTCCGATAATACGAATGGCGAGACTCCTGACTCCGAAGTCAATGGATGGCATATGGATATCGTTCACTTGACACCAGCGAAGCTATTTCAGCTTGCATATGTCTTGCGCAATCACAAAGAGTCCTTGTCTCGCATGCTCAAATCAGAGGTAAAGTCAGCTTTGCAAACGAGCAAAGATAAAGGCTATCTTGATATAAACAAAGTCAGCGAGAAAGTGAAGCTGGAACTTTCATGAGCGCCGGATTGCTATATACCGGTCACCCCACCAACACCCAAAACGCCTCGAAAAAATAACCCCCGTCCTCCTGACGCTGCGCGCTTAGCGCGACTTCCACAGTCTCGCCTTGCCGACACAACTCAATCACCGTGCCATAGGCATGGCCCTGCATCAGCGCCTGCTTGAGCGCAAAGGCGACGCCGTCCGCCCTGATCTCCACTTGTACGCCGGGCAGCAATAACTCGCCGGCGATCGGCAGCCGATGACGCTCGGGATCAAACTGCTCTGGCGATATGGCGAGGATTTTCAAGTCAAGTCTCTTCCGCTCCGCTAGCTCATAAGGTAACACGCGCGCCGCCCGGGCGAAAGCATCACAGGCTTGTCTGCCGGGCGCCCCGCATGATTCTGTCAATCGAACAGAGAGGAAACCCAAATGTACAGCATAGCAACTTTGCATGAATTCCGCCGACACTTGGGGTTGACGGAGACCGATACCAACGCCGATGCCGATTTGAGACAGGCCCTGGAAAAGGCCAGCCACCTCATCGAGTCTCTGACGCAAAGGCGCTATTGCCCGGTGCTCGAGACGCGCAGGGTTACGATCGACGCGGCCAATCCGCGCGAGATGATATTGCCAGATGACCTTCTGGATCTGAATTCAATTGAATCCGACCAAGGAAGAATCTTCAACATGGACAGTGTGCGCCGCCTGCCGAGCAGAGCAGACTTGCCGGCCAGCGCGCTGATCCTGGACGGCGTCGAGGTATTCAGCGGAGAATTGAGCGTCACCGGCATCTGGGGCTGGCACGACCGCTGGACCCAAGCCTGGCGGAAGAGCGGAGAATCTCTCGGCGACCTGGAACTGGACCCGGACGCCACCTGGATAACTGTCGACGATGTTGACGGAGAGAACCAAGACGGCATCAGCCCGCGCTTTCAGGTTGGACAGTTGTTGCGCGCGAATAGCGAATTCATACGGCTCGTTGCGGTCGACCGCGAGGGTAATCGCTTGGGGGCTCTACGAGGCGTCAATGGAACGGAGGCGGTTTCCCATGCTGCGGGCACGCCGATCGAGACCTACCGGGCAGCGTCCGCAATCCGCGACTTATGCCTGCGATATGCGGAACTGCTGATCAATTCGGCGGGAATGCTCGACGATGAAACCTCGCCGGCGCTGCGCCGACTGCGACGTTTGACCGCCTGAGATGATCCGCGAGATCAGTTATCGCGTCTGGTTTTCGCTCACGCTCTGCGTTATGTTAGCGCGATGATTTTCAGGCATCGCGGCAGCAAAAGCCAATGACGAATCAATTCAAGCGACTGGTCGCCTTACGCTATCGTGATTTCCGTTTGCTGTGGCTGGGCGAGACCGTCGCCTGGACCGGCTCGCAGATGCGTAACTTCGCGATAAATTGGCACGTGTTCGAGTTGTTGCGCGGGCAGACATTCGTATTTAACTTTTTTGGCAACGACATCGTAATGGGATCCGACGCGTTTGGCTTGGGCATGCTGGGTTTGGCGCGCGTGATCCCGGTGATTCTCTTCGCGATGCTTGGCGGCATGTTGGCGGATGCCTTCGAGCGGCGGCTGGTGATGGTCGCGACGCAGTGTCTGTCGGCGCTGTTGACCGCGACATTGGCGCTGCTAACATTGAACGGGCAGGTTAGCGTCGGGGCGATCTACGTCGTGACCGGGCTTTCGGCTGCTGCCATGGCATTCGATTTTCCGGCGCGGCAATCGATCGTGGCGAATGTGGTCGAGGCGCGTCACTTGAGCAATGCCATCAGCCTGAATGCCTTGGTGATGCAGGTGGCGACCATTATTGGTCCGGCTGTGGCGGGCTTGTTAGTTGCGCAATTCAACGTAGGACTGGTTTACGGCGTCAATGCGGTCACCTTCCTGCTTTCGGCAGTTGCGATCTGGCGCATCAGGCATCGAGGCAAGTCGTCTGCCGGAGCGCAGATCGGATGGCGGACGCTGTTGGCGGGTCTGCGCTTCACCTTCAGTACGCGTATCGTCCTGGGCACGATGTTGCTCGATTTCTTCGCCACGCTCTTCGCCTCGGCCCGCACCATGCTGCCCATCGTCGCCGGCCAGATCCTCGGCGTCGGCGCGGCGGGCTATGGGCTGCTGGCGACCGCGCAACCGATCGGCGCCTTGCTGGTAGGCACGGTCTTGTCCCTGCGCGGTGAGATGAAGAGGCAGGGACTCATCCTCTTGCTCAGCGTCGCGCTTTATGGCCTGGCCACGGCGATATTCGGCGTTTCCACCGTCTTCGCGTTGTCTTTCGTCTTGTTCGCGTTGACCGGCGCCGGCGATACGATTTCTTCGATCATCCGCGGCACGATCCGCCAATTGGCGACTCCCGACGCGCTGCGCGGGCAGATGACTTCGGCCAATATGCTATTCTTCATGACCGGTCCTCAATTGGGCGAGCTGCGTGCCGGCATCCTGGCTTCGCTGTTCGGCGCGCCTTTCGCCATTTTCAGCGGCGGACTGGCGACGGTGCTGATGACTGGCTGGGTCGCCTGGCGCTATCCGTCGATACGACGCTACAACAACGCCGAGGACCTCAAACGCAAACGCGCCTGATTCCGCCTGTCGCGCTGGCGAAATTGCTCGTATCATATTCGCCTGATAAACCGCGTCGCTCATGCGACGAGAAGGCTTGATGTTTTGCGCGAGCGCGGCAGATTTTATCGGCGCCAACGAGCAGCCGCTCTTGGACGCCAGCCGGGGAAGCACTATGAGCGAGAGAAAACGCGGACTGAAGCGCCATAGCGCGGAAGAACAAAAGCAATACGAGCGCGAGGCGCGCCTGCAATATGGTCCCGGCACGGTCAACGAGTCGATCGAACGCTGGAACAGCTACAACGCTGAAGAGCAAGATGCGATAATCGCCGAGGGCAATCGGATCTATGTTGATCTGGCGGATGCGATGGAAGCGGGCAAGGACGCCGGCGACCGCCAGGTAGTCGATATACTGGACCGTTGGCAAGATCACCTGCGGCGCTTTTATGAGCCGAGCCTCGATTTGCTGCGCGGCCTGGGACAGATGTACAATGCCGATCCGCGTTTCATCGCCAATTTTAAGGACATCCACAGCGATCTTCCCGCTTACCTTGAACGTGTAATCGACCGCTATGTCGATGATCTGGAAACAGCTGAACTGGAACAAATGCTGGCGGAAGACGAAGAACTCGAAAAACGGCGTCAAAACCTGTCGCGCTAGTTCAAGCATCCGGAATCCCACGGACCGTTGAGCCTGGCCTGAACCCGGCGCGCTTTTCCCCAAAAATCAGACAATTTCAAACACGATAAAGGAGATGCCAATGGCAAGTTTTCGCGTTGCCTTGTCCAATCTGTCGTTCATTCGCGTGAGCGGCGTACGCAACAACTTCGATATTGATGAATTACCCAATAGCATTAGCGCAGCCCATCTGCCGGCTTTGCTGGTGTTGCCGCTGGAGCTGGAAAAGGAACGCCTGTTTAGAGAGCGCAAGGAAGGGCTGCAATCAGTCACTTTCAGCGGCAACGCCAAGTCGGTCTACTATTCGCTGACGCATCTGCTGCTGGCGGCGCCGACCGAAAAGGGCTTGGGCATTCGCGCTCATTTGCCTCGAATGGTCGGCCTAATCGACAATTATGTCGCTGCGATTGCGGCGGACATCACTTTGGGCGAGGCGCTGCTGGTGCCGGCGCGGGTGGCGGTCGAGGCGGGCGTCTTCTCCTATGACGAGAGCGACTTCTACGGCTGCGCCTTTCGCCATACCTGGATGATGGAGATCTAGCGAATGAGCGGCCGATATGTCATCGCCATCGACAAGAACCACGACGGGACTTTCCTCGATTCTGAAGAAGATCTTGCCGGGCAGGTCCTCGAACTGAAATGGCGCCTGGGATTGCGCCAGCCGTATGACAGCAGCGCGGATTATGGGACGGCGCAGATCGCGCTGCGCAATGTCCAGGGCAGTTTTTCGCCTGAACGCGAGCGCCTTGATATCGGCGCCGGGGTACGAATCGCCTGCGAAGACGGTGGCCAGCGCGTCACCCTGTTCACCGGATTCATCAGCAAGGTTTCTGTCGATGCCGGCGATTGGAGCGAGGGACGGTCCTTCATTCATGTACAGGACATTCAGCCCTGGCTGGAAGCGAGCCCGGCGCGGCTCGCGCCGATCAGCGATGTCAGCGCCGATACAGTGATTGATCGTCTTCTGGACGGCGCTATTGTGCGGCGCGCGGCAGTGGCGGGCTATTGCATCATTGATGTGCCCGGTCATGATCGGATCGATAGCGTTCAGGTTTTTCCGCCGCAGAACCTGGGACGGCGACTGCAAATTGGCAAATCGCGTTTCGCATATGTCGGTGATTGGTGGGACGAGACAACTTCAATACGACAGGCCATTCGCGATCTGGCGGAAAGCGAGCGCGGGCGCTTCTACATTGATCGGGATGGCGACGCCGTTTTCCTCAATCGACATCAAACACTGGTGAGTGAGACCTTGTCCGCGACCTTCGTCGATGATATGAGGGGCATGGTCTATGCTTATGGCGATCAGCGCGTCAATCGGTTGTCGTTGCTGATGACCCCGCGCGAAGTAGGGGAGGGCGGGACTACACTGTGGCAGTTGGCGGGGGCAGAGCGCATTGGCGCGAAGACTAGCCTGGCTCTCAACTTGCGTTTCACCGACGAACTGGGGCGGCCGGTCGGCCTGCTCGAATTCGAGCGGCTGGGGGCTGCCTTTCACAGGAATGAAGCTGGCAAGGGCAGAGCGATCCGTGAGAATGTATCCGCTCGAATAATCGAGATCGGCTTCACGTCCCTGCTGGCGCGCCTGGAAAACAACAGCGCGCGCGATGTTTTCCTCACCGAATTGCTCGTCATCGGCAAGCCATTGTACCGCCGCGATCCACTGGAGCTGACCCTCAGCGATGGCGCGGGCATTCATCTGCACGGGCTAATGCATTTCACGCTGGACCTGCCCGCACTGTCCGATATCGCGACGGCGCAAGCATTCGCGCGCTACGAACTCGCGCGGCGCAAGCATCCGGCCGGCACAGTGCGAGAATTACGGCTCGACGCCCGCCAACATCCGTCGGCGCGTAGACTGAGCTTGTTTGATCGCATTCGCATTAGCGAATCGCGAACCGGGCACATAAACCAGGAATACTTCATCATCTGCGAAGAGCATCAGGTCAGCCAGGGCGGGGCGCAGCACGAGATTCGCCTGACGCTGGAGCCGGCTGATCTGTCGCGATTTGTCGTCATCGGCGCTAGCGTCATCGACGATCGCGACGAGGTGATCACGCCGTATTAGGTTTGGGGGGTGGGGTGTCCCACCCCTTTTTTTGTTTTTTCCCGCTTAATTTGACAACTGCCCTGGAAGTGGATACCATCATTTCAGTGCGCATTACGCACAGTATGTGCGTTATTTACACATCCGAAAGAGAGTGGCTAAATGAAGGCAAGAGCATTCGCATTGATGTTAATCGCGGTTCTCATCTGGACTATGGCGGCGGCGGGGATCGCGGAGGACATCGACAATTGCTGTTTTGTCGACCGCCAATGCAGTAGCGACCAGGACTGGATAAACGGCTGGCACGCCTATGAGAACAACCAATGCTCAGCCCCGGCGCAATCGCGGGCGCAAACGTCATCGCTGCCGACCGGCGGTACGCCCGCTCAAATCGACAACTGCTGTTTCGTCGATCGTCAATGCAGTACCGACCAGGATTGGGCGGCGGGCTATTACGCATTCCAGAACAACCAATGCTCAGCCCCGGGGCAATCGTCCGCGCCAACGTCTTCCCAACCCACCGGCGGGACTACCGCCCAAATTGACAACTGCTGTTTCGTCGATCGTCAATGCAGCAGCGACCTGGAATGGGCGGCGGGCTATCACGCCTTCCAGAACAATCAATGCCGGGCGCCGGGGCAATCGCCGGCGTCAGCCACTTCCCCGTCCGACAGCGGGGTTATCCTGCGGACCGCCAGCGGGATTGTCATGGGGTACAGGAACGGGCGCAGCATCCTGCCTTCCACCGGTCCTAGCATCCTGCCCGCCCCGGGGCAAATCATTTCCACGCACAATTGCTGTCAAGAGAATTGGCAATGCAACAGTGACCAGGATCAGGCTGCGGGCTATCGGGCATTACAGGCCCGTGATTGCGCGCTTCCTGGGCTGATTAGCGTCGTGGGCCCCCCGGACTTTGTCGACCAATACGAGCGCGCGCTTGACCTGCTGAAGAACAGGCTGCCGCAGCGCTATAACTACGTGCTCGACGGCGTGGACAAGGTCGAAAACCGCGAAGAGCAAGGGGGGGATGGTAACATTAATCCCCTCAGACGGACATTTTTTGTGGGGCAGGGCGGATATTATGACCATGAACATTCACCGCGTGTCGAGGAGGTGTCCACGGTGCTTGTGCACGAAGCCTGCCACGTCCATCGAGCTAATGCCGGGTACCGTATAAGAAACGGATGTGATCGGATCAGAGAGGAAACATTCTGCACGGGTATGCAGGTGGATGTCTTGATAGAACTCAATGTTGAGCCCCCCTTGATTGAAATTTATCGCGATTTGGCCGCTGGCGTCCGCTCAGGGGAAGTCAATGTGTTGTTCGAAGGAGAAGAATGCTAGCTAGGCATACCAGGGCTAAGGTCGAGGATGGGCCGGCTTTCCTCGGCGGCGGATATTGCCTTGAAGCGCGGCACAAGGGCGGCAGCTTGTAATAAACCGTTTCTTCGGAAGAGAACGGTTGCGATTTGCGCCAAGAACAAGCAAGGAACGGCTCTATGAAAGTCAATCTGTATCTAGGAGACCGTAAGTGAAGGCATTCGCATTGATGTTAATCGCGGTTCTCATCGGCGCTATGGCGGCGGCGGGGATCGCGGAGGACATCGACAATTGCTGTTTCGTCGATCGTCAATGCAATAGCGACCAGGACTGGATAAACGGCTGGCACGCCTTTGAGAACAATCAATGCGGCGCCCCGGCGCAATCGGCGGCGCAAACGTCATCGCAGCCGACCGGCGGTACCCCCGCTCAAATCGACAACTGCTGTTTCGTCGATCGCCAGTGCAATAGCGACCAGGACTGGACGGACGGTTATTGGGCCTTCCAGAACAACCAATGCTCAGCCCCGGCGCAATCGGCGGCGCCAACGTCAGCGCAGCCGGTCAGCGCGCCGGGCGCGCAAGTGGACAACTGCTGTTTTGTCGACCGCCAATGCAGCAGCGACCTGGAATGGATGGGCGGCTGGCACGCCTATCAGAACAATCAATGCGCGGCGCCGGGGCAATCGCCGGCGTCAGCGCCGGGCGCGCCCCAGAGCGCTCGTATCATCGGGTATACGAACGGCAGCATCCAGCCCTCGACGTCATTTACCAGACTGCCCACGCTGGATTCGGGACCCATTAGTTACAGCAATTGCTGTGAACAGAATTGGCAATGCAACAGCGACGAGGATTGGCAGGCGGGCTATGAGGCATTCGGGAGGAAACAATGCCAGCTTCCGGGCAGTGTGATTAGCATCGTGGGCGATGCGGATTTCGTGGACTATATGGCGATAAGGCTTGAGGAGCTACGGAACGGGATGCCGGAGCGCTATTACTACGCGCTCAGGGGCCTGGACAAGCTCCAACAGGCCAGTCCTGACCTACTCGGTGGTCACGTGGATGAGATAGGCAGGACATTTTTCGTGCCGTGGTCGGGACCGAGGACGGACGGGTTTGAGACGCGCATGTCCGCGGTAATTGTTCACGAAGCCTGCCACGTGCATCGAGCGGATGCGGGACACCAGGCGTATGCATGTGATCTGGAAGGCACGATCAGGGAAGAACTAATCTGCCGGGAGATTGAGTTGGAGGTGGTGATCGGACTGGGCGCCGCGCCCCATGTGATTGAATGGGTGCGAGGCATGGTGGCGCGCACGCCAGAAACCATGCGGAGTAGCTATCCGGAAAGCCTGTGCTAGGCATACCAGGGCTAAGGTCGAGGATGGGCGGGCTTTCCTCGGCGGCGGAAATTGCCCTGAAGCGCGGCAAAAGCCCGACAGCTTGCAATAAACCGTTTCTCCGGAAGAGAACGGCTGCGATTTGCGCCAGGAACAAGCAAGGAAATGCTCTATGAAAGTCATACTGTATCAAGGACACCGTAAATGAAGGCAAGAGCATTTGCATTGATGATAATTGCGCTTCTCATCTGGGCTATGGCGGCGGCGGGGATCGCGGACGACATCGACAATTGCTGTTTTGTCGACCGCCAATGCAATAGTGACCAGGACTGGATAAACGGCTGGCACGCCTATGAGAACAACCAATGCTCAGCCCCGGCGCAATCGGGGGCGCCAACGTCATCGCAGCCGACCGGCGGTACGCCCGCTCAAATCGACAACTGCTGTTTTGTCGACCGCCAATGCAGCAGCGACCAGGAATGGGCGGCGGGCTATTACGCATTCCAGAACAATCAATGCCGGGCGCCGGGGCAATCGCCGGCGTCAGCCACTTCCCAGTCCGCCAGCGGGGTTATCTTGCGGACGGCCAGCGGGGTTGTCATCGGCTACAGGAACGGGCGCGGCATCCTGCCCACCACTGCGCCAAACGTCCAACACGGCGTTATTCGCAGCAATTGCTGTCACAGCCAAAACACTTGGCAATGCAACAGTGACCAGGATCAGGCAGAGGGCTATCGGGCATATCAGACCAATCTTCACTGTTCGCTTCCGGGGTTAATTAGCATCGTGGGTGATCCGGACTTTGTCACATATTACGAGCAAAGGCTTGACCTGCTGAAGAACAGGCTGCCGCAGCGCTATGACTACGTGCTCAATTACCTCGACAAGATTGAACAGGACAGAACTGGGTTGAATTCTCATGTAAGTACCGACCCCAGGATATATTATGTAAAATGGGGCGGTGCTCCGGTCCCCGACGGGTGGGAAAAGCGCGAGTCCGCGGTGCTTGTTCACGAAGCCTGCCACATCCATCGACATGATGCTGGGTTTGGCTACGCAAGTAGTGTATGTGATCATGAAGTTTTCGCCGAAGAGGAAGTCATCTGCATGGGGGTAGAGTTGGAGGTTATGAACGAACTCGGCGCGCCTGCCCATATTATGGAATGGTTGCGAGGCGTAATCGAGCTCACCCGCGCAGGGAAAAATACTTATTATCAAACACCCGGATGCTAAGCATACCAGGGCTAAGGTCGAGGATGGGCGGGTTTAGGGCGATTGTGGAACGGGTCTTATATTGGAGAGCGGCAGTATGTCATGCAACGAAAATCTAAGCACAGCCGCTCGGCGCAGCGGGCGACCGGATTGGTCGCCCCCACACGGCGTCTCGCTGGTCGAAAGCCGGCAGAAGCGCGACTCCCTGAAATATTGACCGTTTATTAACGAGGACTATTGCGAATATGAGCGAAAATCAGAGCACCGTCATACAATCTCTCTCGCGCGGATTAACCGCCTTGGAGCTAGTGCTCGAGCAATCGGCGACGCCGCAAAGCCTGGCGAAGGCGCTGGGCGTCGATCGCAGCACCGCCTACCGTATCCTCAATACGCTGTTGGCGCATGGCTTTGTGCTGCGCGACCCCTTCGACGATCAATATGTCATCAACGTGCGCAAGGTCTTCACCTTCGCCCACAGCATCACAGGCAAATTGCATTTTCCTACGCTGGCTACGCCTTACCTGGGCAAACTGCGTCAGAAAACCGGTGAAGCGGCTTCTCTGGCGGTCTTGCAAGATACCGATGTGGTCTATGTCAATCATCTGCCGGGCGAAGAAGCGATCACCGTGGCGCCGATGTTGGGCGTGCGCCGGCCGGTGTATGTGTCGGCGGTGGGCAAGGCCATCGTGGCGCATCTGCCGGAACCGGAAAGGAATCGGCTGCTGGGCCTGGTTGAGTGGAAGCCAATGACGGACAAGACGATCACGGATATTGACGCCTTCCGCGGCGCCTTGCACGCCACACGGCAACGGGGATATGCCATTGACGATGAGGAGACCTTCGAAGGCGTTCGCTGCGTGGCGGCGCCGGTGCGCAATCACCGCAACGAAGTCATCGCCGCGATGGGCGTTTCCGGTCCCGCGACGCGCCTGACGCTGAACCGCGTGCACGAATACGGCAGTTATATTCGACAGATGGGCCAGGATTTTTCTGTTTCTATGGGAGCGCCGGACAATTAGCGCGTCCGTTCATCCGCATGTTTGCCCGCTTAGTAGAAAGGCAGCCGCTACTGGAAGACTCGCAAGGTCTCGTTTCGCAAGCGAAAAAAGTTTTGGCTTCAAGGAGTTAGAGATGAAAAGCCTGAAAACCGTTTTGCTGTTGCTCTTTGTGTTATCGTTGTGCCTGCCGCTGGTATCGGCGCAGGACGCCTTCCCATTGACGGACCCGGCCACCGGCGCGCGCCCCTATGAAGGACGGGAATTGCGCATCATCAATACCGAGGTGGTGCCGATCCTGGCTTATGAGCACGAGATCCTCGATCCGGCCTATGAAGAAGCGTCGGGTGTCACGCTGATTTACGAAAACATGGCGCATAGCGATCTGCTGCCGCGCATACAGACAACTTGCGCTGCTGGCGGCGATGACTTCGACATCATGTTCGTTGAGGACGGCTGGGCCGGCGCTCTGGCGGCGCTGGGCTGCCTGCAAGAACTGGACAGCCTGTATTTGGCCGCGCCGGGCGATTCGCATCCCAACGACTTCACCACCCGCGCCTTTGGCACCGTCGCCATGAACAAGGAAAAATGGGTTGGCATCCCGACGCTGGTCGCTGTTGGCATGTTCGCCTATCGCACGGATCTCTTTGGCGATCCCGATGAACAAGCCGCCTTCCAGGAGGCCTACGGACGCGAATTGACCGTGCCGCAGACCTGGGAAGAGCTGACCGAAGTCGGCGAATTCTTCACCCGTCCCGAGGATGAGCTCTGGGGCTTCAACTACCGCTATGGTACGCCCAACAATATCCTCTTCGATTACATGATCCACTTCGGCTTCTCGCGCGGCGTCGACTTCTTCGATGCCGATTTCAACCCGCTCTTCGCTACGGAAGCGGCGATAGACACCGCCAATTTCTTCGTCGGTCAAGATTTCCTGGGTTTGCAGCCGCCCGGGCGCGAATCCTACCAATTTGGCGAAGTCTTGCAGAACTTCACGCAAGGCAAGGTGGCGATGTATGGCACCGAGAGCTGGGCCATCCCGCTGCTGCTGGATCCGGAAGCGTCGGTCGTGGCCGAACACACCGCCTTCGCGCCCATTCCGGGCTGGCGCAATCCGGAAACGGGCGAGATACAATCCGCTTTGCTTTCGGCGGGTCCGGCATACATGATCAATGCCCATATCTCGGATGAGCAAAAGCAACTGGCTTGGGATTACCTGCAACTGGCGCACGGTAAGGAATTCGCGCGCTTGCTGGCGGATCAAAGGGGCGCCGGTCATCGCACCTCCGCTTTGACCGATCCCGATCTGGTGGCGAAGTGGCCGCACCTGACGGCGAATTATGAAGCGGCGAAAGTCGGCATCGGGCGCCCGGCGGAGCCCTGGTGGCCGGAAGCGGAGAACGCCATCGGCCGCGCACTGCAAGAGATTGCGGCGGGCGGCGACGCGGCCAGCCTGATGGCCGAAGCCAACGCCGATATCGTCGAAATCGTGGCCGATGCCGGCTACTATGACGATGGCATCAGCTATGTATCGGTCCAACAGCGCGAAGAATTCGTCTGCGCGAAAATGGCCGAACTGGGTCTGGATCACGACGAGTGCATGTAGTTGAATGCCGGCCCCGCCCCTCTCCAATGCTTTGGCTGAGGAGAGGTCATGTTGGAAGTAACGCGTTTCGATAGCGACGGGTCAGCCATTGGCTGACCCCTACCGGTATCAATTACGTGTGGAAATTGTAGCCGCTCGGCGGCAGCGAACAGGTCTGCCGCGCTCACGCAAAATTGTAAGCCTTCTCGTCGCATGAGCGACGCGTTTTACATAATCAGGGGCGACTCTTTGAGTCGCCCAAAACCGCCACAGAAAGTATAGAACTGTGACACTGTCTTGCCCGATGAAATGGTGTCCCCTCGTCAGCAGGTATCAGGGAGATTTAGAGGGGAATCGAATGAAAGCATCGCCGATGTCTTATCGACTACAGCCAGACCGCGTTCTCAATCCAGTTTGGCCTGTTCAGTCTTAAGCGACACTTTTGGATACAAGATCTGTGAATTCCGATTCTCCTCCGTCGTCGCATGACCGAAGCCTGTCAACGCGTGTCTATCGCCTGACGCAGCGACACCGGCATTGGTTTTTCATCGCTCCCGCCTTGGTCATCCTGCTGGCGGTGGTCATTTACCCCATTGTTTTCTCGACCGGCGTTTCACTGTTTCGCGTCACATTCGCCTCGACATCGCGTCCTTTCGTCGGCTTGCAGAATTTCCAGCGCATGCTGGGCAACGATGATTTCCTGCAGAGCGCCTACAATACGCTCTTTTATGTGGTCTTTTCGGTGTCCGGCTCATTCCTGCTGGGATTCGGCGCCGCCTTGCTGATCCGCCGCATCAGCCGGGGCAGAGACATCCTGCGCCTGGTCCTGATCATTCCCATCACCATGGCGCCCATCGTCGTCGGCTTGATGTGGAACTGGATGCTGGACCCGCTCTTCGGCTTGATCAATTGGTTCCTGGGCTCTCTGGGCATTCCCGGGCAAACCCTTTTGGCGCAGGCCGGCACCGCCCGTCCGATGGTGGTTTTGGTCGATATCTGGCAGTGGTATCCCCTGGTCTTCCTCATTATTGAAGCGGGCATGGCGACCCTGCCGCGCGCGCCCTATGAATCGGCGCGGCTGGAAGGCGTATCGTCCTGGATGATCTTCCGCCGCATCACCTTGCCGATGCTGCGCCCGGTGATCCTGGTCGCATTGCTGCTGCGCACGGTCGACGCCTTCCGCACCTTTGATATCGTACGCGTGATGACCGATGGCGGTCCCGCGCTGACCACGGAAACGCTGAGCCTGTATCTGTATCGCACCGCATTCACGTTTAACAAGCTGAGCCGCGCGGCGGCCGGCTCGATCTTGATGTTGCTGGTGATCGGCCTGATTTCGCTGATGATGTTCCGTTTCTTGTACAGAGACATCGAAGTGGGGTAGCGGAAGATGCTCGTACCGGTTCGCGAACGCGTCCTCGCCTACGCCATTCTGATCGCGATGGCCGTATTGGTTATGATTCCGGTGGTCGCCGGCAGCCTGACCGCCTTCAAGCCGCAGATCATCTGGATATCGAGCCCGCCTGTTTGGTTCTTCGAGCCCACCCTGGAAAACTTCGAATTCGTGCTGATCACGCGGCAGAATTGGCTGCACTTGCGCAACAGCTTGATCATCTCGATCGGCTCGGTGTTGATCGCGCTGCTATTGGGCGTGCCGGCGGCCTATGGCTTCGCGCGCTTTCGCTTCCGCGGCTCGAAGGGGCTCATGCAGTGGCTGATTTCGCTGCGCATGATCCCGCCGATCGTGGTGGGCTTGCCCTTTTACGCCATGTTCCTTTTTCTGGAGCGCGCCACCGGCCTCGGCTTGCGCGATACGCATATTGGACTCATCTTGACTTATCAGACATTTTTGCTGCCCCTGGTCATCTGGATGATGCGCGGTTACTTCGTTGAGTTGCCGGCCGCCATGGAAGAAAGCGCCATGGTGGAAGGCTATACGCGCATCGGCGCGCTCTGGCGCGTGGTCCTGCCGGTGGTTTGGCCCGGCATTGTGGCGACCGCGCTGTTGAATTTCATCTTCGCCTGGAACGAATTCTTCCTGGCGCTGATCCTGGCGGGCAACAATACCAGCACCTTGCCGATGGCCGCCGGCACTTACGTCGTACGCGCCCGCGTGGAATGGGGCAATCTCTTCGCCGTGAACTTGATCATCATGATGCCGGTGATCGTGCTGACGATCTTCTTGCGGCAGCAACTGGTCAAGGGGCTGACTTTCGGGATTCTGGAATAGGTGCGGGCTATGAAAGTTGTACTCAAAGACCTGGTGAAAGATTTCAAAGGCGCCGACACGGTCGCGGTCAACCGGATCAATCTGGAGATCGACCAGGGCGAGCTGGCGGTGCTATTGGGACCGTCGGGCTGTGGCAAGACCACGACCCTGCGCATGATCGCCGGCTTGGAACAGCCCGATAGCGGTCGCATATATATCGCCGAGCGCGACATCACCGATCTGGCGCCCAAGGACCGGCGCGTAGCCATGGTATTCCAGAACTTCAGCATGTACCCGACTATGAACGTCTACGACAATATCGCCTTTCCACTGCAGGCCATCAAGATGGACAAAAAGGAGATCGACCGCACCGTACGCGAGGTGGCGGGTTTGGTCAATATCGATCAACTGCTGGAGCGGGGCCTGCGCCAGGTCAGCGGAGGAGAGGCGCAGCGCGTGGCATTGGCGCGGGCGATGGTTCGGCGTCCCGAGGTCTTTCTGATGGACGAGCCGCTGAGCAACCTCGACGCCAAACTGCGCGTGCAATTGCGCACCGAGATCAAACGCCTGCACCAGGATACCGGCACGACCTTCATTTTCGTCACGCACGATCAAGAAGAAGCCATGACCCTGGGTGACAAGATCATCGTGATGAACCGCGGCGATATTCAACAAGTCGGTACGCCGCACGAGGTCTTTTTCACGCCGCGCAATGCCTTCGTCGCCAATTTCGTCGGCACGCCGAGCATGAATATGCTCCACGGTAGCCTGCGCATTGAAGAATCCGGCCGCATGTTCGTGGGTTTGCCCGGCTTCGAACTGGAATTGCCGCGGCGATTCGCGCCCGGGCTTCGCAGGATGACTTCTCATCACGTGATTTGGGGCATCCGCCCGGAAGCGATCCGGCTGGTAACGGATCCCGGCGGCAACCGCGCGCCCGGCGTGGTGGAATTGGTGGAAGCCTTGGGCAGCCGCGATCTGATGTTCGTGCGCGTCCACGATCAGCTCTTCGGCGTGATCGTCGACGCGCTGGATTCTGTGGCGGTTGGCGAGAAATGTCTGCTTCATTTTGACGGCGCGCACATGCACCTCTTCGACGCGGAAAGCGAGCTTTCGCTGCTCCTGGATGAAAAGGCGAAAGGCGCGTGATGGATCCGGCTTTGCGCGGCAAGAATGCGCTCGTCACCGGCGGCGGCACCGGCATCGGCCGCGCCATCGCATTGGCGCTGGCGGAGGCAGGCGTCAATATCGCCATCGCCAGTAACCAGCCGGCTGACGCGACCATTCGCGAGCTCACAAGTCTCGGTGTTCGGGCAACATTCATCGCGGCGGACGTCAGCATCGAAGCCGATGTCCAGCGCATGGTTGACGAGGCAGAGAGCCAACTGGGCTCGATTCACCTCTACGTCAACAACGCCGCGATCGCCGCGCACCAGCCGATCACACGGATCAGCGCCGAGGCCTGGCACAAGACACTGAACACAAATCTTGCCGCTTGTGTCTTTGCTTGTCGCGAAATTTGCAAGCGCATGATCCCACGAGGCGGCGGCAGTATCTTGATCATCGGCTCAACTGCGCAGTTCAACCAGGCTTACGGCGAGGCGTCGTATCACATAGCCAAAACCGGGTTGCGCGCCTACAAGAACACGCTGGCGCTGGAGATGGCGCCGCACGGCATCCGCGTCAATATGCTGGCGCCGGGTCACTTTCTGACGCCGCTGACGGAAGGAATGAGCGACGATAGCGCGCGTACTATGCGCGGCGAGATCCCGCTGCGGCGCTTTGGCCAGACGAAGGAAGTGGCGGCGACAGCGATATTGCTGCTCTCGGACCGGCTCAGCCCCTACACCACCGGCGCCGAATTCGTCGTCGACGGCGGGCTGCATCTGCGGCCATTGCCGCTGGTCACCGATCAGCAGATCTTATTGATGAACACAGGAGAATGAATAAGTCGTGAATGCAATCGAGCTAAAAGCCAAGTGGAGACGCCGGGAACCCAGCCCGGGCATGTGGATGAGCCTGACCGATATCACCGTCGCCGAGATGATCGGAGATGTCGGGCTGGACTGGGTCTTCATCGATACCGAGCACACGGCGATCGATTTGGGGCCGCTGCAGAATCTGCTCATCGCCTTGGGCGACACGCCGGTGATCGTGCGCGTACCGGGCAACGACCCGATCCATATCAAGCGCGTGCTGGATATGGGCGCCAGCGGCGTACTCGTGCCGCATATTCGCAGCGCCGAGGAAGCGCGGGCTGCGGTCGCCGCCTGCAAGTACCCGCCGCAAGGCATCCGCGGGACGGGTCCACGCCGCCCCAGCCGATACGGACTGCAGGAAAAAGAATACCTGGCCAGCGCCAACGATTCGACTATCGTCGTCATCATGATCGAAACGATTGAGGCGGTGAACGATATCGGCGCCATTCTGGAGGTCGAGGGACTGGACGCCTTCATGTTCGGCGCGGTCGACTTAAGCGCCAGCATGGGCTTGCTGCCGCATTTTGATGATCCGCGCGTGATCGGCGCAATTGACGAAGTGGTGGCAAAAGCCCGCGGCACGACCATCGGATTCGCTTCGGGCAGGTCCCCCGATGCCGATCCGCAAAGTCCCTTCGGATGGCGCAACCTGCTGGAGCAAGGCTTGCACATCATCCCGATCGCTTCCGATCAGGGCCTGATCTTGCAGGGCGCGCGCGATATGTTGAATACTTTTCGGTCCAACCTGGAGAACGGAGACAGCTAGTGCCTTTGATGGAAGCCGCCCGCTTGAAGAGAGTAGGGACGGCGATACTCAATTGCCTCGGTTCCCCGCCAGAGCGCTCGGATTGGGTGATCGAGACACTCGTGCGCGCCAACCTGGCCGGGCACGATTCACATGGCGTCATGCGGCTTTTGCAGTACGCCGAATGGGCGCGGGAAGGCGCGGTGAATCCGGCCGCGGATGTCAAGACTCTGCGCGAAACCTCGAGCGCCGCTGTGCTCGATGCCGGGCGATCGTGGGGGCAGGTCGCCGCCCGCGCCGCCATGACGAAGGCGCTTGATATGGCGGGGGAGCAGGGCGTCAGCCTGGTCGCGCTGCGCAATTGTCCGCATATCGGCCGGTTGGGCGAATACGTCTTGATGGCCGCCGAGCAGGACATGATCGGAATGGCTTACGTCAATTCGCAGACCGCCAGCGACGGATCCGTGGTGCCCTGGGGCGGGATCGACGGGCGCTTCACACCGACGCCGCTGGCATTTGCCGCGCCCAGCGGCTATGAATGGCCGGTATTGGTGGATATCACGGCGTCGGTGATGCCCGAGGGCAAAGTGCGCGATCACCTCTACCGCGGCCATCCCTTGCCGCCCGATGTCATCATCAATGCAGCCGGCATGCCGTCGACCGATGCCAGAGACTTCTACGGTCCGCCGATGGGAGGTATCTTGCCGCTGGGCGCCGCCGTCGGTCACAAGGGATACGCGCTTGGCGTTATGATCGAAATGCTGGCGGGCGGTTTGACCGGCGCCGGTTACGTCAGCGAGACACCGCCGGCAGGGGGCAATGGCGTACTCTTTCAAGTGATGAACATTGAAGCATTTGAAGATATCAACAGCTTCAAGAGTCGCACCCGAGACTTGATCGCGCACGTCAAGTCATCGCGCCCGCGAGCCGGATGCGACGAAGTGCTGTTCCCCGGCGAACCGGAATTCCGCAGCGCGCAGCGCCGTCAGCGAGAAGGCATCAACCTGCCCCAAAGCCTTTGGACAGCGCTCAAGAATCTGGCGCGCGAGCTCAAAATCGATCTCGAGGGAGAATGAACGATGCGTCTATGCGGCAACTCCATCACCTTTGAAGCCTACCCGGTGGAAGAAGCCTGTCAGCGAATGGCCGCCGCCGGCTGCAATGCGGTGGAGATGTGGAAGCCACATCTGGCCGGCTGCAAAACGCCGACACTGATGGGACATTTCCGCGAATTCACCGCCGAGCTCGGCTTGGAATTGTGGGGTTTGAACGTGGTCGGCGCCGACTATTTCCAGCCCTTCGGATCCGGGGCAAATTACGACCGCACGCTGGCGGGCCTGAAAGAAGATGTTGATTACGCCATTGACCTCGGCGTCGCCGATGTGATGGTCTGGGAAGGCTTGCGCCCGGCGGACGACAGTCCCGATGAGGATCTGCTGGCGGTATTGATCAGCCTCTTCAGCGAGGCGATTGACTATGCCCGACCAAAGGGCGCGCGCTTCATCGCCGAGCCGCACCCCTTTACGCTGGGTATGGACAACAGCTTTATGAAGCGGCTCTGCGATAGCCTCGACCGCGCATCCTTTGGCATACTCTTCGACTTCTGTCATTATGGCGTCGGGCAGCCGACAAGCTATGTTGATGCCATATACGATTTGCATTCGCGCATCGAACACCTTCATTACTCGGATAGCGACGGCGTGACCAGCGAATTGCACTTCCCGCCCGGCAAGGGACTGCTCGATCTGGCGGCGATGGATCGCGCCCTGGCGAATATCGGCTTCCGCGGCACGTCGACGCTGGACATGTACGGCTATCCCGTACCGGAAAAATCATACGAATGGGGCTTGCCCGTTTACCGCGAAGCCCTGGTCGCCATCGGCCTTGTCCAGGGAGCGGGATCGTGAAGGCCGCTGTCTTGCGAGCCTTCGGCGAGCCGCTGGCGATCGAAGAAATTGCGGCGCCGCGGCCGGGCCCGGGCGAAGCGCTGCTGCGGGTGCGCGCCTGCGGCATTGACGGCACCGACCTGAAGCTGCTGGACGGCTTCGGTTATGTGCCGGAGTTGCCCTTCGTCATGGGTCACGAGATCGCCGGCGAAGTGGTCGAATGCGGGGCCGATGTCGCCGAATTCGCGTCGGGCGATCGCGTAGCCGTGTACAACTTCGTCACCTGCGGCGCCTGCGCCTATTGTCGGGGCTTCCGCGATCAGCTTTGTCTCGATATGGGCGGCATCGTCGGCATCCTGGATCTGCCCGGCGGATACGCGGACTACGTGTGCCTGCCCGCGCAACAGTTGATCCGCTTGCCCGATAAAGTGAGCTACGAGGATGGCGCGACCTGCTGCGACGCCGGCATGACCGCGCTGCGCGCCGTCGATCGCGCCGATGTCAATAACGGCGACCGTGTCCTGGTGATCGGCGTGGGCGGGGTCGGCTCGGTCGTGACGCAGATTCTGGCGGCGTCGGGCGTGGAAGTGATCGCCGTCGATACCGACGTCGCCAAAGAAAGCTGGGCGCGGGCCCAAGGCGCAGCGTCGTTTTTGTCGCTGGGAGCCGACGAACTCGTCGCCGAGGTACTGCGTCGCAGCGCGGGCCTGGGCGTCGATCGCGTCATTGATGTGGTCGGCCTGGAAGAGACTATGCGCGCCGGATTCGCCGTTCTGCGCCGCGGCGGGCGCATGGTGGTCGTGGGTTATACGCCGGAGGCCTTCCCGCTGCCCGGCAAGGAACTGGCGCAGAATGAGAAAGAAGTGCTTGGCACGCGCGCCGGCAGGCGCGACGATCTGCGGACTTGCCTGGGACTATTCGGGGCGGGCAAGCTGCGCTCAATCGTGCGCGCGAACTACCCCCTGCGGCGCGTGAACGAGGCGCTGGAAGCGCTGCGGGGCGGCGTCATCGGGCGCATCGTTTTGACATATGAATGAGCGCCATAGAACGGACCATAGCGGACGACACGATGAGATACATAGGGAGACAGTCTTATGGAAAAACTAGTTATTACAGTCACCTGCGATACGACCTTGACCTATCCGCACAATCCCAACGGACCCAAACCGGACAATCCCACCGGGGTTGCCGATGAATATGTGCGCGCCATCAATGCCGGGGCGTCGATTTGCCACGTGCATGGCTCGTATATCAGCGATACGGTCATCCAGCCCGACGGCAGGCTCTTGCAGATACCGATCATGGAGGGCTGGGCGGAAATCAGCGAGCGCATCCGCGGGACCGGCAAAGCGGTCCTGCAGTTAGGCTTGGCCAGCATCCGCCTCGAGCAAAAAGTCGAATTGTGGCAGAAACTGAAGCCGGATATGAGCTCGATCAACTTCGACTCGCATGACGAGTACTTCCAGCCGGTGCCCGAGCATCCGCCCGCCGGCTATTGCTACTCGATTCATCCCATCTCCGAACTGCGCGAATATGCGCGTCTGGCGAAGGAAAATGATGTCAAGCTAGAGATCGAATGCTTCAGCACCGGCGCCTTTTGGGCCATCGAGAAGGTACGCGCCGGCGAATTCTGGGTGGGCGATCAGCGCCAGGACGAGTTGGGGCTGCTGCCTGATCCCCTGTGGGCGACCCTCTTCTTCGGCTGGCCCGGGCAAAGCTGGACGCCGCCCTCGGCCAAGGGCATTCAGTTCATGGTCGATCACTTGCCCGCGCAGGTCAACTGGAGCATGAGCTGTATGGCGCCCGCGGTTTATTGGGCGGCGATCGCGCATGGCATCGCCATCGGCGGTCATGTGCGCGTGGGCATGGAAGACTGCCCCTATATCGAGCCGGGCGTCTACGCCAAGAGCAACGCGGAACTGGTCGAGCGCGCCGCGCGCATCGCCCGGGAAGTCGGGCGCGAAATCGCCACGCCGGAAGAAGCGCGGCGGATCACGGGCTTGTCGACCGGTAAATAAACTGAATATAACCTCATGATCATTGACGCGCACGCCCATATCATGACCGCCGTGCGCGGCCAGACCGCGACCGGCGCCACGCGCTCGCTGTCTTGGGGCCGGGTGCGCTGGGGCGACGAGGCGATTCAATTGCTGCCGCCCTTTAACGAGACTACCTCGTTCAGCGCCGAGGCGCTGCTGGCGCAGATGGATTGGGCCGGCGTAGATCGCGCGGTCCTGCTGCAAGGTCCCTTCTACGGCGAGGCGAATGCCTATGTCGCCTCCGCGGTCAAACGATGGCCCGACCGTTTTCTGGGCGCATTCGCGCCCGATCCCCGCGCCCCGGATGTCGAGCGCCAGTTCGATCAATGCGTCGATGAATACGGATTTCGCGTCGTCAAATTCGAGTTGACCGAGACGACCGGCCTGACCGGTCACTATCCGGATCTGGATATCGACTCGGCGGAATTCCACTGGATTTACGAAGAGGCGCAGCGGCGCAATCTGGTAGTCACCTTCGATCTGGGTAAGCCCGGCAGCGCATCGTACCAGACTGATAATGTCGCGGCGGTCGCCCGCCGCTATCCCGCGCTGAACATCGTTATCGCGCATCTGGCCCAGCCGCCGATCGCGCGCCCGGATAACGACGCGCTCAATGCGGACTGGGCAGGTCAGATCCTGTTGGGCCGGCTGCCGAATGTCCATTTCGATACATCGGCGCTGCCGGCCTATGCATCCAACTACGACGAATATCCCTATGTCCTGGCGCAGGACTATATCCGCAGGGCCGTCGAGTTGATCGGCGCGGACAAGATCATGTGGGGAACGGATGTGCCCGGTTTATTGACCAGCGGCAGCTATCGGCAATTGCTGAACATGATCCGCGCCCACTGCGCCTTTCTATCCGCGGAGCAGAAGGCGCAGATCCTGGGGCGAAATGCCGCGCGAGTCTACTGGCCGGCCTGAGCCGCGTATCAGTTCAAACGATATCGATAGACCGCGCCCTCAAGCTGGGTAACTTGCCGGCGCTCTTGCAGGAGTTGCAGATGCGCCAGGGCCTCGGCCATGGCAAAGCGCCATTCATGCGGCGTGAAGCGCTCGAAGGGAAAGATGACCATCGCAATCTCGCGCACCGTAGTCGCGCCTGCGCCGATGGCGTCCAGCGTGTGACCCAGGCGCTGCTCATGATGATCCAGAAGTTCTTCGATACGGCCGCGCCAATCGCTGATCAGCCACTTGTGCCCGGGCAGCGCCAGCCGCACATCAAGTTCCTTCAGCGAAGCCAGCGAATCCATGTAGCGCCGTAGGGGATTGGGCGCGCAATGTTGCCAGGCGCCGATATTGGGCGTGATCTTCATCAGCACGTGATCGCCGCACAACATGAGCCGATCATCGGCGTCATAGAAGATCAACTGGCCGTCGCTGTGCCCCGGCGCGTGAATGGCGCGGAAGTCCCGCCCCCCGATGCGGACGACGCTATCCGCCGCGAGGTAGTCCTGTTGCAGCGGATGCGGCTGAGTCGCATCGCGCGTGCTGCCCAGCGCCCCCTCGACTTCGTCGATCGTGACCTGGTCCACGCCGCAGGCGAGCAACCATTGATAATAGCGCGCGGTGTTGCGCGGGTTATAGAAGTATTGCGCTTGTGGTTTTTCCAATTCGGGGATGGTCAGCGGCATGGGCTGCTCAACGAGTCGCTGCCACCAGCCGGCCATGCCGAAGTGATCGGGGTGCATGTGGGTCAGGATGATCTTTTCGATATCGTCCGGCGCAATGCCAAGCTGATTCAGCGCAGCACGCCACTGCGCTCGCGCCGGCCCGGTGTTCAAGCCGGTATCGACCAGCGTCCAGCCGCTTTCGCCGCGCAGCAGGTAGCAGTTGACGATGTTGAGAGCGTAGGGCAGCGGGATCTGAATTTGTACGATGTCGTCGCTGATCTGGGTGACGCCGTTGTCTGTCATAGATTGCCTTGCGGGTCGATGAGCAAGGAGCAGTATATCATTGATTGACCGCAGAGGCACAGAGCGCAGAGCAATATGCCGTTGCGCAGGCGATTGACCAATCAAAGTCAATCGTTCGATCAAGCATAGATTGCAGTCGGGTGAGACCGCGCCGACGATTTTTGGAGTATACTAACTATCTTTTTTAGGGGGCTTATGTAGTTAAGTAGCCATTGCCCCTTGACGAACTTGCCATATTCGGCTATTATTGTACATATAATAGTGAAAGGATATGGCAATGGCACGTAAGGCTCCGGGTAGGCATCACCGCAAGGGCATCACACTTCCACAGTTATTCAAAAAGTTCCCAGATGACAAGACCGCCGAGGCATGGTTCGAGGACGCCCGCTGGCCGCGCGGCGTATGCTGCGCTCACTGCGACAGCGCGAACATCGGCGCGGTTAATCATCCGACCATGCCCTATCGCTGCCGCGACTGCCGCAAGCATTTCAGCGTCAAGACCAACTCGCTGATGCACGGCTCGAATGCCGGATACCAGAAGTGGGCGATTGCGATCTACCAGATGACGACGAACTTGAAGGGCGTATCGAGCATGAAGTTGAGCCGCGATATTGGCGTCACCCAGCGCACAGCTTGGTACATGGAACATCGGATACGCAAGGCATTGGAGCGCAATAACGCCATGTTCAGCGGCGAAGTCGAAGTCGATGAAACTTATGTCGGCGGGAAAGAGGGCAATAAACACGCGAGAAAGAAATTACGCGCCGGACGCGGCACGGTTGGCAAGACGCCGGTCGTCGGCATGAAAGACCGCGAGACAAAGGAAGTGAAGGCCCAAGTCGTAGAATCCACTGACGGAGAAACGCTGCAAGGCTTCGTGACTGAACACACGGTCGAGGGTACCGTCGTCTATACAGACAGTGCGCGAGCTTATTTGGGACTTCCGCGCCCGCATGAAACGGTGGATCACGGCGTCGGCGAATACGTCCGCGAGCAGGCGCACACGAACGGTATGGAATCATTCTGGTCGATGTTAAAGCGCGGCTTTACCGGGACCTTCCACAAAATCAGTCGAAAGCATTTGCACCGGTATGTCACCGAGTTCGCTGGACGGCATAATGCCCGGCCGCTGGATACCGAAGCGCAGATGGAACGCATTGTTCGGAACATGGAAGGCGCGAGACTACGGTACGACGATCTAATTGCGGAGGACTGACTTTTGTGGTAGGTTAATGATGTGCCGATAAAAAGACAAAACCCGCCAAAAGACGGGCCCGGCACTACAACTGTATAGTTAGCTCGCGAGGGTGTCATCAGCACCGAAGCGAGAGAAAGGACTATCAATATGATAGCGCCTAAGTTCGATTCGGGCAAGTCTCCAAATCCAAATCAAGCTGGCAGATGGATCAGTGTTCGCAGAGCATTGCCGCACGATCCAGCAGCAGTCGATTTTATCTGTCGGTGTGGCAGTGACCCGGCATACCATCGAGAGTATGGCGAAAGACAGTATGCCATATATCGGCACTGCCCGCGATGCAACCCGATTACAGAGGGGAAGAGACAGGAGTTACGCCAAGGTCTGAATTGACGCTATAATCCAGTCAAGCCCTATTGAGGGCAGTAGATCGGGATTCCCCGTGACATTGGCAGCTAACCTATTACTGTCACGGGGAATGCCTCAAAACATGGGAAACCTATCGGCTCCCATGCCCATTGTACCGTATATCGTTCTCATTCAACTGTAAATCGCAGCCTGCCCACTTTATCCGGGCCCGTTAAAATAGAGTTCTGATAATTTAGTTTCAGGTGAAAGTCATGTCCGCCAATATGTATGATGACGTTGTAAATTCCTATGGAGATAAACGCAAGCAAGACCAGGGTTACAAGTCCCCGCCCGCAAAGCGACGCCTACAGACACCGGCAAACCAACGCTCACAGCCGCCTAGTCAACAGATCGTGAACATTCTACCGGAAGACGACGCCTCGAAAGTGAAGCATGACTTTAGCTTCGGCGGCGCTTTTCGTCTTGGCCTCGGCGCGGGAATCGGATTACTCTTTGCCATTCCCGCCGCTATCATCCTGACGATCCTAGTCCTGTCAGCGCTTGGCCTCACACTGAGTTCTCTGGTTTCCTGATTCACTTATCGGGAACATCAACAAATACTTGCGGTTACGCTCGAAACGAAGATATACTAATGACACATGAAGCCGCGAAAGAAAGGTCGTCCATGAGTGAAAAAAGAAATGCTGGCAAGAAACCGGACAACTCGAAATCCACTCGCGGGCGACCGCCTAAGCCACTGCCGCGTAAAACGGACGGCACACCCTACACTCCGCACGAAGTCGCGAGGATCATCACCACCACAAATCCAAAGCAGCTTGAAAACCGTGACTAGCGCGAGCTTGGCTACTTAACTACATAAGCCCCATTTGATTCCATCTACTTTACCCGGTTATTATGTTGCGGTTTGTATCCATCCAAGGTTCATCGCAAGATTGCCCGCACCTATCGCAAGAGACAAAACAAACCCTATGCCGACCGCAACGCCGATTGCCTTGATTTGAGTATTCCGTATGCCTTTGATCTCGGCAGTTAGCTGCTTGGTCTGCTGGTCAATTTTTTCAGCTTGCTTATCAACAGCACTTTGGACGGCTTCTCGTACAAACTCTTTAGTGGCCAAGCCCTCCAGCCGTCCTTCAATGTATCCTATAGCTCGCTGCTCATTGGGGTCGATTTTCTGTTCCATTTCTACCCTTAATAGTTACGCACGTCTTGCCATCGCGCCACCCTCGACGCCTTAATATATCATGCTACTATGGTATCATATAATTGTAACTTGTTCAAACTCGCCTGTTACGCGACGCCCTTGGTTTTTAGCTTACTGATTCATGCTCGATATGATAGAGGCTATGACGATTACGGCGAAAGTGCGGTAGATCGAGAATACGAGCCAGCTTTTTTCTGGAATAATTGTTTGTTCTCCTTTTCAGTCCAATTCCACAGATGCATTTGATGATCCAGTCGGCGCTGAAGAATGGGCGCCATTCTCGTGACAAGCATCTTGGCTCAGGGATATATGAACTTCTCGGCGCCATTTGTTGTAGCGCGCGCGCTTCGACCCCTTAGCACTCCTTTTCCTACCTATTGAATGCTTATATGTCCCAGCCACGAGGCCGATCCCCTTTATCCCATTGATGCATATGGCACGCTTCATGTACAAGCGCAGCAACTAGCAAAGGCAATGAGTCAAATAGCATCCAGGGATGTACAATTCTCGCGGCACTCATCAAGGGCTTTATCCAATCGAATTACGGACATTTGCGAGAAACTTAAACCAGTCTCGAAGAGAATCATCATCTACCTCGCACTCAGGTGGCGGATAAAAGCCTGCACACCGCAATCGCTTAGACAAGGGGTTGACAAAATCTCGTGCAGCAGCCTTCATATAAATAGGGTTTCCGGGCATATCTGGGTTAAGCGTACCCGGCTCACATACCATTCTTAGTTTTAGATACGCGTTCTCGACATCTGAGACCAAGCGCCTTCGGAGAACATACCTTGTACCCCAGTGAATCCCAAATGTAACTACCGCACCCACAAGAAGCCCAGAGAATTGGTCGAGAATCCACTCCATGACTACGATTCTTCTCCTTTCTTGGCAATTATGGTATACAGTTCCCTTTGCCTGGGCGCTTTCACGCAAAGTACCATTGATACTCGGTCAAGTAAACTTTTTTGCGTCGTTTGATGTGTGCTTTTATCGCACGATGTTGTATTTCGAATTGACGCCTGCGCCCAATCGCGCCAGATAAGTTTCTAAGGCTTGGCCTCGGAGATATCCCCGGTGAAGAGATAAAACTTGATCCCGTAGGGCGTCATCAGCGTAGCGTGGGACAAGTCGTTACTGTCGCCGCTGTCCATGAAGGCGCCCAGTTCAAACCCTTCTTCGACCAGGGCTTCGTTGACCGCTTTCATATCCGGATCGAAGTGCGTGATGGAAAAAGGCTCAACCATGCCGTATTGATGGATGCCGATCAGGTACATGTCGTCGCACCAGATGCCCCAGGGCATGGGCTGGGTATATTTGCCCAGCGATTCATAACCGGCCGCTTCCCAGAAGGCGCCTTCCGTTTCCAGATCGTCCGTCATCACCGAGAGCTCGCCGAATTTGCCCAGCCGCGTGATATCGGGCGCTTTGGCGACCCCGTCGTGCGGCAGTTGGCGCGGCGCCGGGGCGGGATCCAGCAGGATCTTGACGCCGGTCGGGCTGGTCAGCGTGTTGTCGACAATCTCAAGCCCGCTCGCCGCGAGCGCGTCGACATCGCTGCCGTAGTAGCGCAGGCTAGGGTTTTCGCCCGGGCCAGTCAACAGATGCAGGTGATAGCGGCCATCGGTGTAAACATCATCGCCCGCGGCGACCAAACCCAGCTTGCTGTAATATGCGCCCGCGGCGGCGGTGTCATCCACAAAATTCAGTACCTCGACATAGCTTCCCAGTTTCATGCTGTCATTTCCTTCCTTCATAGTTGTGCTATCGCATGGCTTGTTTCATCGCGTCCAGGGCGGACTGTTCCGCCTCATAAATAGTATGGAGCTGCTCGCCCATGCGCTCGAACAGGGCATCGGTCGCGCTCCCGTCCAGCGGCCAGCCCTCCAGATCATTCGGCGCTTCCAGCGCTCCCAGGTCCTTCATGGCGCCTTCGAGGCTCGCTTGATCTTGTTCCGTGAAGGCCGCATAGCGCGCGCGCATCAGCGCTTTGGTTTCGGCGAAGACCGGCAAGTCGTCGGGAAGCGCCATCTCGGCCAGGGCGCGCCACTCGGCCGCGCAGGCGCGATAGCGTTCCGCCGCCCGGCCCAGATCGACATCGAGTGTGGCCTGTGCTTCCATCAGGAAATCAGCATAGATCTCTCGCAGGCCAGCGCCTTCGGTATCGTCCAGCGTGATGCCCTCATAGACGGTGCGCAAGGTCAAATACAAGCCGGTGCGCCGCGCGAAGACTACCCGCCAGCTTTTCTTGTTCTTGGGATTTGTCATCAGCTTCGCCCATTTCTGGTATACCGGTAGCGAAAATGACTCGGAACTGCGGCTCAAATGCGCGATATGGTCGTCGATGCCGGCTCTCACAGCGCTGGCTAGATCGAAATTCTCCGCTGGCTGCAGGCTCATGCTCCGCTGTTTGTTGGAAGGAATTGGCTCCCGCGCCAGCGAAAGCGCGTCGCGGCTTATATACCAGGGTCTCGCGCTCAAGTCATCGACCTGATAGCGCGCGTCTCCATCGTCCTCGACCCGAATGAGATGGATGAGGTGTCCCTTCATGTCATCCGGCAGTCCCTGATAGGGCAGGCTGGCTTTGTCCGTCCAGAGCAGCGCTGTCCCGCTCGCCGTCAGCGCGTCGTCCAGGTTAGCTTGCGCCTTCCTGGCGCTGGTGGTCTCGCGCATGTCGACCTCGACTTTGAGGCGCTGGCAGGCATTCTTGATGAAGTCGGCAGTGTAATTCCAGCGATTGCGGAAGCCCAGCACAATCAGCGCCGTATCGTACTTGTCGAATTCCCACAAGATGTATCCCGCGCCCAATCCGCCCCCGATGCCCAGGATCATCGCCTCGCTCAAGGCTTGGCCCGTTCGCGGATCGCCAACGCCCTGGCGCGTCAAGGCATTTCTCAGGACAGCCGTGACTGAATGCTTTCCGCCGTATGTCATTCTTTAATCCTTCTTGCACTTGCAAGGCGAAGGTTAGATGTCATGTGTGAGCTTGACAGACCATTTCGCCGATTACGCGCCGTGCCGCTGTCATACTGAGTTGCTCCCGCGTCTTCGGCGATCAGGCATCCACTTGAAGGTCGGATTGTACCAGCTTCTCTTGCATCTCGTGCATGGACTTGGGGTAAATATGCGCCCAGGGGTGTTCGGCCAGCGGGATGGCGGGCGGCTGCCAGGTCTCGCCGTATTCCGCTACCGACCGGACCCAATTCAGATAGTTCAGCCAGCCGATCCAGATGCCGTTGTTAGGGAAGTCCGGCGAGAAGCCGCTATGATCAAAATGGATGCGCGTCTTGTCGGCAGAGCGCTCGAGCCGCCAGGTCGCCCGGGTAGGCGTCCCATCCGCCATTTGCCAACTGATAGTCAGCCGCTTGTCAACCTCGTAATCGACCACGCGGATGCCTTCAATGCCCCAGCCCAGATCATATTCTCCACCTGGCTTTAGTTCTACTCGCGCTTGATTGGCGATCCAGCGTTCCATCAGGCTTGGACGAGTGAGGACGCTGAAGATGGTTTCCGGGGACGCGCTGTATGCCAGGCTGTGCTTGATGTCCCCCGTCATCGGTCGGCTGAAATCAACCCGCGCCTCACAGGATTTGCCATCGATATAACGGCGCAGGTTCTCTAGATGTACGAACCAGAAATCCTCGAGCGTGAAGGTCTCGGCCTCCTGCCCTTCCTCGCGTTGATGAATCAAGGTCAGCGCTGTCCGCCCGGCGCCCAGTTCCCGAAGCCTAATCGTGACCTCGCCGGCAGTTTGTCCCAGTTTCCAGGCGAATTTGAGCAGGCGACCGGCTTCATGCGCCAGCAGAGCCATGACCTCGTCATGCCGGCTCGGGTTATAAGGCGTCGCCTGGCCCCAAAACAGAAAGCGTCCGGCAGCCAGATCAATATCGGCCGATTCCGCCAGCCAGGCCCGCACGGCATCAGTCGTCGTAATCGCCCGGAAAACGGCGTCCTGACTAGCCTCGATATGCACTTGCATGGCGAGAGATTTCATGTCACTCATGGCAATTCCTTCTTGACTGGAGACGCGCGGACAGTTCGTCACGAGCCTAACGGAGATTCCTCATGCTCGGAAGTCCCAGTTAGGCCTGAAAAGGCCGATTACCGCTTGATTAATCAGGCTGTAATGGAATGGACTTGGTTCATGCGCCGTCCATGCCAGAGGGACCGCGGCGCATGAGCACGAGAAGCAGCAATAGCGCTGCGCCCCAAAGCAGGACGCCGCCGGCCAAGGCGACTCGCCAAAGATGCGGTTCAAAGGCGAAGACGACGCGGCTACCCCCAGCTGGCGCCTGCAATGCGCGAAACATCACATTGGCCCGGAGTATCGGCGTTGGTTCGCCGTTGACGCTGGCTGTCCAGCCCGGGTAAAAGGCATCGCGCAAGATCAAGTAAGCCGGCGCGGACGATTCGACCTGCAAGACCACCCGCGTATCATCATATTCGACGATGGTCACCTGTCCGGGTTGATCGACGGCGAGCAAGTCCAGATCGCCGTCTCCGTGAATTACGTCCCAGTCGCCTTCGCCGATCAACCGCAAGGCTTCTTCCCGACCCTCCAGGCTGTCCGGCAGGATGCTCACTTGTGGCGCCAGGTAGGCGCGGGATTCATTGGATCCATTGGACGGTACGCGGTAGACCTTGATTGCGCTGGAAAGGACGCGCTCGAAATCCGGTGGCTGGGCTTGAAGGAATATCCCCTTTTTGCCGCTGTAGGTGAAAGTGACCGCGAGAATACTGTGGTCGGATGCCAGAATGGACTCCAAACCGGAGCGATCGGCAACGGTTAGCAGCAGACCATTCTCAAGCTGGCTGGCGTCGTTCCTGCTCGGCAGCGGCTCGGCGTGCAGGACGCGCGCTTGATCGAAGGGATCTTCCGGCCAGGATATCCGCTCGACCGCCTGCCAGAAATCCGCCAATGCGGTGTCGTAAGCTATGTCGTCCTGCCATCTGTCGTAGACCTTGTCGACGATGAGATAGCGCGTATCGGTCATCTGCAGCCAGGGCAACTCGGGAATGCAGGCGCCGCTGCATTTTGGCAAAGCCATCCGTTCCCCAAGGCGGCCATCGACGGCGCGTGCCGCGCCTTCCGGCAACAGCCCGGACGTGAATTGCGAATAGAAGACCGTCGGCGTGATGCCGCCCCCGAAACCGTCTATGGTGGGGATACCCCAGGTGAGCGCGAGATTCGGCATCAGCATCTCTTGCTTTTTGACCGCGTCCAGGGCGTGGAACTGCGACTTGAAGTCCATGCCGAGGCGGTCGTAGCGGGCGCGCAAGGCAGCGATATCGCCAGGATCGAAATAGATTTGACTGATGGACAGCGTCCGCCCCGGAGCGGTCTCTTCCGCCTGATACGCCAGCAATTGGCTGATCGTGAAGCGCTGGCCCAGATAGACTTCCGGTGGGCTAAGATCGTTGTAGGGCAAGTTCTGCGCCGCGAAAAGCAGCTCGGCGAATACCAGCGCCAAAGCCGCGTAGGGCAGCCAACGATGACGCAAGATCAGCAGCAAGAGCAAAAGTATAAGCGCCAGGATCCAAAGCGCCAGCGAGGCGTTGCTGATCGAGTCTCCCCCAAAGATAGCCCCGGGGTCCGGCCGCAGCAGGAATCGCGTCAGCAAGATGAGCGCGGCGATTATCAGTCCGACCATCATGACACCGCGACCTCCGCCTTGCTCCCGCTCGTTTGAAGATCCGCGATCAAGGGCCGAAAAACCAATGCCCGCCAGGATCGATATGCCCAAGGTGAATAAAGCCAGAAAACGCGCCGGCACGCGAAACAGGTTGAATAGCGGCAGTTCCGCCAACAACAGAAAGAGTGGACTGGCGCGTCCCAAAGCCAGCAGCAAGCCGAGGAGCGCCAGGCCGATCCAGAGCCGGCGCAGCCCGGCGGGAATATGGCCGGCCGCGACGCCCCAAAGCGCCAATCCCAGCCCGATCACTCCCACGTAAGCGACATACTCGCCGAAGAGCTGCCCGTCGTAACTTGGCAACAGGGCGCGCCCAAGCAAATTAGGCGGCAAGGAGAAGGCGGTGACTTCTCCGGCGCTAAAGCCGCTGCCGCGGTTGGACATGCCGATCAACTCCAGGCTCGGCAGCAATTGCGGAATAGCCAGCAGCAGCGCCACCAGCGTGCAGGCCGCCAGGGTCACAAGCCGGCGGCCGATCTGCCAGGGACTTTCCCGCGCCGCTATGCCGAGGCCGATGCCGTAAATGCCGAGGCCGATGCCGCTGATGAAGACGGTTTGCGTATGCCCGCAGAATATTTGCAGCGCCCAAGCCAGGGCAAACAACAGTCCGTTTCGCCAGGGCCGTCCGCGCGTCATTGTCCGATGATAGAGCGCGAAAAGAATGGGCAGCCATGCCAGTCCTTGATACTGGTTGATCTGCTCGACGTGCGCGCCGAGATAGCCGCTGAAGCTATAAACCAGCGCCGCCAACAGCGCCGGCATGACGCGCTTCTCGACGGCTTCGCGGTACAAATAAAAAACGCCCAGCCCAGCCAGGACGCTATGCAATAGGATACTGATCTTGATCGCTTGCGGCGCGCGGAAGGGCGCCGTCAGCCAGTTGAGCGGATAGTATGCGCCGAGCTGCGGATTGGCCAACAAAGGCAAGCCCATAAACAGGTCTGTCGTCCACAGGGGCAGTTCGCCGGCGCGGAAAGCGGCGTTGCGCGCGTCCCAATAGGGGTAGAAGTAATTATAAGTATCGCCCCGAGCCAAGATGAGATCGCTGAAGGTCAAGTGCCGAAACAAGACCAGCGTCGAGCACGCGATGAACAATAGCGGCAGGAATCGCCGCAACCGGCGCGCGCTCATAGGCTGTCCTGTTGATTGCGCTGGTAAACCGACCACTCAGCGCTGCGCCACAGGCCGCGCGCAGCCAGGGCGAGGCGTATTCGGCGCTGCACGCGTCCCTGCCTGCGCTCGCGCTGGTACTGCCGCCAACGCTCCTGGGCGCCAGTTCCCCAAAGAAAATCTTCAATTTCGCCGGGAAGATGAACGCCCCCGGTATTGCCCCAACTATGCCACGCGTCCTTTTGCGCCCGAGGATGAACAGGGCGCAGATGACGCCATTCGCCGCGACGCAGGAAGATGATATTGACCTCGATGTCCTCGCGGTCGCCCCCGGTGTTGCTCAGGTTGTCGCCATGGATCAGAAAGTCGCCGCCGTTGCTCTGGCCGGCATGAAAGCGGGCATGAGCCAGAGCGCGACCGGCCCATTCCATATCGCCCGCTACGCGAAAAGCTTCGTCGAAAGGACCAACCCGCTGATAGAGCGCGCGACTCATCATGAAGAATGGACCAAGGCCGTTGCCCCTCCCGAAACTGACGGGATCAAAAAGCCGCGCCACATCAAGGCGCTGCTCTTGCGGAAAGACGCCGAGGCGTCGTACAGCGCTGACCTGCGTGAAAGGGAAATCGACCAGGTTCGTGCCGCCTTGCAGCGCGTGGATACCCTCGATAAATCCTTCAGTCGAACGAACATCATCGGCGTTCCAAAAGGCGATATAAGGTGTCTGCGACGCGGCGACGCCGCGATTCCAGGAGGCATACAGCGACTCGCGGCTTACGTAAACCGGCGTCATGCGCCCATAGTAGTTAGCGTTGATTTCGCGCGTCAGCAAATTGATCTGAGTTCGCTCATAATCCGAGGCGTCGTTGGCAATCGGCAAATAGTGAACCGAGACGCCAGCTTCGCTGACTTGTTTGGCAAAGCCGAATACAGCCGCCGTGAACGAGGACAAATGCGGCTCGCAACGATAGAGGGAAGAGATCAGGGCGACGGACATCGATTGGGCATTTCCTGATGGTCTTGACCACTTTATCAGATTACAGGCTGTCAAGAAATTCAAGTGTTGCCATGCTTGCGACAGATGAATCTTGTCAGGATTCTTTCTTGCGGAGTGGAATAGACCTTTCCGCGTTGAGCGATCATGCCCAGTTGCCCCGCTTCTCGCGGCAAGGCGTCGCGTATGACCAAGCCTTGGCTCATCCCTGGCCGAGCACCTGATCCGTTGTCAAAACGGTGGCGAATTCCTGATGCAGTTGCGCCAGGGCAAGATCGTGGACCACGTCTGATGGATAGTGGCTGCCGTCGAAGCCTCGTTTTTCATGCGCCGCCGTGGCGTCCGCCACCACGACCGTCTCATATCCCAGATCGCCCGCCATGCGCGCGGTGGTCGATACGCAATGGTCGGTGGTCAAGCCGACGATGACCAGCGACTGAATCATTGCCCGCTCCAGCCGTTCGCGCAGATCAGTGCCGACGAAGGCGTTGTTGACCTTTTTAGGAATCACCGGTTCGCGGCCCCGCGGCGCTACGATGGCTTTGATGGCATTGCCCGGCAATTCCGGCCGCAGCGGAGAATCACGTTCGGTCGACATGTGCTGGATGTGGAAAACCGGACGTCCTTGGCGGCGCCACTCAGTCAGTAGTCTCGCCATGTTGGCTTCGGCATCGGCATTGTTGCGCTCTCCCAAACGCGGATCGTCCAGTCCCTCTTGCACGTCGATGATGATCAGCGCTGGAGCATTGCCTGCTGTCATGGGTCCCCTCCTTTTGCGACAATCGTAATCGGTCAACGGCGCTAAGTTTAGGGTCTTTCTGGGCTGTCGATTCTCAGTAGATCCAATTTAGAAATGCGACTTTCGCTAGAGCAACGATCAGTAGGGGCGACATACCATGTCGCCCGAAACCACGAGTCGCGGCGGCAGCGAAGGCTCGGTTTTTTGCGCGACTTGCTTACACTTACTCCTGTTCCCATTGTCATGTACGCATAACCGCTTCTTTCATCTCTTTTCTAATAAACCTCCTAGCTCGTGCAAGGAAAGCCCTTGATACTGTGTGTAAGCGCGACATTCAAGCGGATGATTCGCCGCCGGCGAGCGACTGCGGTCGCCCCGACGAGCCGATTGCAACGCTCAATTTAGGCTAGGGATTCATGTCATGGCCATGATATAATGCTGCGGAAATCGCGATGAAGCGGTGGAGACCATGCTTCAGATTGTATCCTTCAATATCGGCGGCGCCCGTGGTATGCGGCCCGCGCCTCATGACCACGAACAGTTGGCGCAGGACGCCATCAGCACCCTCAAACAGGTGATCAATCCGAGACAACCGACGGTGATCGCGCTGCAAGAGAGCGGCCTGGCCATCGTCGACGGGATCCAACGGAATGTGGGCAGCAGCATGGCGCGGCATTTAGGCGAAGATTATGTGGACGCATTCGCCGCCGAAGTCACCATGTGCGATCACCCGCATCCAAACTTGTGGGACCGGCCTGCCTTTCGTCGCATGACGCAAGCCGCCGAAGGCAACGCCATCGTGACCAATCTGCCGATCGCCGAGTGGTCATGGGGCAGTTATCCGAGCCACAACCATTGTGGCATGGCAGGCTCCTGGGCGCGCCACACTTGCATAAGCCGCGCGTCGCTGTACAGCAGCGGCAACCGCGATACGCAGCCACGCAACCTGATGGTCGCTTCCTTGAATTACCGCGGCATCCCACTCTATTTTCTCAATACCCACCTCGGCGTCCTGATCGGCGAAGATCGCCGCGACCCGACCTTCGAGCGCTCGCGCACGGCATCGCATATGCGTCAGGCGCAGGCGCGGGAGATCTTGCTTGTTGTGGACGAACTGAAATGTGCGGACCGGACGAACGAACAGCCCGAGCGCGCGATCTTGCTGGCCGGGGATTTTAACGCCCAGCCCGCCGCGCCGGAGATGGAAATGCTGCAGCGCCATTTTCGTTTATTGACGCCGGAGAACGAGCGTAAGGAACTTTGGACACATCACAGTCATCGCATCCTGGTCGATCATATTCTGCTGCACGATCCCGCCGATCAGTTCGAAGTGATTTCCTGCCATATTCAGAGTAAGATCCCCTTCGACGATTTGACTGACCATCGTCCCACGGTTGGCATCTTCGCCCAGGCATAATCCGCCGGAACCCCTATTAAACGCCCGCCCAAAACGCCATCTACAATCGTCTCATTATCGGTCGGGGCGACTCAGTAAGTGCACGTAAGTATTGAGAATCATCCACACGGAAGCACTGTAGCCGCTCGGCGGCAGCCCAAACTTGCCAATCAAGCGTCGAGGGGCTTTCATTCATTCATTTGATTGCGAGAGTCTCTCGTTCGCCCGCTTCTGGCGCTGGACTTTGTTGCGCCTGTTGAGATGCTTGTGCATCTCGAGGAAATAATCGAGCGTCTTCTGCTGCGCGCCGTCGTCCGCGGCGTAGGCTGCCGCGTCCTGCTGGAGGCGCTGCCGCGTCGCCTCGTATATGAACAAAGCTGCCGTAACCGACACATTCATACTCTGCGCGATGCCCCGCATGGGAATTGTCACAACGCGATCGGCGTATTGCAGCGCCCTATCGGAAAGTCCTTCCTTCTCGTTGCCGAGCAAAAGGGCGAGTTTCGGCTGGCTGAGATCGGCCCCGAAAATAGATTCCGCATTTGGATCAAGCGCGGTGGCGACGATATGCCATCCTTCCTCTTTCAGGGTTCGCAAGGCGTTTTCGCTGCCGTGATGCACGCGAAAGCTGAGCCATTTATTGGTCGCGGTCGAACTGTTCTTGCCCACTTCTTTGGGGTCAAACTCGGGATGCGTATCGAAGATGATATTGATCTCTTGAATGCCAAAGGCATCGCAACTGCGGCTTATAGCGCCAAGATTATGGGGATCAAACACATCTTCAATCACCACTGTCAGGCCAGCCTGCCTCTGGGCGGCGACGACTTTGAGTTTCTTCATGCGCGTATCGGTCGGCATCGTTAATGCGCGAGGCGGCATCTCAATTTACGGAGCGAACAGGCGGCGCAATTCGAGTGCAAATCCGGGCAGGACATCTTCGCGTCATCGTTCGATCGCGCTGTCATCGCATTTCAGACGATCATAACATAGTTTGCGGGCGATGTCGCGGCTGGCCCTCGCCCGGCAAGGCAATCGCATCATAATGAATATGTGAAACTATGAACAATCTCAATTATTAATCTGACTACAGAGGTAAGTGCAAGTTAAGTAGTGAGAATCAAGAAAAGTGACGCACTGTAGCCGCTCGGCGGCAGCGATAAGGTCTGCCGCGCTCACGCAAAATCGTAAGCCTTCTCGTCGCTAGAGCGACGCGGTTTACGTAAACAGGGGCGTTTGACGGTCGGTGTCGGCGGGCTGTGTCTACGCGCCCCGGCGAAACGCCCGCTATATACGTTCGTCCTATGGTCTTTCTCTGTGCTCTCTGTGCCCTCTGTAGTCTGATTTCGTCGCGCGACTAACTTGGTCATGCTCCTGTGGTGAAAATATTATGATGCGATTGCCCCGCCTCTCCCGCGCAAGCATCGGCGGAGCCGCTGATTCGATATGTTATAATGCGGACAAAGAGAACTACAAAAAAGGTGTTCTTATGATTGGCGAAACAATTGGCGTACTCACCGCCGGTGGAGACAGCCCGGGCTTGAACGCGGCGATCCGCGGCATCGGCAAAGTCGCGATCGAACGGCATGGCATGCGCGTAGTTGGTTTTCGCGACGGCTTCCGCGGCTTGATGCAAAATCGCGTCGAATGGCTGGGTCCGGAGCAGTTGAGTGGTATTCTCACCTTGGGCGGCACCATCTTGGGCACAAGCCGCGACAAACCGCACAAGATGCCCATTGGCGGGAAAACCCTCAACATGATGGATGTCATGGTCGAGAATTATCGCAAGCACGATCTGGCGGCCTTGGTCTGCCTGGGCGGCGGCGGCACTGCCAAGAACGCCTGGCGCCTGGCGCAAGAGGGCCTCAATGTGGTCTGCTTGCCCAAGACAATCGACAATGATGTCAGTGGCACCGATGTCACCTTCGGCTTTGATACGGCTTTGAATATCGCCTCGGAAGCGATAGATCGCTTGCATTCCACCGCGCACAGCCATCACCGCATCATCGTCTGCGAGATCATGGGACATAATACCGGCTGGCTGGCCCTCGGCGCGGGATTGGCGGGGGGCGCGGATGTGATCCTGATCCCCGAGATTCCCTTCAACATCGAGGTAATCGCCGAGTCAATCCGCGGGCGCAGCCGCGGCGGCAAGCGCTTTAGCATCGTCGCCGTCTCGGAAGGCGCGATGACGCAAAGGATAGGCAACAAACTGCTCGACGCCCGCGCCCGCATCGAAAAAGCCGAAGCCGATATGAAGAAATACGCTGAAAACAAGGACAAGTACAAAGCGGCGAGAAAGCGGCGCCGCGCGGCAAGAGCGGAAGCCGAAGCGCTGGAAAAGGAACGCAGCGGCGGTACCTTGCTGTTGACGAACGAACTGGAAAAACGAACCGGGCTGGAATCGCGCGTGACCATTCTCGGTCATGTGCAGCGCGGGGGCGTGCCGTCGCCGGCCGATCGCCTGCTGGCGACGCGTCTGGGCACGGCCGCGTCCAATTTCATCGCCAAGGGCGAATCGAATATTTTGGTTGGCGTCTGCGGCGATCAAGTACGAGCCGTGCCGCTGGCGGACGTCGTCGGCAAGCGCAAGAACGTGCCGCTGGATCACCCCTGGTTGCGGACGGCGCGCGATCTGGACATCTGCCTGGGCGACGCGGTTTGAGCACGCGCGATTGGATTACGAACTTTTGCCATTTGGTCTTCATGACAATACAATTGTTCTATTAAATGGCAACGTACCGATGACATATACCACGCAATTTCATAACGGCGCCGAATTGAATCGGCTGTATGACGATGACCGACCAATCCATGAGTGGTACAGGTTTGTATTGTCCTTCCCGCCACACCTGGTACGCGATTACGTAGAAAAGTTCGGCCTTGGCAAGGGGCAAATCATTCTCGATCCGTTTTGTGGAACGGGCACGACCCTTGTGGAAGCGAAAAAGCTAGGAATCAAGAGTGTAGGCGTCGAAGCCAACGCGATGGCGCATTTTGCCGCAAGCGTCAAGACTGATTGGGAGATTGAACCCAGTGAGCTGGCCGATCTTGGACAGGAAGTATCCAGTCGGGTTACAGAAGCCTCACATGAGAAACCACTTTCAAGCGATTCAGGCTACTTTGATATAACCGTGTTTAGCGGCAAATTGCGCGCATTTGGCGCCGAACAGTCCAATTTGCTGATCAAGAATTCTATAAGTCCAATTCCCTTGCACAAGGTACTTACATTGCTGGATGGAATAGACGCGCACAAGGCAATCAAACCTCGGAATCACGCGAAACTGGCATTGGCAAAACAGACGGTGAAAGAGATCAGCAACCTTCGCTTTGGTCCAGAGATTGGCGTCGGCAAACTTAAGGTCGATACACCGGTTCTCAAGCCGTGGCTGAACGCCGTAGATAGTATGGTCAGTGACTTGCAGGAGTTTCGCGGATCACCGGATACGCCTGCAACGGTGTTCTCCGCTGATGCGAGGGATATGAGCAGATATTTGGCGCCAGGTTCGATTGACGCGGTAATTACGTCGCCGCCATATCCGAACGAGAAGGACTATAGCCGAACGACACGTCTTGAATCTGTATTGCTTGGATTCATCTCAAGCCGTAAAGACTTACGCAAACAGAAACAGCGATTCATCAGGTCAAATACTCGTGGCGTCTACAAATTCGATACGGATCACAGTTGGGTAGAAGATGTGCCTAGAGTGCAGACGCTTGCGAATAACATTGAAGAGCGCCGGTTGCAGTTAGGAAAAACGTCCGGATTCGAGAAACAGTATGCAAAAGTAGTGCGCCTTTATTTTGGAGGAATGGCCCGCCACTTGTCAGAACTTAGAGTTCTGCTGCGCCCGGGCGCCAAACTTGGCTATGTGGTAGGTGATCAGGCCTCATATTTTCGCATAATGATTCGAACTGGGCAGATTCTTGCGGAATTGGCGGAACGCTTGGGTTATGAAGTCCTGGATATTGACTTGTTCCGCACTCGATTTTCGACAGCTACAAAAGAACACTTGCGTGAAGAAGTAGTTCTGCTTCAATGGAATGGTTGAAGCGCCCCAATGGCAAAAACAAATCGCTATTCACAGATAATTGAAGACATCTTCTTTCAGCACTATAGCGACGGAGATACGGTCGTCCAATTTGCTCGCGAGGATATTGTACGTTCTGCGGAGAGACTCGATATTCCTCTACCAAAGAATCTTGGAGACGTCGTTTACTCATTTAGACATCGGAATCCTCTGCCCGATTCTATTATTGATGAGGCTCCGTCGGATCAATCTTGGGTGATTGTTGGCAGGGGACAGGCCAAGTATGCATTTGAACTCAAGCCGATTTCAAAGATTCAGCCTGATTCAATGCTGCCACTAACCAAGGTGCCAGATGCTACTCCCGGAATCGTAACGCGGTACGCTCTAACGGATGAACAGGCATTGTTGGCGAAACTTAGATACAACAGGTTAATTGATATTTTTACGAGTGTTACTTGCTATTCCATCCAGAATCACTTGCGTACGACTGTAAAATCCATCGGTCAGATCGAGACCGACGAGATATACGTGGGCGTTGACAAACGAGGGGCGCACTATGTGTTACCGGTACAAGCCAAAGGCAAAGCAGATCAGATTGGGGTCGTTCAAATTGAACAGGATTTGGCGCTCTGTGACGAAAAGTTTCCCGAACTGATCGCACGCCCGATTGCAGCGCAATTCATGGATGAAGGAAGCATTGCGTTATTTGAATTTGGTCGAGACACCGATGGACAAGTGCTTAAGTTAGCGGAACACCACTACCGCCTTGTGCCTGAGCATGAAATGTCAGCCGAAGACCTAAAACTCTATCGCAACCGTCGTGCGGACTGACGCAACTTAGCTCGCCCCCTCCCGCACAGCCCTGACCATACCCGCCGCGGCGTTGGCCAGGATATTCGTATCCGTCATCACGCTGACAATTCTGTAGCCGCGACGGATCAGGTCGATACCGTGTTCCGGGCTCGCGGCGAAGACACCGGCGATCACCCCGTGACGTTGCGCCGTCGCCAGGAGTTCGTCCAGCGCCGCGTCGATCACCGTGTCAGACGAGTCCAGGCCGGCTTGGCCGGTCATGGTCAAGCGCAAATCCCCGATGCCGATGAAGACGCCGTCCAGCCCCTCGACGCTCATGATCTCGTCGCGATTGTCATAACCCTTCTGCGTCTCGATCATCGCCAGCGTGATGACAGTGCTGTCAGCATGTTCGGCATAATCGGCGCCGGCGTAGACGCGAGCCCGCGTTGGTCCCAGGCTGCGATAGCCGCGCGGCGGATAGCGGCAAGCGCCCACAAAAGCTTCGCATTCCTCGCGCGTTTCGATCATTGGACAGACGATGCCATAAGCGCCGGCGTCCAGCAGCTTCATGATGTCGCCCGGCGTATTCCAGTTGACCCGCGCCATCGGCACTGCATCGGTCGTCGAGACGGCTTGCAACATCTGGATAGCCGTTTCCATGCCCATCATGCCGTGCTGCATATCAATTGTGAGACTGTCCCAACCTTGATTCGCCATCACCTCGGCGGACCAGGTGCTGGGTATATGCAGCCAGCCGTTCAAGGCGGCTTTGCCTTCTCGCCAAAGCGCCCGCACATGATTCTCGCGCATCTTCCAACCTTTCACGTTTATTGATAAACTGAAAAGGAGTATACGATTGTAGCGTTAGATTTCCAAACTTGGGACGTGATTAATCTAACGACCCGAGGCAAATGGGTAAGGATTCAGACGACCGTACGGAAATGTGATTTGCCTGATAGTCGCAGAAGGAGAACGCCGTGGAAAACCTGGCTATTGAAGGAATCAAATTGCTTTACGGAGTTGTTGCCGACAAAGACGCGAACGAGCGCTTGGAAGACTGTCGACAGCAAGAATTTGAAGGCGAGGAACTTGAGGGGCATCATCCACAAGCCAAACGAGTTGTCGCCAACCTATTTGCAGCGATTGAAGAGGCTGGGCGCACGAACAAGGAGGGCTGGCTCTGCGTCAAGTCGCATCTGCCAAAGTCTGAAATGGGCCGACGGGTTTTGCTGGGTTATCTGCACCAGAACGGATGGCGCTGGACCCTGGAAGAAACTGCGGTTTTCAACGTTGGGCAGATCGAGTGTACCCTTTACACTGACGGTGTACTGCATTTCAAAAGGCTGGTCGTGTAAATCGCAAAGCCACCCTTTTTCCCTACAACAATGAGAACACAATAGCAACCCACAGCTAGTAGCAATATCGTTCTATCCCATCCCCCATTTTGACGAGATCCACGGGCGAAACATTTTCGTTATAGCTTGTTCTGTTTGTGTCGGCAAAAGTTCTGTAGCAGCGACCCTATGTACGCCAGCAATATCAACAAGATAGTCCTCATCACATTCTTTCAGCGCTTTCATCTTTACGTTCACGCCTATGCCTTGCTGCTGCTGGGCCGCGGCTTGAC
>JAPOOU010000168.1 GCA_026713245.1 Chloroflexota bacterium
GCGGCGGGCGACCAGATTGGTCGCCCCTACAAGGCTCACTTTTTTGCGCGACTTACTTGCACTTACTTCTGTTGTTAGATATTGTTGCGCGACTTACTTAGATTTACTTCTTTTCTGCCATTGTGGTGAATAAATCACGCCGCGCCATCAGTTGGATTCTTCCAGTATCGCCCCCAACGCAGCCAGGAAGGCTTGGTTGGCTGCTCTTGTGCCCAGGCTAAGGCGCACGGCATTGGGCAATTCGTTTCGCGTTTGCGCGCGCAGCAAGAAGCCGCGTTCCAAAAGCGCCCTCTGCAAATCATCCCCCGGCAGGTGAGTTTCGAACAGGACGAAATTCGCCGCCGGCTTCCAATAGCGAATGCCCATCCGCTCCAGTTGGGCGCAGACCCATTTGGCCTCCGCTCTCAGGTAGCTAACGACCTCTTGGACATGTTCTTGATCGCCGCAGGCCGCGATGCCAGCGGCCAGCGCCACTTTGTTCTGGTGAAAACCGCGATGCAAGCCCGCGATGTAGTTGGCAAGATCGGGCTTGGCAACGCCGTAGCCGAGACGAAGCCCAGCAAGGCCATATGCCTTGGAAAAACTGTGAACGACCACGATATTCTTGCCTTCGAGCACATAACGAAGTGAATCAGGGTATGCGGGATCGTCCACAAAATGATGATAGACCTCGTCCGCAACGACCAGGACGTGATCGGGGATACCGCGCATCAGGGCGTCCATCAACGTCGAGGGCATCACGGTTCCCGTCGGATTGTTGGGATTGCAGAGCATGAGTAGCCGAGTTCTTTCGTTGATCGCTTTCAGCACGGCGTCGACGCGGTACTCGAATGAATCGGGCGCCAGAGGCACGTCCACGACCCGTGCTCCCAAGGGTTGGGAGATTTTCTTGTACGCGCCGGTGAATGTCGGCGAAGACAGAATCAGTTCGTCCCCCGGTCTCAGGAATCCGCGCGCGATCAATTCGAGAGACTCGAAGCCGCTGCAACCGGTGTAGATATGTTCCGGCGTCACGCCGCGTCCAAGCACCTTGACGATCGCCTGCCGAAGCCCAATGTCCGAGTATTCCGGATAATAGGAAAGCGTTGGCGCAACAGCGGCAATAGCGTCGATCACTTTTGGAGAGGGACCCAGCGGATTCTCGTTGTTTGCCAACTGGTAAATCTTGCTTAGGCCATGCTTCTGTTGAATGTCTTCCAGCGAGTCGCGGATGCCGGCGCGCGCGAATGGCTGGATATCCGGGTTGTATGTGAGTTGGCTCATTAGGCGCTTTCTTGCTTGGCTGAATTAATGATCTGTTGCGAGCTGTGGACGACAGAAAAAGCTGCCCGCGAGACACCTGCTATGCGCTTCACCGCGACGGCCCCAGCTCAGCGCAGGTTCTCCAACAGCATCGACGAGCCGCCTTTATTGCGGAAGCCGAAGCGCGCGTAAAAGCCGCTCAAGCCAGCCGCGCAATCCAGCATGACCTGCTCGACATGTTCCAGTCTCTTGAGCAGCTTGTCCAGCATCGTCGATGCGATGCCCTGGCCGCGGAAAGCCATGTCGACAACCACGTCGTCAATCAAGGCGCGATACATATCGTCCGTTATGACACGCGAAAAAGCGATCAATTGGTCTTCGTTCCAGACGCCCAGGGTGATCTGGCTGCGGTCGAGCATGCGCTGAATATCCAATGGAGAACGCGTATCCGCCCAATCGGTCTGTCCCAGCAGAACGTGCAGCGCTTCGGGATTGATCGGCTCCGTGAATGAATAGATGTAGGGTTTGCTCATGGTAATGCATTCTCCGGTCTTGAGTTGGTCCGAGCGCGGTACGCAATTCAATCATAGCGAATGCGAGCGTACGATTATGATAGCGCACTGTTACTTGGGCGAAAGCGATCTTGTGCACTTAGCATAGAGTTCCATGCGCGTCTCCGCAAGGTCTCGGAGGGCGCAGATCGGGTTTTTCGATAAGGCAAGCCGGTGCTAAAATGAATTCGTTACCAAGCAATCAACAGGAGTGCTGATCTTGGCCGAAGGACGCTGGAATTCTTTCATCCAGTTTCTGTGCGAGATTTATCAACTGCCCGGCGATCTTCGCCAGTCCGCCGTCGACGAGCTATTGTCGACGCGCAGTGATTGGCCCTGGGTCGAGCGCGATCGCGCCACCTTTGTCTACGATTCCTTTACAGCGCATCGGGTCTCGGTCAACATCGATATCGTGAATCGGGATCCACCCTTTGAAAACCTGGTGAGGCTGGACGACACCTCACTGTGGTATTTCCAGCGCTACTTTGACCGCGATGCCCTGGTCGACTATATGTACGCAATTGATGATCCGGGTACGCCGCTCGCCCAAGAAGTCAACTTGATGGATCGCGTGGATCGCTTTTGGGAAGCCGACCCGCTTAATGCCCTAACCGTACAGACAGCCCAGGTTAGCACCTCCGTCTTGCAAATGCCGCGGGCGCGCCCGGTCCCCAGTTGGCAAGCGATGAGCGCGGTGCCGCGCGGGAATGTCTATCGCCATCGCTTCAGTTCGACGCATCTGGCATTCAACGATCGCAATCTCTGGGTCTATACGCCGCCGGGTTACGACCCCGGTTCGAGCCGTGTTTACCCGATGCTGATATTGATGGACGGCCACTGGGCGCTGAACATCCTGGAGGCGCCATACATCGCTGACGCGCTGATCAAGCATGGACGTATGGAACCGGTGATCATCGCCATGCTCGCGGCCGGCAGCCAATCGGCGCGAGTGACAGAATACATTGGAAACGACAATCACTATGCCCTGGTAGTCGCGGAATTGCTGCCCTTTTTGCAGACCGAGTACCGCATCGAGCCTGTCAATCTGGGATTGGGCGGTGTCGGCGAGGGCGCTGTAGCAGCGGCGCACGCGGCGCTCAAGAACCCGGCGATATTCACCCACTTGATAATGATTTCGCCACCGCTGGGGGGGAAGCCGGCCGTGCACAAGCTGCGGGAATATGCCGAACGCTTCCGCGATTCTCCGCTATTACCGCGTCGAATCTTCCATTCCGTCGGCCGCTACGAGCACGACATGCGCTTCTATCAGCCGGCTTTGGCCCTGCGCGGGATCCTGGAACGACGGATGGGACACGATCCCGATCTGCAGTACAAGTTCGTAGAGTTAGGCAGCGGTCATAGCCTGGTCGCGTTCAAGAGCGTCATGCCGGAAGCGCTGGCGCATGTCTTCCCGGCCGGGTCCAGCCCGGCTCAATGAGCCAGGCGCTCGGCGCGCAATCGGCGATTCGGTCCCAGGAATGTCGCGCGCGCTGATATTATGGATCTTTCTCGTCGCATGAACGATGCGGCGCAGTTTAGATAAAATACCCTCTCCTTGCATCGGCAAGGGAGTGTGCAAATGGGAACGAGAGAATCGAGCGCATGGGAATCCTTTACGTCGTTCCAACGCCGATCGGAAACCTCGAGGACATCACCTTGCGCGCCTTGCGGATCTTGCGCGAGGCGTCCTTGATCGCCGCAGAGGATACACGCACGTCACGCGTGCTGACCAGGCATTTTGATATAAGGACGCCCATGACGAGCTATCACGAACACAACAAGCTGTCCAAGCTGGATCAGATTCTGTCCGCGCTGGCGACCGGTGATGTAGCCCTGATATCGGATGCAGGCACGCCGGGGATTTCTGATCCCGGCTCGGAACTGATTCGAGAAGCGATTGCACAGGGCTATGATGTGGTTCCCTTGCCGGGCGCCAGCGCCATCACCGCCGCTTTAGTTGGTTCCGGCATGGCCATGGACCGCTTCCTGTTCGTGGGATTCCTGCCGCGCAAGGCCTCCGCTCTAAAGGCGCTGCTGGGCCAACTCGCGAGCGAGACCGGAACGATCATCGCTTATGAGAGCCCTTACCGATTGACCGACTCTTTGCGAGCGATCGCGGAAGTATTGGGTGGCGAAAGAGCTGTTTGCGTCGCTCGCGAAATCAGCAAGAAGTTCGAGCAGTTTTATCGCGGCTCTGTGGGGGAAGCTTGTGACTACTTTCTTCGCGAGAATCCGCGCGGGGAAGTCACGTTGCTGATTGCCGGCGCGGCGCCCACAGACAGCCGCTGGACGGACGAGCAAGTGTTTGGCGCCCTGGGCGAGCGGATATCCGCGGGCGAAAGCCTGTCGTCAGCGGCGAAAGCGATTGCCAGAGCGGCGGGCTGGTCCAAGAGCGATGTCTATCAGTTGGGGATCAAGAAGGACTGACTGCTTCATTTCTCAGTTGTTGCCGCGTCCCAGGCTTGTCGCTTCCACTTCGATGCCGTTTTCGCCCAGCTTGTCGCTTAGCTCCTGCCATTGGTCTTCGCGGATGACGCAAGACATGGGACCGAGGCGCGCGCCCAAATGCCGACGAAAAGCCGGCATGGCGAAAATTTTGTCCAGCACCTCTTCATTGTTAGTGCGCAAGATTATATGTGATTCAAATGTTACCGAGGTCTTGGCGCCATCTTGCCAGTTTCGGAGCAACTTGACGATCGGGATCGGAATTGGCTTGCCGTCCAGTTGTCGGGCCAGGAAAGCCTGAATGTGCTGCACGTTGATGCCCTGGACGTTAGCGCGCTGTACGCTCTCCGCGTCAAGCCGGTAGACATAAGGATCGCCCGCCTGTTCCCACCGAGCGAAGCGCGCCAGTTGAAAGCGCTCGAAGCGATTGACGCGGCGCGACGCCAGCAACGCGCCGTCGTTGCGTATCTCGATCGGGTAGGGCTGGTCTGGAGGCAGGGGCCAATCCTGAATTTCCAAAAAGGCGCGGCCGTAGGCGGTCAAACGCAGCATGTCTTCGCCGATATCGACCAAGCCCAACCAATACATCGGCCCCATGACATAGAATTCTATCAATGAGCCTTCGACGGCGTCCCAACTCTCAAATCCGTTGAGAAACTCACCAGCCGCGTTACGGATGTACCAACTGTCATAATCGCCATCCGGGCGCTGGAAATCCGGCTCGATGTCCTTGATGACGTCGATCAAGTCGTTGAGCGAAACCCAGCCTTGCTCGGGCAGCAGTTCTGCGAAGTGGCTCATGACAGCGTCGCGAGCCGCGGCCGGATCATAGGACCAGCCGGAATCATCGGGAAAAAGGCCGGGAATATGCCATAAATCGCGGTAGGTCTGGCTCTCCAGCCATGCCAGCGCAAGCAGCCGGATTTGTTCCGCGCGCGCCGCGGATAGAAAGGCGCGAACCTCATTGCGCCGCGGATATGCCTTGCCGTCTTGTGAGGTGATGAGCGCAGCGCTGATGCCTAGCCCGAGCAGGAAGTCCAAACGGATTTCAGTATCATGCAAGAGATGCGGGACCAGCGCCCGTACGGCTTGTTCGGAGAATCCATCATCCTCAATTTCGGCGCTATTTGCTTGAGTGAACGCCAACAAGGTGGTCAGGTCGTCAATTATCGAGGTATCGGCAGAGCTTATATCTTGCACGTCGTCAATCGTTGGCAAGGACGTCAGCTCAACAGAAGACGAATCTTCGATCTCAATATGTTCAAAACTCGTTTTGTGCAGGGGCAGCGCGTCCGCCAGATCCGGCGGCACGTAAAAGAAGCCTATGAGATTGTCGCCGACCTTGTCGTATCCTTCGCCAATGAAGCCCCGATAATACAGCGTTTCGGCAATGCTTTGACCGTGCAGATGGGGCTGTTCCTTTTCGATCTGCGCGCGCCCCAATTTTCGAATTTTGCCGTAGAAGCGCTCGAACTGTCCCATCTTCATACGTTGCTGCGCGCTGCTAACGAGCAGTTGCAAGGCGGTGCGGGCGCTATCGTCGAGCTTGTCCCAGGCCGCTTCTGCCGACTGCGGATCGAGCATTGCACGGTGCAATTGCGGGATTATCGCGTCATCGACAAGGCTTTTGCTGGCGATTGCCCAGATTTCTGCCAGGGCGGGCAGCATGCCCGGGTCGTAGTCATTCAGGGTGGCAAGCAGGTCTCTCATTTCTGTGGATGGCCTTCGCCCACGAGTACGGCATAGATGTCGAAGTGGTAAGCGATTTTCTTGTAATCGAGAATGCTGAAGATGATGCGTGTTGGGGCCTGGCATGTGGGACAATGAAAATCGACGACGCTCTGTTCGTCAGTGGGCAGATCAGGCGTAAAATCATCGAGAATCCGACGCATGTGGCGATTCATTGGCGAGCGCCCATCGGCACGATAGAAACTTCGCCAGCGAAAACGGATTCGATGCCCGCAGCGCGGACAAGTGTATATGCAAGAGCCGGCCACGCGGTTGCGGAAGGCCTCCCCATCCAGCAATCCTCGCATGACCGCTTTCGGTTCATAATGGTCGATAACGACGCTTTTTGCCATCTCCGCCGGCGCTCCAGTTCACTTCAATGATAGCATAATTCGCGACTCATCTTGTCATTGGCGCGGCTTTCGTGGCGACTCGGTCTTTGCCCGCGGACAGGTAATAGAATTAAGCACAAACCCACGCCAAGTTGCGACTGCTCGGCATGTGAATCCTAGCGGATGTTAAGCGTCCCATGTCCCATATAGACGCAAGCGCCGCCGACCGTCACTTCCGTGAAATTGTCCCCCTGCCTGTCAACTTTTATGTTGATGGAACTGGGACGGCCCATTTCGATACCTTGTTCGCTGACGATTTCCTGGCTGTCAACCAAGCCATACTTCAGCAGGTATACGCCCAGGGGGCCACTCGCCGATCCGGTCGCCGGATCTTCGGCGACGCCCAATGCAGGCGCGAACATCCGGCTATGCGCGGTCGTACCCGGGTTTTCCGTTTGGGTTGTGGTGACAAAGACGTTTTCACCGGGCTTGCCCTTGAGCAACTGCTGCCACAGGTCAAGGCGCAAGCTGAGTCTCCGGATGGCGTCCAGGGATGTAACCGCCACGTACAAGAAAGGCAGTCCATTGTCGAGAACTTGTGGGGGAGCCTTGGGGTGAAGGTCCTCTGAATGCAGCGAGAGCATCCGCGCTATGGCCTCGCGGTCTTCGTAGATGTCGAGGAATTGCGGAATAGGCTGTCGCATCAGCGCGCTAGCAGGAATCCCGTTTTCATTGCGTTCTACCGTGACTTGAATCGGGCCAATGCCCTCTTCGAATACAAGTGTGCGTGACTTTGCCTTCTCGTCAATCATGCCGAGATGCGCCAGCAAAAAGGCGGTCCCGATTGTCGGGTGACCGGCCATCGGCAGTTCCCGGGCCGGCGTGAAAATACGCACGCGAAAGTCATTTTTGTGATCCGCAGGTGGATAGACAAATGTGACTTCAGAAAGATTCATCTCCTTGGCGATTAATTGCATCGTGCTGGTCGGGAGGTCAAGCGGCGGATCAGCGAAGACTGCCAATTGATTCCCGCCGAAAGGCTGATTGGTGAAGACGTCGAGCAGATGATAGTTGAGATTCATATTTGTCGATTCTCGTTCGTATTCGCTTGGTACGCTGCCGCGCTCATTGTATATCAATGCTGCGTGTGGCGGGAAGCTCGCGCGTGGTCTTTCCGTTTGCGGGCGATTCATCAGAAGGCCTCTACAAGGCTTGATTGGTACTGTGGTGATTGCAGCGGTTTTCGCAGCCCTTGTAGTGGTCTCGAAAAACTGGACACATTTTCCACGGAATTCAGGGATGGTTTTGATTTGTGGCAGGAAAATGCTGGACAGGACCAGCGTGCTTGCAAGA
>JAPOOU010000081.1 GCA_026713245.1 Chloroflexota bacterium
GGAAGCCTTTGCAAACCGCCGTCCGGCACAGCTTTCCGGCGGCCAACAACAGCGCGTCGCGCTCGCCCGCGCCACCGTTATTGAACCGCAAGTTCTTCTGTTGGACGAACCGTTGAGCAATCTGGATGCGCGGCTGCGCGTGGATATGCGCCAGGAGATTCGGCGCTTGCAGCAGCAGCTCGGCATCACAACCCTGTATGTGACCCACGATCAGGTAGAGGCGATGAGTATCTCTGACCGCGTGGTGGTCATGAATCAAGGCGAAATTGAGCAGATCGGTACGCCGGAGACCATCTTCGCGGCGCCCGAAACCGTATTTGTAGCCGATTTCATGGGTTTCGACAATCACTTCAACGCGGCTGTCGAAGCGGTGCGGGATAACAAGCTAACGGTGAAATGGGGCGGCGCCCCCATCAATCTGCGTTGGCACTCCAGGTTCGGATCACCCCAACCCGGCGCCAGGGCTGAGATCTTTTTTCGCGCTGATAATGCCAGTCTGCTAGCCGGAACGGAAGCGAGCGGCCTTGCCGGGCAAGTCATCCTGCATACCTTTCATGGCAATGAGCTGCGCTACCTCGTAGAAACTGAAGACGGCGAATTCAGCATCATGCAAGACAGCGATAGCGAACGCTTTGAACCCGGCGCAGCGGTGACCGTGCAACCGCAGACGCAAAAATGGATTGCCATCATTTAAGAATCGGCCGTTCGGCGGCAGCGATAACGGCTAGCGCGCTCTCACAAAATATCAAGGGCGCTCGGCTACCGCAATCAGCCCTTTGACGAATTGAGGAATACGCATGACTGACTCACAAGAAGTTGAAGTCCAAAAGCACATTCGTTGCGCCCCGGGAGATGTCGCCCGCAGCGTGCTTCTGCCGGGCGATCCGGCGCGCGCCCACCGCATTGCCGAACAACTTGAAGAATCCCGCTTGATTGCTGAGAACCGGGAATATGTGCTTTTCACCGGGACGACAAACGGGGTCGCTGTCAGCGTGTGCTCGACCGGGATCGGCGGTTCATCGGCAGCCATCGCCCTGGAAGAATTGCGCAATGTCGGCGCGGAAGTGTTCATTCGCGTCGGCTCTGCCGGTGGACGGCGCAAAGACATACCGATTGGCTCCCTGGTGGTGGTGACGGCTGCTTATCGCGGCGACGGCGTATCGGACGAGTATTTGCCCCTGGGCTTCCCGGCAGTCGCTGACCTGGATGTGAACAATGCCTTGATCCAGGCAGCAACGGAATTAGGCTTTGACGCCTTCACGGGTATTGGGACAACGCGCAGCGCCTACTATGCGCGCCATCCGGAACTCAATGAACGTCTGCGGCGGGTCGGTGTAGTCGCGGCAGAAATGGAAGCGTCTACGCTGTTTATTGTCGGGGCGCACCGCGGGGCGAAAGTCGGCTGCGTCGTCGCAACCGATTCCAACATTTACCTGGAAAAGCAACCCACGCTTGCGGAAAAGGAGGCGCTTTACATGCAGGGTGAACAGATGACCATCCGCGCCGCGCTGCGCGCGGTGCAATTGCTGGAAGGAACATCCTGATGGAATTCGACACCCTGCTGACTCACGCTCGGATTGTCGACGTCTTCCGTTACCAGCTCTTCGAGGGCTGGATCGGTATCCGCGACGGGCGCTTTATCACCGTCGAAGCGGGCAGCGCTCCGGGTGGCGTCCAGGCTACAGAAACCCTCGACCTTGCCGGGCGTATCGTCATGCCCGGTCTGATAGATTCGCATTTGCACATTGAATCCAGCTTGCTGACGCCGCGCCGCTTTGCCGAAGCGGTATTGCCCTTCGGCACGACGACTATCCTCAGCGACCCGCATGAAGTCGGCAATGTCGCGGGCGAGAACGGCGTGAAATGGATGATTGCCGCGTCTCAGAATTTGCCGCTCAGGATTTATCATTCGATACCAAGTTGTGTTCCCGCCACCTCACCGGAAATTGAATGGACGCATGAGGTCTTTGACGCCGCTACAATTCGGCGCCTGGCAACACAACCTTCGGTCATCGCATTGGGCGAGGTTATGGACTATCGCGGATTGCTGGGGCCGAATAAGCGCTTGCGGGCGATTGTCCAGGCAGCCAGAGAAAACAAGCTGCTGATCGAAGGGCATATCCCCACGCTGTCAGGGATTGAACTCTCGCAATACCTGGCTCACGGGATTAGCTCCGACCACACGCTGACTTTCGCGGCAAAAATTCAGGAGCAAATCTCAAAAGGTCTGGCGGTCATGCTCCAAACCAAGTCGGTGACTCCAGAGAATGTGGCGGCGGTAGCGCAATTGCCGGATCGTTCGCAGATCATCCTCATCACCGATGACATCGAACCCTCACTGCTTATAGATGGGCATTTGTCGCGCATCGTGGCCCTGGCAATCGAATGTGGAATGCCGCCGCTGGAAGCGATTGCCGCCGCGACGGTTCGGCCGGCGCGCTATCTTGGCTTACGAGATCACGGCGCGATTGCCCCCGGTTTTCTGGCTGATTTCCTGGTTATGGACGACATCAGCGCCTTCCCGCCGGCGCAAGTCTTTGTTGGCGGTCAACTTGTGGCGCGAGCGGGCGCAATGGCCGCGGCTATCACGCGCGAACAGCCGGCGCAACCGGACTATCCGGGCATTCCCGGTTCCTTCTCTGCTGACGATTTCAAGCTGGATAGCGACGGCGGGGGCGCTAGCGTGGGGGCGCAGGTCGTTGCTCTGCAAAACAAGCATTCGACCCTGACGAAATTGGAACAGACGGCAGTGCATTTGCAAGATGGTCATGTCCTATTTCAGGCGGATGACGGGTTGGCCCTGGCATCCGTCATCGCGCGGGATGAGTCATCGCGGATCGTCGGCCTCATCGCCGGAACCGGTCTGAGACACGGCGCATGGGCCAGCAGCGTTGCCCATGATTGCCATAATTTGCTTGTGATTGGCCGCAGCCCGGCAGCGATGGCAAAGGCCGCCAATGTGGTACACGCGATGGACGGCGGCGTCGCCGTTGCTACGCAAGACGGCGTCGAAGCCTCCTTGCGGCTGCCATACTTCGGCTTGCTGAGCGACGAGCCGGTCGCTGAAGTCGCGGGTGGGCTGGCGGCTGTGGAAGACGCTATGCGCCGTATCGGAGCGCATCAAACACGCCCCTTCTTGACATTCTCAATCATGAGCTTGAGCGTCAGCCCCTATGCGAAATTTACCGATAAAGGACTTGTTGATACCGAATCGCGCCAGTTGATTCGACCCTTTTATCCGGCGGCCAAGTCGGAAGCCTAAAGTAGGGCTGCTTCTCCAACCTATAGATGTCGCCGCGAACCAGGAAGCGGCGGAGGTCACTGTCTGCTTGGCGTCAAGCGCAGCGCCGGCTCAATCGCCCGCAGTAGCTCCAGCACTTGTTATTGCGGAGCGCCCGCGCCCTTGGAAAGAGATCCGTCCCCGGAATGGTTCCAACCGCCCGCCTAGGGTTCGAGCTCCAATGGTGCCATCACGCCGATGTGATCGGAAAGCAGCAGGCTGCCATCGTTGATTGGCTCCATATTGACTTGTGAAACACTCTTCGCTCTGCCAAGTCTTTCGCGCTGCGTAAGAAAACCGTCGATACCTTTGGCAAGCGGCCGGTTAAGGCGATACGGATCAGTATAACCCGTCTTGTTTCCATTTTTCGCGGTCCACTTGTCGGCATACTGGTACTGCACAAGCGGCGCCAGGCGCTTGGGCTGAGTATCGAGATTGATCTTGAAATCGCCGGACAATATGTGTGCGCAGTCGGCACATTGCGCGCCCTGCATCACTTCCAGGCAAGACTTGACCCCGGTATGTTTCTGGACGCCGCTCAAAAACAGGCGCGTATTGAAAACAGCCAGGCAATGACCGGAAAGCAATTCCACTTTCATATACTGCACAATGCGCATCCAGGGATTGCGCGTCTCGACCTCGCGCCCGATATCGACCTTGCCGGTTTCCAGCGCCGCCAGTCGCGAGAACACCGCCAGCCCTTGCGGCCAAGGCCTTAGGGAACCGTCATCACTCGCCGCATAATAGGCATGGGGGAAACAGCGAAAACTGCGCGACCTCCGCGACCCGCCCGAAAACAGTGTGCGATGAAACGGGCCGCACAACGTGCCGCCCCTACAGCACACGCAATTTCCTTGCACGGCTAACTTGTTCTTACTTCTGTGTCCTCAGTAGAACCAATAAAGTAATGCAACTCTTGCTACAGCAACGATCTGTAGGGGCAACATACCATGTCGCCCGAAACCACAAGTCGCAGCGGCGGCGGGCGACCAGATTGGTCGCCCCTGTTTACGTAAACCGCGTCGCTCATGCGACGAGAACGCATACGATTTTGCGTGAGCGCGACATTCCTGGGACCTTTTCGCTGCCGCCGAGCCCCTACAAGGCTCACTTCCTGCGCGACTTGCTTGCACTTGCTTCTATGCTTAGATCTTCTTGCGCGACTCTTTTGGATTTACCGCCTCATCTTGATACCTGGAAGACGCGGTGGAGTCTCTTTTCCAGATCAGTTGCGGCAGTGACCTTTTCCGTATCATAAAACGCCCTACTCGCCTGTGTGCTTATGTCATATAGTTACTCATCAGTGATTGATTATTAAGCAAGGTATAACAATTCATGACCAAGCAAAACCACCCCCCAGGCATCGACATCCGCGGCCAGATCCAACCCGAATACCAATCCATCCTCAGCCCCGAAGCCATCGACTTCCTAGCCGGCCTGGCGCGCGCCTTCACCGCCCGCCGCGACCAATTGCTGGCGGCCCGCGAACAACGCCAAGCCGCCATCGACGCCGGCCAACTGCCCGACTTCCTGCCGGAAACGGCCGCCATCCGCGACGACCGGACCTGGCGCGTCGCGCCGGCGCCGCCGGACCTGCAAGATCGCCGCGTGGAAATCACCGGTCCCACCGACCGCAAGATGGTGATCAACGCGCTTAACTGCGGCGCCCGCGTATTCATGGCCGACTTTGAAGACGCCAATTCGCCGACCTGGGACAATATGCTCCAGGGCCAGGTGAATCTGCGCGACGCCGTGGACCGCAGCATCACCTTCACCAACCCCGACGGGCGCTTCTACAAGCTCAATGACGAAACCGCCACGCTGCTTGTTCGTCCCCGCGGCTGGCATCTCGACGAGAGTCAATTCCTGGTCGACGGCCGAGCAATTCCCGGCGGACTCTTCGACTTCGGTCTCTATTTCTTTCACAATGTCGGGCCAGCGCTGGAGCGCGGCGCCGGTCCCTATTTCTACCTGCCCAAGCTGGAAAGCCATGAGGAAGCGCGCCTGTGGAATGACGTCTTCATCCACGCCCAAGACGCCCTGGGCATCCCGCGTGGCACGATCAAAGCGACCGTCCTGATCGAGACGATACTGGCGGTCTTTGAAGCGGAAGAAATCCTCTACGAACTGCGCGAGCACTCGGCCGGGCTTAACTGCGGGCGCTGGGACTATATCTTCAGCTATATCAAGAAACTTCGCAATCACGCCCACTACTTGTTGCCCGACCGCGCGCAGGTGACCATGACCGTGCCCTTCATGCACAACTATACGCTGCACGTCATCAAGGTCTGCCATCGCCGCGGCGCCCACGCCATGGGTGGCATGGCGGCGCAGATCCCCATCCGGAACGACCCGGAGCGCAATCAGGCCGCCCTGGACAAAGTGCGCGCCGATAAACTGCGCGAGGCCAAAGACGGCCACGATGGCACCTGGGTCGCGCACCCTGGTCTGGTCCAGATCGCGACTGACGTATTCGACCAATACATGCCGGGCGCGAACCAACTCGATCGCCAGCGCGAAGATGTCGAGGTCGCCGCCGCCGACTTGCTCAACCCCAGCGCCGGTGACATAACCGAAGACGGCGTGCGCCTCAACCTCAAAGTCGGCATTCAGTATCTGGAAGCCTGGCTCGGCGGTAACGGCTGCGTCCCGCTCTACTCGCTGATGGAAGACGCGGCCACTGCGGAAATCAGCCGCGCCCAGGTCTGGCAGTGGCTGCACCACAACGCGACGCTCGCCGACGGACGACCGCTGACATTGCAGTTGTTCGACCAATTGCTGGAAGAAGAAATGGACGCCATTCGTGGCGAGGTCGGCGATGAACGTTTCAACAGCGGCTATTTTCAACTGGCGATGCAACTCTTCGATGAGATGATCCGCGCCGATGATTTCGCCGAGTTTCTGACCTTGCCCGCTTATCAATATCTATAGACGATCTACCAAATCAGGAACTGTAGGGACAAGCACCCCGGTCGCCCTGGAAATACCGGAAACAGCAAAATCGCTCAATACCGTTCCGCCGTGTTCAGGCGCGCGCGGACTTGCCGGATCGCCACACGATGTATCCAAATGCCAGCATCGAAACCAAGACCATCGTGACGACCATCAGCAAACCGCCCTCATAAGTGCCGCTCTCGTCGCGCAGGCGCCCCACCAACCACGGGCCCAGGGCCGCGCCTAGCCCAAACATGCCCCCGACCAGGCCGTTGATCAAGCCCAAGCCCTGCCTGTGAAAGACATCGCTCGCCAGGGCCGTCGTTTGGCTGCTGCGCGTGCCCTCGCCCAAGGCGTAAAATACCGCGTAGAGAATGAGTAGCATGGGCAAGTCGTCGGCGCGCAAGAGCAGCAACATCAATACGGCGGCAAGCAGCCCCGCCGCGCCTAACGTGAAAGCGACCATCCGGCCAAATCGGTCCGATACCCAGCCCAGGCCAATGAAGGAAAAAGTCGTCAGAAATCCCGCCAGACCCACGACATTCGCCGCCGTCTCCCGCGCCACGCCGAAAGATTCCATATAAGCGACCTGGTGCACCGTTAAGCTGCGCACGGGACCCAAGGCGGTCAGCCCGACAATCAATAAGGCCCAGAAGGCCGGGTTCCGCAGCAGGGATCCCCATACCGGAGCGGACGAAGCGCGGACGCCATGAACCATCTCCCGCGCCGGCGGACGCTTCAACCCGATAACCATCAGCGGCAACAAAACGACGGCGCATATCAGCGCCAGCGCCAGGTAGGCATTGCGCCAGGCGAACTGCTCGATCAGCAGATTCGCCAGCGGCACAAATACCAGCGAACCCACGCCGGTGCCGGCAAAGGCGATGCCGATGGCGCGTCCTCGGCGCGCCGGCGCGGTCCAGCCGGCGACGACCGAAGCTACGGGACCCAATCCCGTGATCCCCAACCCAAACCCGCCAATGAGCCCATAGCCTAGCAAGAGATCGTTCAGCGAATCGGCGCGACTGCTCATCCACAATCCGGCAGCCATCAGCACAACGCCCGCGCCGAAAACCAGCCGCGGACCATAGCGATCCAGCGCCATGCCGGCGAAGGGCGCCGTCAACGCGAAGACGAACATGTTGAGGCTGAAAATCGCCGCCGCCGCCTCGTTGCTCCAGCCCTCGGCAGTAACGAACTCGGCGAAAAACACCGAGAAGGACAGGCGAATGCCGAAGATGATGCAAACCGAGAAGAAACAGACGATGACGACGCGCGCCGCGCTCTGGCGTGAACTGTCGGTTTTCAGGCCCATCAATTAGGCGGCGAGTTCTTCACGCACAGACTCCCGCTCGGACCAGGGAACGGGGCGCACGCCATAATTCTGGAACGCCGTAATGACATTTCCGGAGACAACTTGCTGCGTATCGTTTAGCAGTGCGAAAGCGTGGGAATCGACTGGTCTCGTCTGCTGCGTATCTTGCCAGAGCCAGCCTACACGTTGAAAAGCGTTGCGGTCGGGATTGTTAATGGTCATCAAGACGCGCTCGGGCTGCTTGTTTGACTTGGGTATGACAAAGTCGTAATGATGATCGTAGCCGCTCTTACCAGTCAGTTTTATGCGTGGGGAATAACGGATCTCTGCGGCATCAAGCCAGGCAACGACATCTTCATAGAAGAAGCTGGCGACAGTGGAGGACGCCAAATAAAACAAGTCGTTGACCGCCAGCATCGCTTGCAGCAAGTTGTGTTTCTTCTGAGCAAAATCGTCGGGAGTCGCGGTTACCTGCAATTCATCATTTGTATTACGCACCCCGAAACCGTTCAATGTCGTTTGCAGGAGAGCCTGACGCTTTGGAGAATCAAGGTTACAGCCGCACATTTCCAAGTCTGCGATTGTGTAGCCGTCGTCTGACAATAGGTACCCGCCAGTTGTCGCCTCCGCGTAGATCTGCATATGGTCGTTGTGTCTATCAAGGAACGGCGTCGTGATTTCTATGAAGTCGTCAATTGCTTGAAGATCTGTGTTATCTCGAAGCCATGTATAATAAGAGTCCGTCAAGTGTCGGATTTCATCAATCATGTAAAGAGGTCTCGCCTAATGATCGGTGGTTTGGAAATGTTGCAATAGCGCATGAAGTCCTGCAGTGTCGTCCAGACATCGTTTAGATTCGAGAATATATCAAGAGGGGCTGGCTCCGCCCAACTGGTGCCGAATCCCTCGCGATACACATGCAAATGTGGTGTGGGCACCACCTGGCCGTTGGGGTTAGTATGTTTTCGACCATTTACATCAAGCCGACGCAACGAAAAAGTCTGTCGCGCGCGGTTCTGCAAGCTCACTTTGAACACATTCCGTTTGCCACGATACAAGTCAAGGTAGAACTTTTCGCGTCCATCTTCTGACGCGAGTTCAATGAATAGCTTCTGACCAGGTACGGAAAAGCGATACTCTCGCTCGTCTGCTCGATGCTTCTCCATCGCGAAGAGCCCATCAGCGACATGTTGAGCTAGGTTGCCAGTTGCCACAAATATGACCTTCCGTATGATCCAAATGCGCTATCATCGACAAACTCGATTCACAGATTGACTTTACGAAAATAGTAACACAAGTGAATGAAAACAGAAAAGCGCCGTTGAAACCTTCACTCAATACTCCCTGTTACTGGGATCGCAACACCGGCATCGTCGCATTCGCCGCCGGCATCACCCCAATCCGCGCCTCCCTCGGCAACAATTCCAGCGCGCAGTCAATCGCCGTTTGCAATTCCGCCCCCGGCTCCAGCAACAGTTTCCGCACAAACGCATCATCCAGCTCGGACACCAACGTCACGCGCGCCCGCGCCGCATCGCGCGCGACTTGAAAAGCCTTGTGCCGCCCCACAGCAAAGCCCTCGCGCGCGAAACGCTCCAGAACATCCCGATGTGTGCGAATCCCCGGCTGCATCATCCAGTTTTCATAGTCGGCGCTGCCGCTACCCTGCGGACAGGCTGCGCACAAGATAAGCTCCCCGCCCGACCGCGTCGCCGACGCGGCATGCGCCAAGCCCTTCTGCGATTGATAAATGTTGATATCCTTGGGATGACCGCCCGGCGACGCAATCATCAGATCGAAAGGCGCCGCCACTGGCGCTTGAGCAATCCGGCGCACTTCTGGGATTCCTTGCCGCATGATCGCTTCGGGATCCCCGGCCAGCGCTTTGATGATCCGCTTCTCCGGGCTGAGGATGACGTTCACAGCAAAGTCGACCCCGATCATGCGACCGATCTCTTCCACGTCCTGCCGCGCCGGATTCTCGTCATACGAGCCCAGCTTTGCCATGGGATGGCTCATCATGGCGTGGTTGCGATTGATCGTCTCGACGCCCGCTAAGCCAATCGCCGCGCTCTTGACCCCGCCAGAGAAGCCCTGAAATTGATGCGGCTCGATATTTCCGATCACGATGCGGTAATCAGCCGCCATATAGTCGCTGTTGATGAAAACCGGCGTGCCGCGCGATGTCTCGCCAAGATGCCTCAGTCTCGCCTCGTCAGCCGCATCGTGGCAGACGACCCGATAGGTCTCCAGCACGTCCGCCGGCAAGATCGCCCGGTATTCCTCCGGTCCCATTTGCGGATGCGCGCCCGTCGCGATGATAAACAGCAGATCTTCATCGCGGACGCCGGCATGGCGCATCCCAGCCAGCACCGGCGGCAGCAAATGCTCATGCGGCGCCGGACGCGTCTTGTCATTGATGGCGATAGCGACTGTCTGCCCCGCCCGCGGCGGCTTCACTTCGCCCAGCGGCTTATACACCGCCGCCATAACAGCAGCCGCCGGATCTTCCGCCGCCGGCTCTTTTTTCGGCAATACGAATTCGACCGCCAGTCCCTCCGGAATCCCTGCGGTCAAACAGGCTTCGCCATATGGAATCTTCAATCTCACCGTGACCTCCGCTCAGCGATATGAACCCAAACTGCCTTGACTAAAGCCAAAATCGTCAAGGAAAATCCAAGGGACCGTCTCTACAATCGTCGCCAGAATTAAAATATAGGGCTTGAATACCAGAGCAATCGCAGCAGAACCATTTTTTGGGGGCTTATATACGAAAGTGCCACATAAGCGGGGCTAATCCCGCTTGAAAGTGATCTGACCTGGCTTGTCTGACTTGATTCCGAATAATGACTTGGCAACATTTTGTGGCGTGTCGTCAATGTGCAATTTGACTGGAGGCGGGCCGGGTTGTTTCTTGTCTGCCGTGTGCTTTTGTGCCTCTTTTTTGTCACTCATGGCCCGCCCTTTTTTGCTTAATGCTCACATCGTAACACATTTTAAGAGAACAGCGCACTTAGAGAGATTCCTAGGAACGACAGAGCTAGGGCCGTCAGGATGATAGCGGCGGGAATGGCAAAGAGGAATCCAATCCCTGCGCCGAGGCCAAGACGAAAAGCGCCGCCAAAGCTAAAGTCATGCTTCACTTTCGAGGAGTCGTCTTCCGGTTGAATGTACACGGTCTGTTGCTGTCTGGGCGCTTGCTGGTTCGGCGTCTGCGGGAGTCGTTTTGCGGGAGGGGGCTTGTAACCCCCACTTTGATTGCGATTATCTCCATAACCCTCATTATTTTTTACGCGGTAATCTCCGTAGGAATTCACGACACCATCATACATGTCGTTGGACATGATTTTCACCTCAAACATTATTTATCAGGACACTATCTTAGCGGGCCCGGATGAAGTGGGCAAGGCTACAGAGCAATCGCACCACATTTTTCTTAACCACCGAGAACACCGAGATTTAACTCCTTTTCTGGCAAAAAGGAGGCAATGTAGACATCCGCGCGACATTTGACAAATAATGATTCTGGTGCGATTGCTCTGCTTGAATACCTAAGTGCCTTGACAAATAAGCGGCACAAAGTCGCCGGCGCCCATCGTGGCGCACATCGCCCGCCTGTTAGCTGGGTGCATCGTGGCAATGGTCAGCGCAAAGAAAAGGAATATCCCCACCAGCAGTATCAGACAAGACCGCTGCCGAGCCTGCCGGCATTGAGCGCATCGCTCCCCTGTGTCAACGCCATGCCGACAGACAAATACAGTGTTCCCATCAATCACGCCATAGGCTGGCGCAGGGGGCGGTTTCGTCTTGCGTTTCGGTTTCCCCTTTTTCATGCCTGTCTTCCCCGCTTGACTGTCGCCTTGCCAGGCTTCAGGGCTTTAATCCCGAACAACCCATCGTCGGGTCTCAGATACTCGGCCCCACTCGATGGATCGCGAAACTGTTATTGTCCCGCAGCGCCTCGGACTTGGTCAGATAGCCGTTGCAGACCCGCTCCACTTCGTCGTAGACAATCTGTCCGGCTTCGGCCAAGCTGATCTCGTCACGGAAAACGCCACTGACGTCGACATCGACCGTGTCGCGCATCAACTCAAATGATTGGCGGTTGGCGGTCACCTTGACGGTCGGCATGACGGGATGGTTGGAGGTATGCCCGCCGCCGGTGCAGAAGGTCAGCACCTGACAGCCGGCGGCCGCCATGCTGCTGATGCTTTCCGCGCCCATGCCCGGTCCGTACATGACGTAATTGCCGGGATCAGTTCTGGTCGGCGCCTCGCCGATTTCCAGGTATTCGACGATGGGGCTATCGCCGATCTTCTTAACGGCGCCCATGGACTTTTCTTCGATGGTCGTCAGGCCGCCCGCCATGTTGTCGCCGGTGGGCTGTGAACCGCGGATGTCCTCGCCGCTGGCCAGGGCGCGGCTCTCCATATGCTGCACGCCGGCGACAATCGCTTCGGCAACCGCCGGGTGCGCCGCTTTCTCCGTCAGCCAATTTTCACAGCCCATCCACTCGGTGCATTCCGCCATCAACATGCGACCGCCTTGCGCGATCAAGATTTCGCCGGCCAGCCCGTTAGCGGGATTGCTGCCTAAACCGGATGTGGTATCCGAGGTGCCGCATTCGGTGCCGAAGAGGATCTTGCTCATCGGCGCCGCTTCGCGCTGATACAAGCTGATCTGCCGCGCGAAGTCCTGCGCATAGCGGGTCGCCTTCTCAATCGCGCTGATAAAGCCGCCATCGCCGCGGATATTAACCGTGGCGATCAGCTTGCCCGTGGGCGCAATATCATCGGCCAGGTCTTCGGCCGTCATGCCCTCTTCCCGGAAGTGATCGACAATGACAACCCCGCCGACATTGGGATTCATCGCCGTGCCCGCCAGGTAGCGCCGCGTGACCCGCAAGTCCGGCGCTACCTGGCAGCGGCCGTTGGCATGCACGATGGGCAGGGCGCCATGGATCGTATCCGCCACCCGTTCCACAACGCCGTTTGCGTAGACCGTTCCCGACAAGATCAACAGATGATTGCGAATCCCGACATCGCCGTTCGGGCGCAGAAAACCCATAAACTCAGACATTAGCATTTTCTCCAGAAACTTGAAATCGACTGCAAATTAGCGCGTGTAACCACTTCGGTTGAAATCCTCTGTGCCCTCAGTAAGCGTAAGTAAGTCATGCATAAAATCGCAATACTCGCCGACTAATCTCCCCTCTACTTCGGATGCTTTGGGGAGGGGCCGGGGGAGGGGTTAGAAAAGCGGCATTCCTGTGACCTTTTCGCTGCCGCCGAGCGGCTCTATGCCTCTGTGGTGAATCCCCCCCCACATTATTCCGCGCCCACCGCGCCGCGATCGGCCAGGTCGCCGCGCCCGCGATTGCTCTCGACATTGTGCGTATGCACATGATCCCCGGCTCTGATATCACAACTGGCCGAGCCGATGCTCAAACCATATTTCAGCACCGTGTCGCCCGCGGCGATGTCCATCAGCGCAATCTTGTGCCCGTATGCGATGTCGTCATGCGCGACGATCTCGATATCGCGGCGCTCGCCGTTGCAGGTTACATGATCGCCGGCTTGGATGGGTTCCAGGACAACGGTGCCGACGTTGTCAGTGGCGTAAACCACGAATACTTTTTTCATTGGGGGACCTTTCCTTGCTTAGATAAGCCACATTGTCCATTGCAGGCGCTGGCTTTACAAGTCGTAACTCAGAACGAAGAACTTGCCATTGAAGGGGTGTTGGACGATGTGCTTTTTGCCCGCTGTCCATTCTTCCGCGAGCACTGTCTTTAAGTAGTGCCACGCAACACGAAAATCATCTTTAGAACGATATGGGATGACAAGGTTGATCGAGTCGTTTTTTATCTCCGGATAGTATGCCCAATCCAGGATGTTGACTTCATGCGCGACCTCGACTCTAATGTTTAATCTGAAATCCACCGTAGTATTCGCAATCTGGCGCAACCGGTTAGAAGAGATTTCTCGAGACAACATGCGCGACATTGAGTCAAGGGCAACGGGAGTGAAACGCTGCTTCTCATTGTCCCCATAGTCGGCCAAGACTTGGTCCAGCGCCTTGCGTACCGTCTGCTCACAAGTCACCGTTTCGAAGAAACTGCCATGCACAAGACAGACTAATGTATGGCCGAAGCGCCGACCACGGATCAGATAGTAGACATCGCGCATTGGCAACCAGCGCCAATCTTCGCCATTTGAGCGCATTTGGCGGTCTACGGCGCTTGCTTTTTTGTGTCCCAATGAAGCTATGGACAAGGCCCCAGCCGGGATATGCGACTTGAAAGGCGGAACAACATATGTCTTACTTTCCATAAAGCCAATTAGCTCGCCACCCGGCGGATTGCCGCGAGGATTGAGCCGAAGCGCCATAGTAGGGAATCCAGTTGTGCTAAAGTATGATAAAGAACGCTGGCTATAATTCCATTTCGTCATTTTCGATTTATTCAGCATTAATTTGCGCACATTAATCAGAAACGCGAAAAAGTGGTAAATGTTATACATGTTGATGTCTCCGCAAAGCTGTCGCGGCCAACATGGCCACAGCTTCTACGAAATATCAATAGTTCTTGATGAAAAGTTCCTTTCCCTTTTCGGCTTTCCCTTGCATGTAATTATTCATCCCATATTGCAGCGTCCATTCGCTGATATTCGCAAAGCTGAATAAGTCACGAATCATCGGCGAATCATCGTATGTAATCAACCACTTGTGCGAACAGCGGCGCATATTCTCGGCAAAGCGCTCGTGGTCAAAACCGGTATGCAACTCGCCATTGACGCCATACAGTCGCGACTGCGTTGCTTTCCAGTACGGCGGATCAAGGAAGATAAAAACTTTTTGGCCCTCTTCATGAAGCAAGCTCTCGTAATCGCCGTGGCAAATTTCTACCTCTTTCAGTAGCGGCTCTAGTCGCCACAGCCTGCCAATCGAGGACTGCGTGAAGCGGCGTTCAAAAGCATATTGCGAATAACCGCCCGAATCCACCACGCCAGAAAACGTGATGCGGTTCAAGACAAAATAACGTACCGCCCGCTCCAATTCTGTACACATCGTTCCGGGCGTGTGCAGAAAGCGCCATAGCTCTCGACCGTCCTCATAGCTGTCCTTGAATGACTGTACACAATGCGCTAGCTCGTCAATATTTTCTTGCGCCGCCCGCCAAAAATGAATCAAGTCATCATTCAAGTCATTTATCACATAGCGCCGAATGCGCCGGCCGAAGAGGCGCTTGATAGCCAGAAAAACCGACCCGCCGCCGACAAATGGCTCGCGGTATTCCTCAATATGCGCGGGCACATGCTGCAAAATCTGCTTGATTGCGCGGGATTTGCCGCCGGGGTAGCGCAGCGGGCTTTTGACCTGATTCATCAGTTACCAGTAATCTCTATACTTAATCCTGTATTTTTCCGCGCCTCTTCATTTAACAACCTTAATAGCTTGCGCTTGTGCGCTGTGAGATTATTCTTACCGCCGAAATTGTCAATTGCCGAGGCGTCTTCAATAGGCAATTTCAATGCGCCATCAAGGTTTCCGGTCAACTTTAACCGAGTTGTAAAGTTTACGGATTCGCCATCCAAATAGAGTTCGTCTATCTCTTTGAAGAGAATGTTTTTGAACAATCCATCCTGTATATCGGTCAAACTGGGCAAAACGCCACTGACAGTATTTTTCGACTCTTGAATCACCAGGATGTTGTTTTCCCAGTAAACCTCATCCGCTGTTACGAAGTATTTTCCGCCAAGTCGGTTTTCCAATTCAAAATATGCTTTATCGCCATGTGTAAGGTGTTCAAGATCATGAATGGTCATAGTCTCTCTTAGCGCAGCGGACGCTGATCTGTCTGAAGAAAATTCTGCGAAAGCGTCTCGACTAAACTTCCCATCCACCAAACACTGTTCGAGCAACTTAAGGTGGTTTTCTGCCGAATTCATCTCAAGATCATACATCCGACTGACCTTCTGATAGCTCTCCACAGCCTGCCGATATACGTACTCGTAATCTTTCTCAAAATGCAATTCATTCCAATGCAGCGCAGACTTCTGAGAACGTTTTACTTCACGTATTTTCTCCAACACAAACTCATTATTGAGCTGTTGATTCGTGATCCTGTTGGCCCGTGTCGGATGTGGCTCTGCCCTGTTATACCATGCCAGGATTATGTAAACGCACATCAAATTCATTCGCGAGTATGTCATGAAAGTGATGCGATCGTTATTCTGCGCCCACTTGCCTTCATCTTTGATGACAGGAATGACCGTCACTCTTTTCGTCTGCAAATGATAAGTCTTGTAGATGCGCGCAGAAGGATAAGTGCGGCTCGGCTTGGGGGTATTCCATTTTGAATAGCCAAACGATGTATCGTCAGCGAATTCAATGATCCCAGACGCGGGAACGGAGTTGATGTCAAATCCTTCAAAGGCCATGCGCTTGAGCCGGCTGGTTCGCGCCTGAGGTTCATACTCGATATTGCGAATGATTCCATTTAGACGTAAGACCTTGGACATAAATGCCTTTCTGGCACAACGATCAACATTGGTCAAATGGGTGCATGAGTCTACCCAAACTGCGGCAGATACTCGGCAAACTCCTCCAGCAAATCATCGAGGATAGCGCGCCCGCTGTCAATATCCGTCACCATTGGATCGAGCAATAGCGCCCCCAGCGCCAAGTCCCGGTCTCCCCTGAATGCCGCTTCAACATAGAGCTCGCTCAGCGCCAACTCGCGCCGGCACAATTCGGCGATGCCATTTGGCAGCGGCGGCATGCGCTCGCAGCGAAACCCGCCCCCGTCAATCAGGCCCGGCGCCTCAACGATGGCGCCCTCCGGCAGATTGGGAATAGTCCCCCGGTTCGGCAGATTGAGCTGCTGATGCCGATGCGACCGGTCATAATGCACGGCCTCTATCATCTCGGGGATGCCCTCGTCCAGCATGCCATGGCGCCCGAGCTCGCGCAGGTCATCGACATCGGCGCGACCGGCGACGATATCGCGCGCCAGCTTGCGCCGATGCGCCCGGCGCGCGCGGTTGCCATCCCAGTTCTGCAATTTAAGATGATACTTTTCCCAGGGCTTGTGCAGCAGGTCGCTGACCCAGGGCAGATACTCGCACATATGACTGTCGCCCGCCGTCGGCATCAAGCCATAGATTGCGAAAATCTCGCGGCTCAGCGGTTCAAAGTCTGCCCGGAAATCCTTCAGCCAGCGCTGCCGCAACTCCGGGTAGAGATCTTCGCCGGTATGTTTGTCGCGGATCTCGTAAACCCAAGAAAAATGATTGATGCCCGCCGCCTTGATCTCAAGATGCCGCAGCGCTTGCCGCGCCACAGCAAGAAAAGCTTGTATGTTGGAAGCGTCGGTGTGGACATGGAAGCCCTCGGGCACTTGTATATCCCAGCGATCCGCCAGCACCGTCGCCGCCATGGCATAGCCCCAAAGCAACTGATGGCACAAGCCCACAACCTTGATCTTGCTGTAGCGGTGCACAGCCGTCGTCAAGCGAATCAGCGGATTGACCAGATTGAGATACCAGGCTTCCGGGCAAAGCTCTTCCATATCCCGCGCGATCGCCATGATTAGCGGCAGGTTGCGCGCCGTGTGCGCGAAAGAGCCGGGCCCGCCATTTTCCGCGTAGGGTTGGCGGACGCCATGTCGCAGCGGGATGCGCCAGTCCAGCTCCCAAACGTCCTCGCGCTGCCCCACCTGGATCGAGACCAACACGAAATCGGCATCGGGCAGCAAGTCGCGGCGCTCGGTCGAACTACTGATGCCGACGTCGGCGTCCCAGGCCTGGTTCATCTTCTCCGCCAGCTGATGAATGACCCGCAAACCATCAGCGTTAATATCGCAGAGCGCGAGCTGCGCGCCGCGCATGGCCGGATGCTGTAAGATGGTGGAAAGCGCCCCCAGCCCAAAAATCGCGCTGCCCGCGCCGATGACAACGATTTTAGGTGGCTTCTCCCGCATAAGTCCCGCCGCGCCTGACTTATTGACCGGCTTCTACAACCCTCTGGCTCCAACGGCCAAACGAACCACGCTCGCATGCAGCGCAGCCAGCGCCTCGTCCAGCGTCAACTCTCCAGCGAAGTACGGCTGCAAACTCGCATTCGACGCCTCATAATACGCCGCCGCCAGCGGATGAACATCGAACAGGATCGCTTGATCCTGCAAATCCGGCACGCCGCGCGCGAAAGCCTCCAGCGCAACCTGCACAGTCTCATCATCAGTGTCGTATGACACGCCCGCTTCAATCACAGCCAAATGCGCCGGAATCGTCAGCGTCCGCGCCGAATACTCGGCGTAAACCGCCGGATCCAGCAGGTATTCGATTACCCGCGCGGCCGCCTTCGGATGCTCGCTACCCGCGAAAGCGACCACAGCGCTCAGCGAAGCGAATCCCGTGCTGCCCGCCGCGTCATGTGGATTCGGCGCGATCACCCACGCAAAGCTCTCGCCGATCTGCCGCGCCACGCTCTCCGCTTTTCCGCTGGCGCAGATGTACATCAAAGCGTCGCCGCCCACGAAATAGCCTTCCGACCGGCCGCTGCCGAGCAAGGTATCCCCGGGAACTTTACCTTCGTCCAGCAAGCCTTCGAGAAGCCCCAGGAAGGATCGCAATCCACTGTCATCGTGCAAGCTCAGCTTGCCGTCGCCGTCAATGAAAATCGCCCCCATCCGCATCGCCGGCCCCAGCAAGCGGTGATCGCGGTTATCAACCGACAACAAATAAGGAATGCCGCTCGCCCGCGCCACGTCTTCCAGCGCGGCCAGCCAATCGTCCAGGCTCGGCGCCTCCATCACATCGCTGGGCAGTTCAACCCCGGCGCCCTCAAATGCGCTCAAATTGATATAGGGCGCGGTCACGCTCAACTGATCCGCGAAACCATATAACCCGGCATCATCCGACCCGCCCCGCAAAGCGTCGAGGATAGCGGGATGGAAGTTGTCCTCGAGCATGGCCGGATCATCCAACAGCGCGCGCAGGTCGAGATAGGCGCCGCGAAAAACCGCGACATCGCTCAGGCGCGCTATGTCCGGCGCTTGACCCGACTCAATGCGTTCTTGAATTGCGGACTCCGCCTGCAGATCCAGCGTGACCCGAATATCCGGATTCGCGGCTTCAAAGCGGTCCAGCAAATCGCGCATCACGGCGCTGTCGACGCCGTCCTCCGTCCACGCGAAAGAAAGCTCAACCTTGTCTTGCGCCGTAATGACCGCGGCAATAAATAGCGCCATCGTCAAGGAAACGAGATACTTGCCAAATCGTCTGATCATGGGACTCAATCCATCTATATATCCACTCACGAACAAGGTCTGGCTCGGGAGCTCAGCAAAACCTAAACCCTGCCAACCATTACAATTGTAACACCGGCATCTCCAGCAGTCGCGCCAGCGACTTCAGCACAGCTTGATGATCCCCGTAGCTGATCGATACATGATGCTCCAGGCCCTCGCTCAAGAGCGATTCCATCACAGCAGCCGCGCCCGAATCAAAACAGATCCGCCCGCTCGTCCCCGTGAATGCCGGCGGCGCCTTGAGCATCTCGCCGCCGCCAATCACCAGGCGAAACTCGCCCGTCGCCTCGCTCAGGCGAGCGACGGTCACGCGACCCGGCTTCAAAGCAAACTGCATCAGCAGCGGCAAGCGTCGGTTGGAATGGATCGTCGCTTCCGGCTGCGCATCGGCGTCCGCCATCGATAGCGGCGCCAGGCCACAGTGCCAGAGCGTCGCTTCGTCGACATCGAATGCGACAATGTCGCTGCCGAAGGCCGGCTCGCCGCTTATCCAACCCAGAATCAACTGCGTGATGGTCCCGTTGACATCGGCTTCGCAACTGCAAGGCCTCATCGCATCGCTAAGCAGCGACATCGCCCCGCAAGCGGCGCATCCCAAGTCCGTGAAGAACTCGGGCCAGCAGCGCACTGCCAGGCCGGACAATTCCTCCTCGCGCGCAAGCCCGTCCAGCGACAGGTAGGCGCCGAGCGTGCCGTTTGCGGCTTCGCCGTCGACAGCGCCGTAACCGGCAAGTACGCCGGACATAGCATCGGCGACGGCCCTCACCTTCGTCCGGTCAGCTTGCCTGACGCGCTCGAAAAAAGGCGCCAATTCGAATTGTACCACCTCCACACCAAGCCGAGCGCGCAGCCCCGCGTCATTGACCAGGCAGGTATCAAAGCCGTCGGGGCTCTCTCCCAGGCGGCCGACGCGCGTCCCCGCCAAGCGCGACTTGACGGCGGCGGCGCTGGCGAAATCCCTCAGTTTCGCTAGCGCAATCGGGTCTTCCGGCGGCGCGTACACGGCGTCGTAACCCAAACCGGCGCGCCGCAAGCCATGCGCCGCCAGATTGACGCCGCAGAAGGAATTGATGCGCAGCCTGCCGCCGACCTGATCTTCGGGAAAAGCCCACATCAACAGCGGCGCCGGGATCGCCCGCGCCAATTGGCTGATCATCGTGCTGTCGGCGAAAGAAGCCTGCGCCATCAAGATCATGTCGATATCGGCCGCCTTCAGTTCGTCGACGCGCGCGTCGACAGCACCGCCGTCCATGACCAACTCCTGCGATCCGAACAGTTGATAACCCGCGCGTTGAACAGCCCCGTACAGTTGCGCGGCCATTTCACGCGCCAACTCCAGGTCAAATGTCGGACGCGCAATCGCCACGAAACCGATGCGAATGTCTGATGTATTCATAGCAGCTTTTCCATTTCAGCAATGACATGCCTATATCGCGATTGGGCCGGACAGTTTCTGCCGTTCGCTGAGCAAATGCCCTTGTTCTCCTCAAGTAGTACCAACAAAGTAATGCAACTTTCGCTAAAGCAACGATCTGTAGGGGCGACAGGCGGTCAGTGTCTACGCGACCTACCATGTCGCCCGAAACCACAAGTCGCAGCGGCAGCGGGCGACTCAGTGAGTCGCCCAAAACATACCTATCTGCGCCCCCTTTTTTAATAGACCTGCCAAACTTCCTATCTACAATCATATCGAAATCTGTAGGGGCGACCAACCTGGTCGCCCCTACAAGGCTCACTTTCGTTGCACGACTTACTTACATTTACTTCCGTCCCTCAGTAATACCAAGTTAGTCATGCAAAAAATCGCGATACTCGGCGACTGGACTCCCCTCTCCAATGCTTTGGGGAGGGGCCGGGGGAGGGGTTAGAAAAGCGACATTCCGAGTTTTCATTACTTACTTGGAACTATTTCTGCGCCATCCCACCAAGAAGACCTCTCTGTGCCCTCAGTGCCTCTGTGGTGAATCCCTCTTTACCTAGCCGGAATTACCTCCGCGCCTCGGTCGCGAAAAATCAACCCAAATTCAAGGTCATCAGCCGCAACTCGGTCATATCCTCAATAGCGTACTTGATGCCCTCGCGTCCCGACCCCGACGCCTTGATGCCGCCATATGGCATGTGATCGACGCGGAAGGTCGAGACGCTGTTGATATGCAAGCCGCCCACGTCAACGCGCTCCCAGGCATCCATGATCCGCTTGACATCCCGGGTGAAGACCCCCGCCTGCAAGCCATAGGGACTGTCGTTGATCGTGGCCACCGCCTCGTCCCAAGCCTCGTAGGGGCTGACCGTAACCACCGGCGCGAAGACCTCTTCGCAGTTCACCCGCATATCGGGAGCGGTCTCGGTCAGCACCGTCGGCGGGAACATCGCGCCTTCCCGGGCCCCGCCATGCAATACCGACGCCCCGGCTTTCTTCGCTTCGCTGACCCAGGCTTCGGCGCGTTCGGCATCGCGCGCGCTGATCATGGGACCAACATCGACATCGGCATCGCGCGGATCGCCCAGTTTCAGCGCCTTGACCTCATCGACAAAGAGATCGGTGAATTCTTCGAAGACATCGCGCTGGATCAACAAGCGCTGCACGGAAATGCAGTTTTGCCCGGCATTGGCGAAACCGCCCGCCGCCGCTTGCCCCGCCGCATCAGCCAGATCGGCGTCATTATGCACGATCACGCCGGCGTTGCCCCCCAGTTCCAGCGCCACCTTCTTCTGCCCGGCTTTGCTCTTCAACATCCAGCCCACGCTGCCGCCGCCCGTGAAGCTGATCATGGCCACGCGCGGATCAGCCGCCATCATCTCGGTATCGGGTCCCCAGGCATTCAACATGCTGAAAGCCCGCGGCGGATAGCCGGCTTCCAATACGATTTCCGCCAGGATCACCGACGACAGCGGCGTTTTTTCCGCCGGTTTCAGGATTATCGGGTTGCCGGCCGCGATAGCCGGTCCGATCTTGTGACAAGCCAGATTGACCGGGTAATTGAAAGGCGTGATGCCCAGCACCGTCCCAATCGGCGCCCGCCGCGTGAAGCCCTGACGATTCTCGCCAGCGGCCGTCCAGTCGATGCTGAAAACCTCGCCGCCGATGCGCCGCGCCTCTTCGCTCGATACTTTCAGCGTTTCCATCGCGCGCGCCGCCTCGCCAACCGCCGTCTTGCGATTCTTGCCGCCTTCCATGATCATAGCCTCGACGACTTCGTCGAAGCGCTCGCCCAGCAGCCGCGTCATGTTAGCCAAAATCTCCGAGCGTCGGTGGCTGGGCAGCCCGCGCGTGACCTCGAAGCCTTCCAAAGCCGCGTCCATCGCGTCGTTCATGTCCGCCGCGCTCGCCATCGAAACGGTATCAACCAGGCTGCCGTCATAAGGAAAGCGCACTTCCATGACATCGTCGCTGCCGCGCCATTCTCCGCCGATCAGGTTCTTTTTCGGCATGGGATTTCCTTCCGCTAATCTATCCTGTTATTGCAAAGATTATACCAGCCAGCCGGCCTCGTTTTCACGGGTCGTGTATGCGCCGAAGCACCGGCGCTTATCGGAACTCCCATGCCCTACTGAAGCGCAACGGTCGTCACAAATTACAAACCCGTAGGGGCGACCGGCGGTCAGTGTCGGCGGGCTGTGTCTACGCGCCCTACGCGACCTCTGTGGCCATCGAAAAATCTCTGTGCTCTTTGTGTCTTTGTGGTGAAAAAATCTCTGTGCCTCTGTGCCTCTGTGGAAAAAAACCCTGTACTGTGCCCGCCAAATCCCAAACCCGCCAAACCCACAACCCCCGCTCCAGCGCCATCCAACCAAAGATTCTCTGTGCCGGCGGTCAATGTCTACGCGACCTACGCGCCCTCTGTGGCCATCGAAAAATCTCTGTGCTCTCTGTGCCTCTGTGGCTAAAAACCCAACGTTATAATCCTCAAACCAGAGAACAAATTTACACCCTTCCACAGAACACCCGTGCTAATTTAGTCCCAGGCTAGAGAAGATTCCCAAGGTCGCGCGCAAAGCGCACTGTCTTCTCCTCCTAGTTGCAGGACCAATTCTGGGAATCTTTTCTAGCCCTCACACAATCCATTCAAGACAGGACGGCCCAAACCATGAAACGACGATACGCCCTCGACGCCAAAATCAATGCCCTCAACCAAATCGATCAGCACGACGGCGATCTCCAACGCGCCGGCAAACTGCTCAAAATACCCGTCAAAACGCTGGAAAAATGGCGCGCCGCCCAAGAATCACTCCGCGCCGACTACCGCGAACGACAAACCCGACATCTCGAACGCCTGCAATTCGACCTGCAAATCAAAATGATCGAACGCTGCCACGCCATTCTTGCCAATATGGACGAAGAAACCCTGGCACAAGCCCCGCTCACACAACTCAATTCCGCACTCTCGGCTCTGCTCAACCATGTCAATATCCTGCAGGAGGCACCGTCCCAACGTGAAGAAACGCAAAATGAAACCATCAAATTCGAATATTACTACGACGATCAGGTTCAAACACTGCCACCTTGGACAGGCGCAAGTCATGGACCACCCCGCGCGCTTCAAAGTCGTGACCTGCGGACGCCGCTGGGGCAAAACCCAACTGGGAATGACCAGCATCCTCACGGCGGCAATCCAGGGCAACAAACGCTGCTGGTGGCTGGCGCCGACCCACAAAATGGCAAGTCAAGTCTGGCGCGACTTGAAGCGCGCTGTCAAACCATTGAACGGGACATCCATCAGCGAAAGCGAACGCCGCATTGACCTCAAGGGCGGCGGCATGATCGCCGTCCGCAGTACCCACCATCCCGACAACCTGCGCGGCGAAGGGCTCGATTTCGCCGTCCTTGACGAAGCCGCATTCATGAACCCACGACTCTGGATCGAAATCATCCGACCCATGCTCGCCACCACCCGCGGCGGCGCCCTGCTCCTGAGCACGCCCAACGGCCGCAACTGGTTCCATAAACTCCATCAACTCGGGGTCGATCCCGAACTGCAGGACTGGCAATCCTTCCATTTTCCCAGCGCCGACAACCCCCTCATCGATCCCGAAGAACTCGATGACATCCAGGCCCTCACACCCGAACACGTCTGGAAAACCGAATACCTGGCGCAATTCTCCGATGACAGCGGCCAGGTCTTCCGCGGCATCAGCGATGCCGTCGCCGCCGAACAATTCGACGGTCCCCAACCCGGCCATACCTACGTCGCCGGCGTCGACTGGGGCCGCAGCAAAGACTACACCGCCATCGCCATCATCGACGTCACCGGCGCAAAAATGACCGCCCTCGATCGCTTCAGCCACGTCGGCTGGGACTTGCAGCGCGACCGCCTCAAATCCCTGGTTGAACGCTGGAAGCCCCAAATCATCTGGGCCGAAGCCAACAGCATCGGCGAGCCCAATATCGATGCCCTGCTCCGCGAAGGCTTGCCCGTCCGTCCCTTCTTCACCAGCGGCAAATCCAAATCCCCACCGATCGAATCACTCGCCCTGGCCATCGAGCGCAACGACATCACACTGCTCAACGACCCCGTCCTGCTCGCCGAACTGGCCGACTACTCCCTCGAGCGCA
>JAPOOU010000055.1 GCA_026713245.1 Chloroflexota bacterium
CAAAGTTCAAACACAAATCAAACCAGACCTGCCACAGTAAGCTCGGCGGATATGCCGCCTGCCGTCAGTCGCTTGCCTGCTCTCTTGCAAGCACGCTGGTCCTGTCCAGCATTCTCCTGCCACAAAGCAAAACCCTCTCAGAATTCTGGGGAAAATGCGTCCAGATTTATAGGACCACTACCGGGCTGTATTTCAACAGACTCTGGTATGTCGCCCCTGTTTACGTAAACCGCGTCGCTCAAGAGACGAGAAGGCTTACGATTTTGCGTGAGCGCGACATTCCTGGGACCTTTTCGCTGCCGCCGAGCGGCTACAGATCGTTGCTTTTTCGCGAGTTGCATTGCGTTATTGATTCTGCCATTCTGGGGCGATTGCCTCGAGCTTCATAACGATTCGCAAGCGAAGCAGGCTGGTTTCGTGTTATGATACTCACGAATCGCGCTTGCCGGCGCATCCTTAAGGCCTTTGAAGCCTGTTGCGCTTGACGCCGAGCATGATTTGGAGATCGCATGAGACTGTGTCAGGCATTTGATATCTCGCGAGGCGACGTTGCGTCCTTTGTCGGGGCGGGCGGCAAGACCTCGTTGTTGGTCGGCCTTGGTTACGAGTTGGCGGAGTCCGGCTGGCGGGTGCTTGCGACGGCAACAACGGAGATTCCGGCCGAGCAGATGAGTCTTTATCCACATGCCATGCGCTACGATAGCGGGGCCGAGGCTATATCCCAGGCTCTGAACGAATATCAGTTTGTCTTTCTCTATGACAATGCGACCTGGCGGAAGGGCGTCGTGAGCGGGCCGCGGCAGGATTGGGCGCGGGAGTTGCTGGATTCTGTCGATTCCGATGTATTGCTGGTGGAGGCGGACAGGTCGGGGGGCATGCCCTTCAAGGCGCCCTATGACAACGAACCGTGGATCCCTCCCGAGACATCGCTCGTTGTTCCGATCGCGTCACTGGCGGCGCTGGGCAAACCGCTTGACGATGAGCACGTATACAATCCGGAGGCGATGGTTGATCAATACGGATTCGTGCCGAACAGTCCGGTCAAATCGCCATGGCTCGCGCAAGTATTGCGAGATGAAGACCTGGGATTGAAAAACGTGCCGGACCAGGCGCGCGTAGTGCTATTCTTGAACAGGACGCCGGAACGCGGGTACTTGCGCGGACGCGCGCGCATGATCGCGCGACTGAGCCTGCACAACCCGCGAATTCAAGCTGTGGCCATAGGTTCTGTGCGCGGCGCGGAGCCAGTGCACGAAGTACAGCGCGCGGTCGGCGCAATCGTTCTCGCCGCCGGGGAGACCAACGGAAAGCATCCACCGAGTATGCTTTCGTCAACGGGAGGCGGAAAGACCATACTAGCGCATGTCACTGAGCAGTTGATACGCTCACGGATCGCGCCTATACGCGTGGCGGCCGGCCGCTGGGCGTCTGAAGTCCGAGCGGCGGTCAAACCCTTGGGAGTGAAGGTGGTAACCAGCCGAGCGCGCGCGAGCGCCCCCGGACGGACAGAATCGGGCGATGGCTCATTCGATAGTGAGAATGATCGCCTCGGGCTACCTCATCTGCGTCACCTTAATGGCGAGGCCTTATCGGCGCTAAAGGTCGGCCTGCGCGCAATGCCGGCGCATATCGCCGCCGTTCTCGTGGTGCTTGGCGATCAGCCGCGTTTGCAGCCCAAGGTGATTTATCAGCTTTTGACCTCGTATGCCCGGGGCGCCGAAGATTTGCTCGTGCCCAGGTATCAAGCGTCGCTGGGGCAGCCGATCTTGATTGGCCGCCGCTATTGGTCCGATATACTGTCATTACCTCGAAAAGCAAGTCTTCACGACTTGTTTGAAGACTACCGCGACAATATCGCCTGTGTTGAAGTTACCAGCGATACGATCCTTTGCGACGCACAATTGAGGCGGTCGCAGCCTCCATTACAGTTGCCAAGGCAGCAGAAGGATCCCTCGGCCTAGCTGCTGTCGTGCTGTTTAATTAATTCGCGAATCAAATCTCGTGACCAGGCGCCGCTGGCCTGGGCGTCAATCTGCACCCTTAAGGTCGCGGGCCGTTTGTCCTTGTGCCCGGCGGCTTCGGCGCGCATTTCGTCAAAGTACTTCATTGGCGTGACGACAATCAGAACTTCATGCGGCTGCACGACGCGCGTGGATGGCGGCGCGTACGAAAAAGCCATGCTGTTGGCTCGGCGAATGCCGACAACGCCGGCTTGATATCGTACGGCGAGCCCCAGCGAGCCGATGGTTTTGCCGATCCAGGGCGAGTCGTCTTCCATGTAGAATTCGGCGGTTTCCAGTCCGGTGATCTCGTTGTACAGGACGTGCTGCAAGAATTCGGCTATTTCCGGGCGGGTGGTCGAAAGCAATACGAATTGCGCGGCAACATGGAATGGGCTGACGACGCGATCGGCGCCCGAGCGATGCAGTTTTTCAATCATATCGTCGGTGGTGGCGGTCACCGAGATGAGCAAAGACTTGCTGATGCTGCGCGCGGACAGCACGGTCAATACTGCGGCCGCCTTGTCTTCGATCGAAATCATGAAGGCTTGCGCGCGTTCGATGCCGGCTTTCTTCAGCACGTCTTCTTTAGAGGGGTTGCCGCGCACGACGCGAAAGCCCCGTCCCAGCCATTCTTGCGTGAGCCTGTGGTCATCGCTCAACAACACAAATGGCCGTGACGGATCCAGATAGCGGGCGGCGGTTTCAATAATGTGATCGTTGCCGCAGATGATAAAATGCTTCGACATCAACTCTATCGCCGCGGCGCTTTCATCCAGATCGAGCGTTTCATCCAAGCGCTTCACCGCGCGGGTTGTTACCAGCCTTTGGAAGGTTGCGAACCGCATAACATCGCGTCCGGAAGGCCGGCATTCACGCTGCAATCGCGGTATCATCAGACCGGGCGCGACGCCGAGCAGGATGTCGTCTTCGTTCAATACGCGGCCGCTGCCGGGCGTGTGCACAAAGTCTGCGTCGTCGGTTCGAATACCGACGATGCTCGCGCTGTAGCGCTCGCGCAACTTCAAATCCCCGATGCGCTTCCCGATCCAGGGCGAATTGTCGCCGAGTTCAAGTTGCGTCACTTGATGATTCGTTTCTTGATCAAACAAGACGCTGTTGAAGAAATCGTTTACGGCCGGCCGCAGTGTGGCGCTGTTCAAGAATTGCGACGCTACCTCGTAGGGGGCGATCACGATATTGGCGCCTGCTCGTATCATCTTGAGCTTGAGTTCAACGTCGATTACAGCCGCGGTTACATAAAGCGTGGGATTAAGGTTGCGAGCGGTGAGGACCGTCAGCAAACCTTCGGTATCATGATTGAGCATGACCATGATCGCTTGCGCCCGCGCTATGCCGGCATCGCGCAGAGAATCGTCATCGGTGGGATCGCCCTCGACCACCAGGATGCCCGCGCTTCGCAGGTGTTCGGCATAGTCCGCATCCTCGGTAACAATGACCAACAGGTCGAGCAGCGTCATGTGCTCCACGAAGTTGTTGACATAGAACACGAACAGGCGGTGGACAAGGCGGCGCAAACCGAGAAATCTGCCACGCTCTACATCGCCGAACAGCCGATCAAAGAAACGTTCAATCGGCCGGAAAGTCGTATCCTGATGCTGTTTGCGGCGGATCTGCGCGCTTTGCAAGACGTAGCCAATGGTTTTGTCCACCATTTCGCCGCTGCCGCATATGATGTACTGATTGTTGAGCTCGGCGATCTGTTTCGCCGTTGCGGTTCTGCGGCGGCGCGCGACCGATTCCGCGCTGAACAAGAGCGCAAACGACGACGACAAGAAAAACGTCAATGAACCCAGTCCAACCAGCACCAGACAAATGATGAATACTTTGCCGAGTTCGGACTGGACGACAATATCGCCGTATCCGATCGTCGTTAGGGTGATAATCAAGAGCCAGGCGGCGTCAACTAAGGAGAACTTCTCGATGATCATGATGCCGGCAATCCCGACCGGCAAGATGATCAGCAGCAAGTTGCGCGCGGCGCGAAACTGTCTGCGTATGTCGTTCAAATGCCTTCCCTCATACCGTCACATCGCGCGAATGTCCTCAATTATATCGGAGATAAGCAAGTTGTGATAATATGTTTTGAATCGAAAGCCCCGGCGCGCTCTCTTGACATCCTCGGTATTTGCCGAGTTGTCGGCGGCTAAGGTCCCTTGGCCGGCAAGGGATGGATCAATGCCGACTCGCGGCGATTGGCAAGAGCCCGTCGCTAGCGGCTTTCTGCAAAACACTCGCGCAGAAGTGGAACCGGTCAAGAAATGCAACGTTCGCTAAGGCAACGATCTGTGGCCCATCAGCGACAGCGAAAAGGGTCTGGCGCGCTCACGCAAGATCGTAAAACCTCTCGTCGCATGAGCGACGCGGTTTATGTAAACAGGGCCGACATACCATGTCGCCCGAAACCACTAGCGACGGCGGGCGACCAGGTTGGTCGCCGCAACAAGGCTCACTTGTGAGCGTGACGTACTTGGATTTACTGAGGACTGCCAAACAGACTTGGAGCAAGCCCATGCACAGCCAGAATGACTTTGCCGCCGCTGCGGAGGTCATCCGCCAACGTACGTCCCAGAATCCTGCTGTGGGTCTTGTTTTGGGCTCCGGATTGGGTTCGCTGGCGGATACCTTGACCGATCGCGTGGTGATTCCTTATCAATCCATCCCCGGTTGGCCGACTTCTACTGTATTTGGGCATCAAGGCAATTTGGTGATTGGCCGGTTCGCCGGGAAAACGGTTGCGGCTCAGCAAGGTCGCGCCCATTTCTACGAGGGCTACACCATGCGCGAGATTACCTTTCCGATTCGGGTTATGAAGGAGTTGGGCATCGGAACCGTCATCCTTAGCAACGCTGCCGGCGGCATCAACCCGGCATATAAGGTCGGCGATGTCATGTTGATCAAAGACCACATTAATCTCCCCGGCATGGTAGGCGCCAATCCCCTTATGGGACCCAATGACGAGTCGCTGGGCGAACGCTTTGTCGGATTGGCGCAAGCATATGATCGGGAATTGAGAACGCTCGCAATCGCTGTAGCGCGAGAAAATGCCATCCCCTTGCATAGCGGCGTCTATTGCGCGCTCTCGGGTCCTTCCTTCGAGACTCCAGCGGAAATCCGCATGCTTAGAATGCTGGGCGCCGATACCGTCGGCATGTCGACGGCGCACGAAGTTTTGGTGGCGCGCCACGCCGGCATGCGGGTCATGGCCTGTTCCGGCGTAACCAACGTCGCAATAGACAGTGTTGATAGCGACTTCGAAACCAACCATGAAGAAGTCCTGGAAGCTGGTAAAATAATTGTCCCGCGCTTGACCGCAATCCTGCAGGGTGTTCTCCAGCGTTTACCGACATGACTGTAATTGTTGCCTTTATTGACCAGGTGGCGGTGGGTATTTATTTTCTGATTGCCGCGGGCCTTCTCTTCGCGCTGCGACGCTACTTTGTTTGGGGCGATGAGTACCGCTCTTCATATTTTGAACTGGAACGCGATCTCTCGCGCTATCGGCAGACGAATGCGATAACCGCGGTCGTCGTTTTGCTGGAACTCGCGCTCATTGTCGCCGGCATTGAATTGATCGTAGTACCGGAATTGTGGCGCGATCGTCAGATCCAGGAATTGGTGGCGGCCGCGCGGGTAGACGATGGCGTATTTCAAACGCCGTTGCCGCCAACGCCCTCGGGCAATCTTGGAATCGACCCGGTAGCCTTGCCGCGAGCTGAAGACTTCGCGGGCCGGGTCCTACCGACGCCGGCGCCAACGCCGACAGCTGTCGGTACGTTGATACCGGCGGCCCCTGCAATAGGCTGCGACAGTCCCGAGGCGCAATTGATCATACCCGGGAACGGCATGCGCGTCTTTCAGCCAATTCCGGTAGTGGGAACCGTATTCACCAATCAATTCGCTTTTGGTTCGATTGAGATCATGGGACCCAGCACATTTGGCAACTTCCAGGTCATAGAAGATCAAAACACGGAAGTGCGCGAAGCGGCTGAGTTTAGCCAATTCGTTCCCGCCGCCTATGAACCGGGCGAATACCAGTTCCGTCTAATGGTCTTTGATGTCACCAAGACCTTGCGGGCAAGTTGTCTCGTACACATCTACATATCGGAACCGTTGCCCACCGTTACACCGCCACGATAAGGGACGCCAGCGCTGAGGTCTTGGCCTGCGAATCCTCCTCGTCAGAATCCAGCGCCTCTTTCGCATCTGCAGGCGCCGGCATCTTAATGAAACGCTTATATCCGGGAGATGTCTTGAATGGGGCGCAGGCTCACGCGCGGAGATCCTTTATCCCGCGCTTGACGCGGCGGCGCAAGCGCCGCGAGCGGGAGCGCCATCTCGCCATCCGGTACTGGACCTTGCGGCGTTGTCGGTTGAAAACGGTACCTTGCTGCTCGCTGGGCTTGGGAATGCCCCACTGTATGATCATAGACGCCCAGGTCAAGCCGCCGCCGAATCCAACAAGCGCGATGTGGTCTTTATCTTGAATGCGCTTCTGTTCGATGGCTTCACACAAGGCGATTGGAATGGACGCGGCTGAAGTATTCCCGTAGTGCTCGACATTGCTCATGAACTTGTTGATGTCGATACCAAGCTTGCGCGCCGCCGCTTGCAGAATGCGCAGATTGGCTTGATGCGGGATCACGAGATCGATATCCTCGACGCCGATGCCGGCCAACTTGCTGGCTTGCTCTATGCTGTCGTTGACGACTCGCGTGGCGAAACGGAAGACTTCGCCACCGGCCATGGTCATCTTGTATAGTTGGTTGCCGTTTGCCCCCGCTCGCGATTCAGCCGCGTCTATGCTGCCGACGCTGGGTATCGCCAACAAGTCGCTGCCGGCGCCATCGGATCGCAAGACACTTGATTTCACGCCGCCTTCAATCTCGCTGGCCGCCAGTACAACGGCGCCGGCGCCGTCGCCAAAAAGAATACAAGTGCTGCGATCTTGCCAGTCCAGGATTCGGCTCATAGTTTCCGAACCGATCACAAGCGCCGTCTGAATGCTGCCGGCGCGGATCGAATCTGCGGCCATATTCATGGCATAAACGAAGCCGGAACAGGCAGCGCTCAAGTCGAAAGCCCCGGCGTGATGCGCGTTCAGCCAATCCTGAACCAAGCTGGCGGAGCTGGGAAAAATATTCTCCGGCGTCGAGGTTGCGACGACGATGAGATCCAGGTCGATCGGCAAAATATCGGCCACTTCGAGCGCTTGTTGCGCCGCCTTGTAGGCGAGCGTAGCCGTGGATTCGCCTTCGCCGGCGATATAGCGCTCCTTGATGCCCGTCCGCGCATAAATCCACTCATCGCTGGTTTCTACGAAGGCCGAGATTTCTTCGTTTGTCATGACCTTGTCGGGAACGGCCATGCCCCAGCCGACAACATGCGCGAAGACCGGACCTGCGGGTGTATCAGCAGCTTGTGTTTGAGTCACGCTATGTGTTGCCATTGTCTCGATATTCGCCAAATATTAGCACGGCATTGTGCCCTCCAAAGCCGAAGGCATTTGACATGACGTGGCCGACCTGCTGCGAGCATCCCGCGTTGGGCACGTAATTGAGGTCGCAATCGGGGTCCGGCTCATGCAGATGTATGGTGGGAGGCAGGTAATTCCCGCGGATGGCCATGATGCAGAACACCGCTTCGATCGCGGCGCCCCCGCCCAGAAGATGCCCGGTCATTGACTTGGTGGAACTGACCGGAATACCATAAGCCGCTTCCCCCAGCGCCAGCTTGATGGCGTTGGTTTCGGCGGTGTCGTTTAAGGGTGTGCTGGTGCCGTGAGCGTTGATGTAATCAATGTCGTCCGCGCAAAGATCGGCATCTTTAAGCGCAAGTTCGATGGCGCGCGCGGCGCCTTCTCCTGATTCCATCGGCGCGGTGATGTGGAATGCGTCCGATGTATGGCCGTAACCGAGCAGTTCCGCGTAGATCGTAGCGCCTCGCTCAAGCGCGAATTCCAACTCTTCCAGGACCAGCATGCCGGCGCCTTCGCCGGGCACAAAGCCATCTCGATTGCGATCAAAGGGCCGCGACGCGGTTTCGGGATCGTCATTTCGGCTTAGAGCGGTCATATTATTGAATCCGGCCACACATAGCGGAACGATGGCCGCTTCCGCAGCGCCGGCCAACATGGCCTTGGCGCCGCCGCGGCGAATGATGTGCATGGCTTCGCCGATGGCGTTGTTCCCCGAGGCGCAGGCGGTTACGATACAGTGATTGGGACCGCGAAGGTTATAGGCCAGCGAAACAGCGCCCGAACAGGAATCGCTCAGAATCTTGGGAATCGCCATTGGCTTGATGCCACGGTGCCCTTTGGCGTCGATCGCCTGTTGAGCCTCCACAAAGGAATTGATGCCGCCGACGCCGGATCCCACGACGCAGCCAACATCGTACATATTGTTCTTGTCGACCTTCAATCCGCTGTCTTCCATCGCTTGGCGACTTGCTTCCAGGGCAAACTGCGCCACCCGGTCAATGCGCCTCGCTTCTTTGCGCCCGAAAATGACGTTAGGGTCGAAATTCTTGACTTCCCCGGCCAGCTGATTCTGGGTCAAGTTGCGGTCATATCGCGTGATGAAGTCTATGCCGTTCACCCCGCTGGCAATGTTCAGCCAGGCCTCGCTGACATTGTTGCCGGCAGGGCAAACGATTCCCATGCCGGTGATGACGATACGCGTGCTTTCCAAGGAACCCTCCGAAGGTCGCTCAAATAACCCTGTTGCTCTTGGCTGCCCCATGTCGACTGGGCGGTTGGCATGGATTCACCCGCAGCGGCCCAGACATCGGCAGTCATTGCGGACGCGTAGCGCTCAGCCCGCGCCTTCAGCTTATACGCCTATAATAACACGGCGTACTGTTTCGCGTCGCTTTACAGCCTTTTCTTTGGCCTCTATAATACATCTTTCCTGCATATGATTGCTGGACGTCGATCAGGAGGGCTTTCGCGCCTTTCTGTCTTATTAATGCAAACCGCGTCGCTCATGCGACAGGCGAGCTTACTTTCTATGTGCGAGCGCGATACCCCTGGGGCCTTTTCGCCGGTTACGCGCCGGGCGGCTTGTGAGTTGATATGATTTTGGTCACTGGAGCGACTGGTTTGATAGGCCGGCATCTGGTTCGGCGCTTGATGCAAGAGGGCCTGCCGACGCGCTGTCTGCTGCCGGACCGACAGTTGCCCCAATTGCCCTGGGACGAAGGTCACCCGCATGCGCCGGAACTCGTTATCGGCACCATCCTGGAGGAAGAAACGCTGTTTCGCGCGGTGACGGGCTGCCATGCCGTGATCCATCTTTCCAGCGCGCAATGGTGGGGCCGCCGCGGAGACTTGCACCTGATAGAGATTGACGGCACGCGAGCTTTGGTTGCGGTCGCGCGCGCGGCGCGTGTTGGCCGAATCATAACCGTGAGCCATATCGGGGCGGCAAAAGCATCAGCCTACGCATTGCATCGCGTCAAGGGCGAGGTCGAAGATCTGCTGCGCGAGAGCGGCGTCGCTTATACCATCGTCCGCAGCGGACTCGTGTTTGCTCCCGATGATGCCTTTGTCAATCACATAGCCAGCATGCTTCGCATCAATCCCTTGTTTTTCTTGATGCCCGGATACGGCGAGGCGGCGCTGCACCCGATCTATATTGACGATCTGGTGGAAGCCCTATATCGTAGTCTGGATTTAGTGGATTTGGTCGACGCACTGGTGGAGATTGGCGGACCAGAGTATCTGAGTTTGCGAGATATGATCGCGACAGTAATGCGCGTTACCCGCATGCGACGGGCAATCATTCCTGTGCCGCCTTATCTGCTGCGCTGGATCACGGCGGTCTACAGCCGGATATTGCCGCGCGCGCTGATGACAAATCAATGGTTGGATATCCTGGCCGCCAGCCGCACGGCGCCGCTTGGCGGCACGTTTAATTACTTCGGTTTCCATCCGCGTCGTTTCGAAGACACATTGTTAGGCTACTTGCCACAGCGTCGCCACTTCGTCGGTTTGCTTCGTGATACTTTCCGCCGCCGCCCGCGCCCAATATAGCGAATACATGACAAGACGATGTCCAATATAGCGATCAAGCGCCTCTTGACAGCGCAGGAATTTAACCAGGCGGTCGAGCTGCAAAAGATTTATTGGGGGACTGACGCCAGCAACCTGGTGCCCCGCCACGTCCTGCATACGATTTGTCACCATGGCGGGCATTTGCTCGGCGCTTACGATGGTCCGCAGTTGGTTGGCTTCGTGATGGGTTTTTTTGGCACAGCCACGGATCCAGAATCGCTCGAAACGCCGGATGCCTGTCGCGCCGCGTCAAACCTGCTGATAATGTCAAAACGCATGCTGGTCTTGCGGCAGTACCGAGGGCGAAATATCGGCTTTAAGCTAAAGATGGCGCAACGCGACATCGCGCTTAAACAGGGTATTGACCTGGTGACCTGGACAGTTGATCCGCTCTTGGCGGCAAACGCGCACTTGAATTTTAGAAAACTGGGCGCGATATCTGGCCAGTTCGCGGTAAATTATTTCGACTACTCCGATAGCGATAGCTTGTCCGCGGATCGCTTGATCGTACATTGGCGGGTGAAGGGCAAGCGGGCGCAAGCCTGCGCATCCGGTTGCAGGAGCGGTCGAACCTTGCAGCAGTGCCTGGATGAGAACACCCCGATCGCAAATGTCTTTAGGGAATCGGGTCCGGCGATTGCGCCGGGCGCCTTGTCGCAACTCGCTGATTCGGACAGCGCGCTGGTCGAGATTCCTCCAGACATTCGGCATCTTGCAGAACAAAACCCGCAAGTCGCGCGCCGCTGGCGTTTGCACATACGCGAACTTATGGGAAGACTGATAGAATCGGGCTACGTCGTTTGTGACTTTGTGAGCGCTGTTGAGCGACGGCGAAGACGCGCATTTTATTTTCTTGGCAGGCGATGATTCCGGCTCAACTGCCAAAAGCCGCTCGGCGGCTACCGCGCTCGCACAACATTACAAAGCCGCTCCTTGCATGTTCAATGCGGTTGATATAAAGGTGGAGATATGGCATTCAACGGAGAGACAATCTCGTTTATTGGCGCGGGCGTGATGGGCGAAGCAATGATCAAGGGATTGCTGCACCAGCAATTGGTATCGCCCGAAAACATCATGGCAGCCGACCCAAACCGGTCTCGCCTGGACGAGATTTGCCTTCAATATGGCATTCGCTGCACGACCGATAACCAGATGGCCGCTCGCGAGGCCAACGTCCTGGTCTTGTCCGTCAAGCCGCAGGTCATGGGCAAGGTTCTGCCGGAATTACGAGGTCAGGTCAATGATGTTTCATTGATCGTGAGTATCGTTGCCGGCGTTCTCTTGCAGACAATCGCGGACAGCTTGCTCAATGACCGCGTCGTTCGTTCCATGCCCAATACACCGGGTCAAATTGGCAAGGGAATCACCGTATGGACCGCAGCGCCCGATGTGGGGCGGGAGCAGCGCCGGCAGACCGAGCTGCTATTAGGGGCCATGGGCGAGCAGATATTCGCGGGCGACGAGCGCTTCCTCGACATGGCGACGGCGCTGAGCGGCTCGGGGCCCGCATATGTTTTCATGTTTATGGAGTCCTTGATCGATGCCGGCGTGCACATGGGATTCTCGCGCCGGGACGCCGAGCAGCTCGTTACCGAAACGCTGGCGGGTTCTGTAGAATACGCGCGGCAATCGGGCCTGCATCCGGCCCAGTTGCGCAATCAAGTGACCAGCCCGGGCGGGACCACCGCCGCGGCATTGTATGAGATGGACAAGGGCGGGCTGCGTACGGTCTTGTCCAAAGGCGTTTGGGCGGCCTACCGGCGCTCTCAGGCTCTGGGCGCGAAAGATAACTGAACTTGTGGCGCTAGTCAGATGCCGTGATTCCTCCCGTTGCTTTATTGTATCTTCACAGGCAGAATTGTGGGCAATATACAAGGATCCGTCAGTCATCAGACTAGGCGACGGTAGAGTGAATTGAGGGAACAAACAATGGGCGTTGGCATCAGAGATAACAGCAATACTCTGCATGAGTTTAGTGGAAGCGGAAGTGAGACCAAAAGCAGCTTTCCCTTGAGTGCTGGTAAATGGGAAATCAAAATCACAGTAAGTGGTGCTGCAAAAGTCCAGGTATTTGATACTACTCATAGTCGTGTGTTGCAGGACTTTCACAAGAATGTCGCAACAAGCGGGACAGGCTTTCATATCTTAAGAAGGTTTCATGTACAAGTTGCTTGCAGCGTGAATGTGATCGTAAACACTAGTGATCTCTCATGGCAGGGACACCTAAAGAAATTGTAGTTGTGGTTTCTATTCCGGAAGCAGCGAAGTACCTTACATAAGGAAACGCGGGCTGTCTTAGATTCTCCAATAAAATGTGCCGTCTATGGTCATCCATTCTGCGATAGCGTGATTTAGGAAGCATCTTTCGCATTTTCCATTGGTATACTGGCATTGCGTTACCAACAAATCGGCTTGCAATTCATTTGTGAAAATATGGACAAATGCCGGGCCTTGGGTTACAATATCGGCATGTTGGCCTTTGTTTCCTCCCAACGCCGCAAGACTGGACTGATGCGAGCTTTGCGCCGCGTCGGCCTTGCCCGTCTTTGTTCGTCGTTGGCGTCTGAGAGGGTTGCAAAAGCATAAGACGGAGATCAAGGAGCCTCTTTGAATGGCAGACAACATTTATGATTCAATTCTCGAGCAGATCAAAGATTTTGAGCTGAGTGAGCTCGAGTCTGTAGAAATCGGGTATGTCACGGAAGTCGGTGACGGCATCGCCCGTATTTCCGGCCTGGACAACGTTCGTTACAATGAACTCGTTCAGTTCGACAACGGCGTCGCGGGAATCGCGTTCAACCTGGAAAAAGACAATGTCGGCGTCATCATCATGGGCGCCTACGATGATATTCAGGAAGGCGACACCGTAAGCGCTTTGGGCCGTATTGCCTCCGTGCCCGTTGGTATGGGTTTGGTGGGGCGGGTGGTCAACGCCTTGGGGGAGCCCATTGATGGTCGCGGTCCCGTGCAATTCGACGAGTATTACAACATCGAGCGTATTGCCCCCGGTGTTATGGAACGCCGCAGTGTCGACCGCCCCGTGCAAACTGGTATTCTTGCCATTGACACAATGATCCCCATTGGGCGCGGGCAGCGCGAGTTGATCATTGGGGATCGTCAGACCGGCAAGACCGCCGTGGCCCTGGATACCATCGTCAACCAAAAGGGCGAAGACATGTACTGCATTTATGTCGCGGTTGGCAAGCGCCGCGGCGAGGTCGCTCGCATTCGGGAAACACTGGAACTCGAAGGCGCCATGGATTACACGACAATCGTCGTGGCGTCGGCGTCGGACGCGGCGGCACTGCAGTATCTGGCGCCCTATTCGGGCTGCGCCATCGGCGAATGGTTCATGGAAAACGGCAAAGACGCGCTAGTCATTTACGACGATCTTTCCAAACATGCCAACGCCTATCGACAGGTTTCGCTCTTGATGCGCCGCCCGCCGGGGCGCGAAGCTTTCCCGGGCGACGTCTTCTACTTGCATAGCCGCTTGCTGGAGCGGGCCGCACAACTTAGCGACGAACGCGGCGGCGGCAGTTTGACTGCATTGCCCATTATCGAAACCTTGCTGGGCGATGTTTCGGCCTTTATTCCCACCAATGTCATTTCTATCACTGATGGTCAGATCTACCTTGAATCCGATCTCTTCAATGCCGGTTTGCGTCCCGCGCTAAATACCGGCATCAGCGTCAGCCGCGTCGGCAGCGCGGCGCAGACGCGGACGATGAAAGATGTAGCCGGCGGTCTGAAATTGCAGATGGCGCAATTCCGCGACCTGGCGGCCTTCGCCCAGTTTGGCTCCAACCTGGACAAGGCGACTCAGCAGCAACTGGACCGCGGCATGCGCTTGACTGAACTGTTCAAGCAGGTTCAATATCAGACCCTTTCGCTGGATGAACAGGTCGCTTTGACCTTCGCGGGCACTGGTGGTTTGACCGATGATGTGCCGGTCGAGAGAATGATCGCCTGGAAGGAAGAATTCTTGCGCGCATATCGGACGCAATTCGCCGATGTGGGAGCATTCATTCGGGAAAACAGCAATGAAAAGGTCAAAGAGCAAATCCAGGAAAAACTGGACCAGGCGATCTCCACATTTAACGAGACCTGGGCCTAGTGTCACCGATTGACGCCGAGAGGAGACACTAGATGGCGACCCTGAGAGAAGTCAAGAATCGCATACGCAGCGTCAAAAATATCGCGCAAATCACGCGGGCGCTGGAAGCGGTCTCGGCATCGCGCGTTCGGCGGGCGCAAGCTCGAGTGCTGGCGAGCCGCGCCTTTGCCGAAAAAGCATGGGAAATTCTGGTTAACATTCAAGCGGCCAACAAGAGTACGCCGCTTCATCCGCTGCTCACGTCTCGTGAAGAAGTCAACCGCGTTCTGGTCGTGGTGATCACCTCCGACCGTGGCCTGGCGGGGGCCTACAATACCAATATCCTGCGTGTTGCCCAGCGGTTTGCCACCAGGCTTGGCAAGCCCGTAAAGTACGTGACGGTTGGTCGCAAAGGTCGCGATTCGCTTGCGCGCTCGGGCGCGGATATAGTGGCTTCTTTCAGCGACATGCCGGCGGAACCAAAGATCTCGGACATCTCGCCGATTGCGCGCATCGCGATGGACGCCTATCTCGACGGCGAGGCGGACGAAGTGCTGATCGCCTATACCGACTTCATCAACATGCTGGCGCAGCGGCCGGCGGTCTTGGGTTGGCTGCCGTTGACCACCGATACCATAGCCCAACAAGTAGCCGCCGAATATGTCAAGGACGTAGCGACCGTCAGCGGAGGCATCCAGAATTACGACTACGAGCCAAGCGCCACAGCGGTCGTGGACGAAATCGTGCCGCGCTTTACCGAATTGCAGCTTTATCAAGCGTTGCTGGAAGCGCAAGCGAGCGAACATGCCGCGCGCATGGCTGCGATGAAAAATGCCACCGACAACGCCACTCAACTGACCGCCGATCTCACCTTGCAGTACAACAAAGCCCGGCAGGCAGCTATCACCGCGGAGATACTTGATATCGTTGGAGGCGCCAACGCCTTGCAACAAGCGATAGACAAGGCAAGTTCGGACGTTGAGGACATTTTTGACCGGGGCAAGCAATTGCAGGATGTCTAGTTAAATTCGACCGGTCCTGCGAGCGAGCGCAAAACAGTAAGCCGTCTCGTCGCGTGCGCGACGCGGTTTACATAAACAAGGAGCAGATGATGGCAGAGAATCAAGGCACCGTTACACAGGTCTTGGGAAACGTGGTAGATGTCGAGTTTCCGGCGGGGGAGTTGCCGGATATTTTTGACGCCGTCGAGATACCGCGCGAAGGTGAAGACGATCTTGTGCTGGAAGTGGAATTGCACTTGGGCGAAAGCTCTGTGCGCACGGTTGCGATGGATTCGACCGATGGCCTGGCGCGGGGCGCGACCGCCGTCGCGACCGGCCAACCAATCGCTGTTCCGGTTGGCGCGCCCACGCTGGGACGCATCTTCAATGTTTTGGGTCGTCCAGTCGATATGGGCGACGAAGTGCCGGATGACGCCGAACGGCGTCCTATCCACGCCGATGCCCCCTCCTTTGAGGAGCAGTCGCCCACGATTGAACTCTTTGAGACCGGCATGAAAGTTATTGATCTGGTCGCTCCAATGACCAAAGGCGGAAAGACAGGTATCTTCGGTGGCGCGGGCGTTGGCAAGACCGTCACCATCCAGGAACTGATCAACTCTATCGCCACGCAGCACGATGGCTTGTCGGTGTTTGCGGGCGTGGGAGAACGGACCCGCGAAGGTACGGACCTCTATCACGAAATGAAGGAAGCCAATGTGCTCGACAAGTTGGCGATGGTTTTCGGGCAGATGAACGAACCGCCCGGCGTGCGCCTGCGGGTGGGCCTTTCCGGTTTGACGATGGCGGAGTACTTTCGCGACCAGGGCCGCGATGTCTTGATCTTCATCGATAATATCTTCCGTTACTCGCTGGCGGGCGCGGAAGTTTCGGCACTGCTGGGTCGTATGCCCTCCGCGGTTGGCTATCAGCCCAATCTCGGGGAAGAGATGGGTATGCTGCAGGAGCGTATCACCTCGACCAAGACCGGTTCAATCACCTCGATGCAGGCGGTCTATGTCCCGGCCGACGATTATTCCGATCCGGCGCCAGTGGCGGTGTTCACGCACCTGGACAGCACGATTGCGCTAGAGCGTTCCATTGCCGCCCGCGGCTTGTTCCCGGCCGTGGACCCGCTGTCCAGCACGAGCAACATTCTGGCGCCCGAAGTTGTCGGCGAAGACCACTACAGTACCGCCCGCGAGGCGCAGCAAGTGCTTCAGCGTTATAAGGACTTGCAGGATATCATCGCCATTCTCGGCGTCGAGGAATTGTCCGATGACGACAAGGTATTGGTGGCGCGAGCCCGCAAAATGGAAAACTTTCTCAGTCAACCGATGTTTGTGGCGGAGCAATTCACCGGGCAGGCCGGGCGTTATGTCCCCATCAAAGACACCGTTCGCGGCTTCCGCATGATATTGGACGGCGAAGTGGATCATATTCCCGAGCAAGACTTCTATATGGCCGGCCCGATCGAAGATGTGCAGGAACGGTACGCCAGCCGCGAAAATTAACGAAGTGGGAGCGATAATGCCGATTCACATCGAACTGGTGACACAAGAAGCGAAGATTTTCGACGAGCCGGACGCCGATATCGTTATCGTGCCGGCGGTTGAGGGTGAAATGGGTGTGCTGCCCAATCACGCCCCGGTCTTGACTACGCTCTCCTTTGGCGAGCTTGTTGTGCGCAAGGGCGAGGCGGAAGAACGATTTGCTATCTATGGCGGCGTGGTTGACGTGCGCCCGGACAAAGTGGTGGTGCTAGCCGACCTGGCAGAGTCTTCCTACGCGCTTGATCTGGAAAAGGCGCAAGAGGCACGTGAGCGCGCTCGCATGATCCTGGAGGAAGGACCGCCCGGCACGGATAATCGACATGCCGAGTTGGAGTTGCGACGCGCCAATCTGGCCGTGCGCCTAAGCCAAAAGGTGCGCAGTCGTGGATCAATGTTGCGAATCGTCGACGAGGACGCGGAAGAAATCTGAGCATTTGCGCGCTTCTGAAACAAAGGAATTGGACGACACCCGATGCTGTGACAGACGCTCGGGTGTTTTTTGTTTCGGGCGACCACGCCAAGTGCGCAGGTTTCGCACGCTCTCCCTGAAGCGTTGCTCTAGCTTTGCGCAACATCTCTCTTCTATGTAGAATGGATATAGCGGCTCGGCGGCAGCCAAAAGATTTGCCACGCTCACGCAAGATAGTTAGCCTGCTTGCCGCATGAGCGCCGCAGTGTAGGTAAACAGTCGCCACGCGGACCAATGAGTGACCTGGAGATCACGTGTTAGGTAAACGCTTGGGTGTTGACCTGGGTACAGTAAACGTTCTCATTTATGACGGTGGACGAATCGTGCTGCAAGAACCCTCGCTCGTCGCCTTGTTGGCGGAAGAAGAGCGCATCGTCGATTTCGGTCAACCGGCTCGTGAAATGCTGGGCCGGGTGGACGACGAGGATATTCAGGTTATGCGCCCGTTGCAGAATGGCGTGATTGCCGACTATGAAGTCACTGAGGCCATGCTGGAATACTTTTTTGGCAAGATCGCCGGCCGCATGCGTCTCTTCCGACCGGCGGTGATGGTCTCCGTTCCCTATGGCGCCACCAGCGTCGAGAAACGCGCGGTCCGGGAAGCAATCCTCACTGCCGGCGCGCGTGAAGTTCAGTTGATGTGGGAACCCATGGCGTCTGCGCTGGGCGCGGGATTGCCGGTAGGCACGCCGGCAGGCGGCATGGTCGTCAACATCGGGGGCGGCATTACCGAAGCAGCGGTTTTGACAATGAATAACATTGTTCGGGCCGAAAGCGGACGGGTTGGCGGTTTGCGGCTGGATGACGGCATCATGAGTTATATCCGGCGCAAGTACAATTTGACTATCGGACAGCCGACTGCGGAGTCGATCAAAATACAGATTGGCGCAGCGATGGACCAGCCTCAAGAGATGACAATGGAAATCCAGGGACGCGACAATGTGACTGGCTTGCCACGTACGGTACGCGTCACCACCGGCGAGGTGGTCGAAGCATTGGCCGAACCACTGGGACAGATTGCTGCGGTTGTCAAGGCAGTCCTGGCAACCACACCGCCAGAACTGTCATCCGATATTATCGATCGAGGTATTGTCCTAAGTGGCGGGGGCGCCTTGCTGCGCGGTGTTGACACGTTCTTGACCCATGAAACCGGCGTACCAGTCTATCGAGCTGACAACCCGTTGATAAACGTGGTTGTTGGCTGTGGACGCGCCTTGGAAGACCCCGCTATCCTCAGACGCCTGGCGCAGACCAATTATTTCTGACAAGCGCTGATTCTGGACGCTCGCGAGTTTGACCAAACAGGTACTGTCGGACTCTCAACAAAGTCCTGCAATGGACATGACTCAGTCTTCGTCAAGGTAGTAAGTCATGTGTTGCAGGTGCGTAACGGGATCAATGTATTGGATCTGTACATTAGTTGGTACGGTGATGTTGATCGGGGCGTAGTTCAAAATTGCCTGGACACCGGCATCGACCAGTTGATCGGCCACAGACTGCGCATGTTCGGCAGGGACCGCGAGCATAGCGATTTTGATGCCTTCATCACGTATCGTCTCCTTCAGATCCGCTATCGGTTTCACGATGAACTCGTCAATTGCCAGTCCGATCTTCTGCGGGCTGACGTCAAATAGGTGGGCGATACGAAAACCGCGGTCTTGAAAGCCTCGATATCGTGATATCGCGATGCCTAGATTGCCAGCGCCGACGACGACTACCATCCATTCTTGATTGACTTGTAACACATCTTGCAGCTTTTCGATCAGGTATTCAATGCGGTAACCGGTGCCTTGTTTGCCAAATCCGCCAAAGTGAGACAAATCCTTGCGTATCTGCGCCGAACTGATATCCAGGCGCTTGCCTAACTCATGCGATGACGTGACGTCTTTTTCCTCTTGCTGTAATCGGCGCAATGCGCGTAGATACAACGGCAAGCGACCGATCACTATGTCAGGAATGTTTTCCGACGGCTTCACCAACATTTATCCCAGCCAAGCTGTTTGTGAAACTTTCTACAATTCAATACTACCACCGAGCGCTTAATCCCGCTAGACAGCAGAATTGTCGACCAGAGCAATCGCACTACCACCATGTTTTGTCAAATGTCAAATGAATCTAACGAATTTTAGGGGCGAACCTGTGAATGGCCCCTGTTTACGTAAACCGCGTCGCTTATACGACGAGACGGCTTACGATTTTGCGTGAGCGCGACATTCCTGTGACCTTTTCGCTGCCGCCGAGCGGCTGTTTACGTAAACCGCGTCTCTTATACGACGAGACGGCTTACGATTTTGCGTGAGCGCGACATTCCTGTGACCCTTTCGCTGCCGCCGAGCGGCTACATTGCCTCCTTTTTTCCAGAAAAGGAGGCAATGTCTCGGTGTCTTCGGTGGTTACGGAAAAATGTGGTGCGATTGCTCTGTTTGTCTAAGCTTCGCTGCCGTCTGCCTGGGCAGGTTGCCCGGTGTTTGCCCTTGCTTGCAAGCTTAAGGCGGCGATGCTAAAATCCCAGCACCGTTTACATTGCAGCTCGATTCGAGAATTGCTAATGCGCCGCTTCTAGGACTGGCGCCGGCTAAGTGAGGGAAAATGGCCGTCGACGGGACGACCGACAACAGCAAGAGCGAGCAGTTGACGAATGACTTGCAGATCGTGCATGACAGCATGCTCGATGGCTTGGGACAACTGGCCGATTATTTTGGCTTCAGTTCAGTGATGGGGCAGTTGTTCGGCACCTTGCTCCTGAGCGCGGAACCCTTGTCCCTGGACGATATGACATCCCGCCTGGGCATGTCCAAAGCCAGCGTGAGCACGAATATGCGCTCGCTGGAACGCATGGGTATGGTGAGGCAGGTGTGGGTGCGGGGCGGAAGCGGAAGGCGCAAATACTATCAAGCTGAGACGGATTTCTGGCAAATTTTCTCGAACATTCTCAGTGGTCGCGAGCTCCGTGATGTCGAGCGCGCCTTGGCGGTGATGGAAGAAAACAGACAGCGCATTTCTGGCACCATAGATGACTTGCCCTACGACGAACAATTGCTGGCTCGTCTTTACCTCGATCGCATCGCGCAGATCCAGGCGCTCTTTCGATTCGCGCAATTGATCATCAATAGCGTACTCAATCAAGTCAAAAGCATTGACGTTTCGAACGTCTCTGGCGTAGAGCTGCAGTAGCTATCTGCCCTTGTAGGCTCATTCTGGCGTCATTATAATGTTGGCCTGGCCTCCGGATTCTTCGGGCTTTGCGTCCGAGCGAGGCTGGGGCGCAGATTGACTGTATAAGTAAGAAGACTTGTGCCGGAGGCGTTGAATCCCTGGGGAAGTGGCGGAATTGGCAGACGCGCATGACTTAGGATCATGTCTCTTTTGAGGTGAGGGTTCGAGTCCCTCCTTCCTCAAAATGCAAATTACAACTTCGGGCGCGGTCCGCGCCTTTGTCTTTTCTGATACAACCTTTACTTTGTGCTTAAGACTCACCTGCTAGAATCCAGTGACAAGATCGAGGATGACGATTTGAACTTGCAGACCGAGAGAATCGAAAACCACCGAGCGCAACTGACTATCGAGATTGAAGAAGATCAGTTGGAATCGGCCAAGCAGAAGGCTGCTCGTCAGATTTCGCAGCGTGTGCGTATCAAGGGCTTTCGTAAAGGCAAGGCGCCTTATCGCCTGGTCGCGCAATACGTGGGCGAAGCGGCGATCCTGGAAGAAGCGGTTGAATCGCTCGGCGACAATCTGTATAAGCAGGCGCTTAAGGAGTCCGAAGTCACGCCGTATGGCCCAGGCGCTTTCGAAGATTTCAAGATCGAGCCCGCGCCTACCTTCGTGTTTTCAGTACCCTTGCACCCAGAAGTTGACTTGAACAATTACCAAGACGTCCGTGTCGACTTTGAAGCGCCTGAAGTCAGCGATGAAGACGTGGAGCAAGCGTTGCAGCAATTGCGCATGCGTGAACTCGAGGTTCTTGACGCCGAGCGTAAAGTGGCGGAATCAGGCGACCGGGTTACGGTAGCGGTAGACAGCGAATTCGTAGACGGCGAAGAGCCCGACGAAGATGAGCCTGAGCCTGTCGACGACGGCGAAGATCAAACGGATGACGACGAGAACGCTGATGGTGGGTCACATGATGCGGCCGCGAACAAAGATGACGATATGCCCTATGTGCCGCGCAAGGGCGACACCTTTGTTCACGATGAAAACGCTGTCGTGATCCTGGATCCCGAGGAAGAACCGTTTGTCGAAGGTTTCGTTGATGCCATTGTCGACGCTGAACTGGGCTCTGATATTCTATTCGAGTTGACAATTCCCGACGATGATTCCTACAAGACGATAGCCAACCGCCGCGTGAGCTTTGTGGTGACGCTCAAACAGATAGAGTCGATCCGGATTCCGGAACTTGACGATGCCTTTGCGGAAAGCATTAGCAAGAATCGCGGCGACGAAGTGACGGACATGGCAGGCCTGCGGGTATCCATTCGCGATGATCTGGAAAGAGCGGCGCGGGAGCGGACCGAGTCGGAATATAGCGGACAAGTATTGGAAAAGATCGTCGAAGGCGCCGACATTCGTTATCCTGAAGTGATGCTCGATGAACGCGTAGACGATATGATCGATGAATTCGCGGGAAACCTAAAGCGGCAAAATCTCAGCCTCGAGGACTACTTCCGTCATACCGGCGACAGCCTGGAGACCTTGAAGTTGCAATACCAGGAGCCGGCGACGCAATCTCTCAAACAAAGCCTGGTCGTTATGGAGTTGATCAAGGAGGAAGAGGTCAAGGCGACTGATGAGCAAATTGACCTGCGGATGGATTTGATTGTGTCCGGCTTCGGGCAGAGCCCCGAGCTCCGCAAACTGTTCGATACGCCGCAAATGCGCTCCAATCTTCGCAATGAATTGATAATTGGCCAGGCTAACCAACTACTTTGCGCCATCGGCCGCGGCGAAGACCCTGCCATGGCTTTAGAATCGTATGACGCGCGACTGATCGACGACGCAAAACTGGCGCAAGAAAGTCTGGAAAGACTGCAAGGCTATCTGGAAATGCAAGACAGCGATATGTCTACCGAGGCTCAGTCCGGCGAAGATAATCTTGAGCCAGACCAGGAAGATTTACCGACAAGTGAAGCCGAAGTGACATCAGCGGAGACAGCCGACGCCAGCGATGCGGAAGCAGAGAACATTGAAAAAAGCGGTGATGTCGATTGATAGCGATTCCCACCTGAGATTGAAAGGCAAATGACACGGATGATGAACAGCATTCACAACGTAATCCCTATGGTGATCGAGCAAGGGAGCCGCGGCGAGCGCGCCTACGATATCTATTCTCTCTTGCTCAAGGAACGAATAATATTCGTCGGCAGCGGGATCAATGATCAAATCGCTAACTTGATCGTCGCGCAGATGCTATTTCTGGAACGCGAAGGTCCCGACCGCCGTATCCAGATGTACATCAATTCACCCGGCGGGATCGTTTACGCCGGCATGGCCATTTACGATACAATGCAGCAAGTAACGGCGCCGGTAAGTACTGTCGCCGTCGGCATTACCGCCAGTTTCGGTACGGTATTGCTGACGTCCGGCGAAGCGGGAATGCGGCTGGCTTTGCCCAACGCCACCATCCATATGCACCAGCCGCTGGGTGGGGCGCAAGGTCAGGCTTCCGACATTATTATTCAGGCCGAAGAGATTGTCCGGTTGAAGAAACGGTTGATCGAAATCTTCGTGCACCACACGGGCCGCACAGCTGAAGAGATCGAACGAGTCACCGATCGTGATGTTTACATGACCGCGCAAGAGGCGACCGACTTCGGCCTGACTGATTCCGTGTTGATTTCCGAGGAGCGGGAGGCTGAGGGGGTTTAACGTGACCTTTCCTACAGTTAGGCATCGCTGTACCTTCTGTGGACGCTCGCACGATGAAGTTGATCGACTGATCGCCGGGCCCGACAATGTATTCATCTGCAATTTCTGTGTCGAACTGTGTTATAACTTGCTGGCCAATGAAGAGGGTGAAGAGCAGGAGATCGAGAGCAACCTCGAATTCGAATTGCTGCTGTCTCCGCGCCAGATCGCCGAGCGACTTGACGAGTATGTGATCGGTCAGCGCGACGCCAAGCGCGTATTGAGCGTCGCAGTCTACAACCATTACAAGCGCATTCAATCGAACCTGGAACCCGAAGACCTTGAACTGGACAAGAGCAATATCCTTTTGTTGGGTCCGACAGGCTCGGGCAAGACACTCCTGGCGCAAACCCTGGCGCGGATTCTTGATGTCCCAATCTGTATCACGGACGCAACCGCGCTGACAGAGGCCGGATACGTCGGTGAAGATGTGGAGAATATCCTGCTGCGCCTGATTCAGGCGGCCGACGGCGATATCGCCCGCGCGGAACGAGGCATCATCTATATTGACGAAATCGACAAAATCTCGCGAAAGTCTAATGCCAATCCATCGATCACGCGCGATGTCTCTGGCGAAGGCGTACAGCAAGCGCTGCTCAAAATTATCGAAGGCGCTATCGCCAATGTTCCGCCGCAGGGCGGGCGCAAGCATCCGCACCAGGAATTTCTGCAGATCGACACCCGTAATATCTTGTTCATTGTGGGTGGTACATTTTCCGGCATCGAAGACGTTGTGCGAAGGCGTGTTGGCATGAAGAGCAAGATGGGTTTCGGCGCGCAGCAAGACGATCAACGCGAAACAAACAATGACCTCTTGAAGGAGCTATTGCCCGAAGATTTGATCCAGCACGGAATGATCCCCGAAATGGTCGGTCGCTTGCCGGTGCTTGTTACGTTGGCAGCGCTCGAACTTGATGATTTGGTCCGCATCATGGTCGAGCCCAAGAACGCGCTTGTCAAACAATACGAGCATCTGCTCTCGCTGGACGAAGTTGAGCTTGTATTTGAAGAGCCCGCTCTGCGCGCGGCCGCGGAATTGGCGATCAGCCGCGAAACCGGCGCGCGCGGCTTGCGCTCGATAATCGAATCTTGCTTGCTGGACGTCATGTACGAGGCGCCAAGCCGCAATGACATCATAAAGGTCGTCATCAGCGAGAGCGTGGTTCGTGGCGAGGTGAATCCGCAAATCGTCGCGAGCGACGGCTCGGCCATATCACTATCCGACGAGATCAATCCAGCCGCATGAATACTCAACTGTCGACCGGTCCATACCGCGCGCCTGCCGGTTTTCAGTTTCATTGGCCGACAGGCAACAGCAGTACTTCTGAATGCGGAGCCGCTCTTACTTTGAAGCTCTGAGCGTCCAGCGCCGTCGCTTCTTCCCCGGCGCGCCCCCAATTGTAAGGAATGGTCCAGCGTGGCTTCAGCATCGTTACCAGCCGCAGCGCTTCTTCAACCGACAAACGACCATAACCATCAATGGGCAAAAGCAAGATGTCAGGACGGAGCATGGACATTTCCGGCACGATATTCGAGTCACCGACATAATAAATGTCGTAGAACTGCATAGATATTACGAATCCCAGGCCCCTGTCTCTTCGTGGGTGACGAGGGTCGCGTGAATACGCCGGAACTGCTTTGATGCTCGCCTTGCCCAGACTTATGCTCTGCCAATCTCGGATAACCTTTGCGCCCGTGACGACGCGTCCCACCGCCTCGTTTCCTATGACAACGGTGTTGTCGCCACGTATTTTCTCGATATCTGCGGGCGAACAATGATCGTAATGATCATGACCTACGAGTATGATATCCGGCGCTGCATCTTCCTGTACGACGCGCCACGGGGCAATCTGTATGCGCGGATCCCCGTCAATAACAAAACTGCTATGTCCCTGCCACTTGATTTTTTCGATCAACGCCTGGCGCCCTCAACGCGTTTGATGCTGCAATGATATGCAACTAAAGCGGCATCTGTTTCCCACAATTATAGATTGGATATCTGGACCTGGAAATCTAATCGACCGTCGCGGAAGGTTTTCCAGCTGAACACAGATCAATCGGACCAGAACCATTTTCGTGTCAAATGTAACGTAAATCTAATGATTTGTAGGGGCGACGCCTTGTTTCGCCCATGAAAACAGCGAGAATATCGTGGGCGATTCACAGAATCGCCCCTGTTTACGTAAACCGCGTCGCTCTAGCGACGAGAAGGCTTACGATTTTGCGTGAGCGCTGCTGACCTTTTCGCTGCCGCCGAGCGGCTACATTGGCTCCTTTTTGCCAGAAATAGAGTTAAATCTCGCCGCTCTCGGTGCCCTCGGTGGTTACGGAAAATGTGCCGAGATCGCTCTGGGCTGAACAGGATACATCTACACGCCGCTTGAAGTCTCGTGTATGCTTTCTGGCTTAAGAAAAGGACGATACGGTTTGCGCGACTATGCTAATTGACGAGGCCAAGATTTTTGTTGCCAGCGGCAAGGGCGGTGATGGCATGGTATCGTTCCGGCGCGAGAAATATGTGCCTCGTGGCGGGCCCTCCGGCGGGAGCGGAGGTCGCGGTGGCGATGTCATCCTTCAAGCGGCAAGCGATCTGAACACGCTGTATTTCTTCCACAAACGCGTGCATTTCAAGGCGAAAGCGGGCGCCAAGGGCGGTTCCAGCAACAAGTCTGGCGCCGACGCCGACGCGCTAGTGGTTCAGGTCCCGTTGGGGACGGTCATCCGCGAGGCCAATACAGGACTGGTACTTGCGGATTTGGTCACGGAGGGAGCGCAAGTAGTTGTCGCTCGCGGCGGTCGCGGTGGCCGTGGCAACGCATTTTTCAAGTCGGCCGCCAATCAGGCGCCGCGACTGGCGGAAAAAGGCGAGCCCGGCGAAGAACGTTGGGTGACGCTGGAACTCAAGATGATCGCCGATGTAGCGCTGGTGGGCGTGCCAAATGCCGGCAAGTCAACATTGCTCTCGGTTGTCAGCAACGCCAAGCCGAAGATCGCCGACTATCCCTTTACGACATTGGAGCCTAACTTGGGCACGGTGATCTATGACAACAACGATCTGGTTTTTGCCGATATACCCGGGCTAATCGAAGGCGCGCATATGGGGGTCGGCCTGGGACACGCCTTCTTGCGACACGTCCAGCGAACACGCATGATAATTCACGTTCTGGATGGCTCATCCGACGATCCCGTCGCTGACTATAATCAGATCAAGGCCGAGTTGGCGCTCTTTGACGATCGGCTGGCTGATCGTCCGGAAATGGTGCTGATCAACAAACTTGATATGCCAGACGTGCGCGAGTATTTGCCGCTTCTGGAGGAGCAACTGGCGGAACGCGGCGTGGTTGATACTCTCGCAATCTCCGCATTGACGCGAGAAAATGTCACTAGATTGATCCAACTTGTGTTTGAGATGGCGCCGGAGTCGCCCAACCTGTTCCTGCATCCGGTTAGCGAATTGCCCGTTTACGAACTAGATGACAGCGATGTCTCTTTCGAGATCAATCAAGAAGATGGCGTCTTTTATGTCAGCGGCGCCGGCATCGGACGAGCGGCAGCCATGACCTACTGGGATTATGAGGAAGCGGTTGCGCGCTTCCAGAAGACGCTTGATGCGCTGGGGGTCGCCAAGGCATTGGAAGTTGCCGGCATTCAATACGGAGATACGGTCTTTATTGGCGAATACGAATTGGAGTGGTCCGAGTGAAACGGGCGCGTATTGGCATTTTGGGCGGAACTTTCGATCCGCCGCAAATGGGCCATCTGATCTTGGCAGAGTATAGCCGAGAAAGCCTGCAGATGGATCATATCTTGTTCGTTCCGGTGGCGGATCACCCGGTTAAGCTGGGCGAGATGCGCTTGCCAATCAAGCACCGCCTGACCATGCTGGAACTCGCCATCAAAGGTAATCCGCACTTCAGCGTTTCTCGCGTGGATATCGATCGCGAGGGTCCTCACTATTCGGCGGACACGGTCAGCGTCATTCGCGAACAATATCCGGATGCCGAACTCTACTTTGTTATGGGCGGGGACAATCTTCGGTCCTTGCCGACATGGAAGCGCGCGCAAGACCTCTATCGATGTTGCCGTCTGGCGGTCATGAAACGAGCCGACGAAAAAATCGCGCCGGCTATGCACGACCATGTTCTGCCCGGGCTATCGCGGCATGTCGATATCGTCGATGTCCCGATGCTCAGCATGTGGCTTTCTTCGACATTCGTGGCTGAACGGTTGCGCGACGGCCTCAGCGTTCGCTATCTGGTACCCGATGCGGTGCTTGCATATATTGACGACTACGATCTCTATCGTTGAGCCGCGATGAAACAGATCCTGTTCCCGGCGGTTCTATTCTTCGGTTTCCTTGGGGCCGCTCTGGTCGGCATCGCACAAGACCACACAGTCGTTCCTACGCTTCGCGTTCCTACGCTCGTGCCCGCAGCGGCGCCGCAGGCGCCTGCGGACGCGCTGCTAACGACTTCTTCTATCGCGCAAATAGCAGAGAATGGCGAGTTACGCGCCGGAGTGCTCTTCAACGATCCCCCCTATAGCGAATTGAGCTTACAGGGAGATTTGCGCGGCTTTGACGTGGACGTCTTGCGATTGGTGGCGGAGACTTGGGATGTTGACTTAAAGCTCGTCCAGGTTACGCGTCAAAACGCAATTGACCGACTCGAGATCGGCGACGTACACCTGGTTGCGTCAGCGCTCGTGCATTATCGGGAGCTCGGCGATCAAGTCGAGTTCACCCAAACATATTTGACCGGCGGGCAAGCGCTGATGGTGCGGGCCAACAGCGCCTACGCATCACCGTTGTCCCTGGTCGACAGGAAGATAGGCTTTGTTCTAGGAACACGCGCCGAAACCGCCCTGGGTCACTGGGAAGCGAGGCTCGAAGTTGCGCTCGACAAAGCGCATTATTTCACGCTTGACAAGGCAATGGCAGCGCTGTCACGCGGAGACGTTGAAGCGATCATTGCCGAAGAGCAGGATTTGCTTCAAGTCTCGCATGAATTTTCCGACGAGTTTCGCATTCTTGAAGAACCTGTGCTGGTCGAACCACACGCTCTGGCAGTCAAACGCCAAGACGCCAGTCTGCGCAACTTGCTGAATCGCAGCATTCAATACTTGATCGATGGCGGTCAGCTTGAAGTCTTGTTGCGGGAGTATTTTCCCGGCCGAGACTTTCACGATGAGATCGCGTACATCTGGGAAAACCTGGGCGATCGACCCAACCCCGGGCAATTCCCCACCGAGATTAGCTATCCGGCTTCGTATGCTATTCCGAGAATGTTGCAGTCCGGTATTTTGAGAGTCGGCGGGTCGATTGACGACGCGCGGCCTAATGGGCAGCGCGAACGTCATCTTGTGCGACTGAATCGCGATCTCGTCGCGGAAATCGCGCGAAGATGGGGTGTGAGCGTAGAATGGGTTGCCGGTGAACCCGGGACTGAATTCTCTCTATTGAGGAATGGGGAACTGGATCTTGTCGTCGGTGTAGTGCCCGACTGGCGCTGGGCGGATAAAGTGGATTATGCGGCGCCTTATCTGCTGCATGGCGACCGCCTCATGGTTCCGGCAAACTCAAGAATCTCCGGCTTCAACGATTTGCGGGGTCAATGGATCGGTATCATGATCGATGACGAAACGGCGCGCGATCGCGCGCAGGCCTGGGCCGACAGCATCAACGCGTCCGCGCAGTTCTACCAAACCCGACCGGCTGAAGCCGCGCTGAACATTCTGGAGTTTGACAACGCGGACGCCATCTATGCCGATAGCCTGGCGCTGATCTCTCACCTTGAGGCCAGCCCTAATTCACTGAAGTTGACAGACCGCTGGTATAGCCGGTCGTATCATGCCTTTGCCGTCAGGCAGAATGATCCCGACTTCCGATTGCTGGTCGAGTTCACGGTGCAAGAGCTGATCATAGACGGAACGCTGCGGCGGCTGTCCGCGCCATTGCTGGGGTCGGAAGAGTCCCTCGCGCACTTCGTCGTTCCGGGCGCGCCATCGTTTGCCGGCATTAACTTGACTGGAGCTTAGCGCGGTTCTGCGTCCGCAATACGATGCCGACGCCGGCCACCAGGACGATGCTGCCAGCCACCTGAGTCATCGTAGGGGTCTCGCTAAGAATAAGCAGCGCCCACAATACGCTGAGAACGGGCACGGTCTGCTGGGTGACTGTCAATGTCGTTGGCGACAGGTACCGGAGTACGAAATTCAGGACCCCGTGGCCGATAATCTGCGCCAGAACCGCCAGAAGCAGCATCCAGAAATAGCCCTGCCATTCGTAGCCGAGAACCGGCGTCCGGCTCGAGGCAATAATGAACAAGGTAGTGACTGCCCCAGTCGTGTATACCAGCCAGATGTAGGGAACGAAGGAGACAGTGCCGCGGACCTTGCGCCCGATAATGATGTACAGCGAAGCGGAGCAGGCGCTGGTCAAAGCCATGACGAGCCCCAGACTTGGATTGCCCCCTTCCAGTGCCGGCGCTTCGCCCGAGGTTGCCCAGGAAATAAGGACAGCGCCAACGAGCGCAATAAAGATCCCCAGCCATACGGATCCGCTCAGTTTGACCTTGAGGATCGCCACTTCCTGGATGGCGACCCAAATGGGAATCGTCGCCACCAGCGCCTGCACAATGATGACGCTGATGTGCTCCAGCGACGCCGTGTTGAGCGTGATGTTAAAGCCGAACAAGGCGCCCGCCAGAATGGCCAGCCAGCGGCTGCGCGCCGGCATGGCCTGGATCTCGCCGGCGTACTTGAGCCAGACATAGGGTGTGAAAAAGAGCGCGCCCACGACCATTCGTCCGCAAGCAATCAGGGCCGGCGGCACATCGTGCTGCAAGGCAAAACGGATACAGATGGGACCAAATGACCAGGACACGGTAGACAGAACCACCAGAATCCAAAGCTGCGTCGTCGATAGCTGTCCAAATCTAAGGCGCATATTCAGTTCCTCGCCTTGCGCTTTCCCGCGCTTGCCGGATCTCGCCGCGGCTCGCCAGCAGGACTCCAGCGATGATCGTCAGGCTGCCGAGGATCTGCTGATTCGGCGGCAGTTCGCGGAACAAGACCAGCGCCAACAAGGCGCTGCCGATAGGTTCAAGTTGCGAAAACATGCTTACCAGGGCAGCAGGGAAATACTCGAGCAGGTAATTCAGAGAAGAGTGTCCGATAAGCTGCGGAATCAACCCCATGGCCAGCAGGACAAGGTAACCTTCGATGCTGTAACCGAGAGCCGGCGTAGCCCGAGCCAGCATGACGGCCAGGGTGCAGACTGTTGCGATGCTGTAGACGAGCCAGACATAGGGGATGACCGGCAGCCGGGCGCGCAGCTTGCGTCCCGTCAGCAAATACACCGATACGGACAGCGCGCCCAGCCAGGCTAGCCCGGCGCCAATCAGGGTCCCGTTTTCCGCGCCCGGCCCCAGCATCATCTTGAGTTGACCTTCGCCTTGCGGCCAGCCGATCAAGGCGCCGCCGAACAGGGCAACGATTAGTCCCAGAATGACCAGGCGCGAAAGCCGTATATGCAGGAAGATGACCTCGAGAATCGCTACCCAGATCGGACCGGTCGATACGATAACGACGCTTACCAGCACGGTCGTGTATTGCAGGGATGTCACCCAGGCGGTGAAATGGATCGACAGGCAGATGCCTGAGATGGCTATCAATAATGCTTCGATGCGGGAAAGCCCGGTGAGAAATGGACGATAGCGCCCTAGCGCAATCGGGGCGAGCGCGAGCGAGGCGATCAGCAAGCGCGCCGCGACGATCAGCAGGGGAGGCATGTTTTGGTCGAGAGCGAAGCGGATCAGGATCGCCGCCGAGGAGGTAGCGACGACCGCGACGACCACCACAACGTAGGCTTTGAAAGGCGTAGACCGCGATTGCCCGATTGTTTCGTCGATTCTCAAGCCGCGCTCCTATATACTGGTGCTTATCATCTTTGGATTCCTTCGAATTGCAAGTCGGAATCGCTTTGGCAGTCCGTCGGGCTCGGCGATCTGCTTACGCCCTGGTCTTAATTTCCCAACGCTGGAAAGTTCGGTCCGGCAGCGTACAAACAATAGTGAAAACGGTGTCCTTTGTGCTAAAATAGCCTTGTCAATCTCGTAAAGGAAAAGTTCTACAGGAGAAAGAAGAATCATGGCATTCGAATTACCGTCTCTTCCTTATGCAGAAGATGCGCTGGAGCCGCATATTGACGGCCGCACGATGGGCATTCACCACGGCAAGCACCACGCCAGCTATACCGGCAATCTCAACGGCGCAATCGCCGGCACCGATCTTGAAGGCAAGAGCATCGAGGAAATCCTCGGCGACTTGGACGCGGTACCGGAGAATATCCGCACGGCGGTCCGCAACAACGGCGGCGGTTACGCCAACCACAACCTGTTCTGGCAGATCATGGGTCCCGATGGCGGCGGCGAGCCGAGCGGCGCCCTGGCGGACGCGATCAACGCCGCCTGCGGCAGCTTCGATGGCTTCAAGTCCCAGTTTTCGGCGGCCGCAGCCACCCGTTTCGGCTCCGGCTGGGCTTGGCTGGTGGCTGATGGCGGCTCGGTCAGCGTGACCTCGACGCCGAACCAGGATACGCCTTTGATGGAAGGCAAGACGCCCATCCTCGGCATTGATGTTTGGGAGCATGCCTACTACCTCAACTATCAGAATCGGCGCCCGGACTACATCGCCGCCTTCTTCAACGTCATCAACTGGGCAAAAGTGGCCGAGCTATTCGCCGCCGCCGGCTAAGGTCTGGGAGCGGGCATGATGAAAAGGGACATTCGCAAGCCAGTTAGCCGCCGCGATGTACTAAAAGCCGCGGTGGCGGGTGTGGCTGTGGCTGGCAGTCAGCTTCATCCGCTCTCCGCGCGTCTCGTACAGGCGGAGGGGCCGCAGCGATTCGAGTTGCCGCCCCTGCCTTACGCCTATGACGCGCTGGAGCCGCATATCGACGCTCGCACGATGGAGCTCCACCACGGCAAGCACCACGCCGGATATACGAACAAGTTGAACGCGGCGATTGAAGGCACGGACTTGGTTGGCAAACCGATCGACGAGATTCTGGCTGATCTCGATGCTGTGCCGGAAGATATACGTACTGCCGTGCGCAATAACGGCGGCGGTTACGCCAACCACAACCTGTTCTGGCAGATCATGAGCCCGGATGGCGGCGGCGAACCAGGCGGCGCGCTGGCGGCCGCGATCGATAGGGCCTTCGGCAGCTTTGACGAGTTCAAAGCGGCGTTCTCAGCGGCGGGGGCCGGCGTATTCGGCTCTGGTTGGGCCTGGCTGGTGGCTGAAAGCGGTTCGGTCAGCGCGACCTCGACGCCGAACCAGGATACGCCCTTGATGGCGGGCAAGACGCCCATCCTGGGAATAGACGTCTGGGAACACGCTTATTACCTCAACTATCAGAATCGGCGCCCGGACTACATCGCCGCCTTTTTCAACGTGATCAACTGGACGCGGGTGGGCGAGAATTACGCTGCGGCCCCATAGACCCGCTTGTCGTTCTCAAGGAAGTTAAAGGGCGTTACAATGGTAGCGCTCTTTTTGATTTCGATTTGGGCGCCGCGGACGGTGGCGAGACAGGAGAAGGCATTGATGGCTGAGTTTCGCATAGAGAAAGATTCGATCGGCGAGGTGCGGGTTCCCAAGGGGGCGCTCTATGCGGCGCAGACGCAGCGCGCGCTGGAGAACTTTCCAATCACGGGCATGAAGCCGCTGCCGGCGTTCATCTGGAGCATGGCGCTGATCAAGCGCGCGGCGGCCGAGGTCAACATGGAGCTGGGCTTGCTGGACGAGCGTCTGGCGCGGGCCATCATCCAGGCGGGTGACGAGATCCTCGCCGGGCAGCACCATGAGCATTTCGTGGTCGATCCCTTTCAGGCCGGCGCGGGCACCAGCCACAACATGAACACCAACGAAGTGATGGCGAGCCGCGCCAACCAGATCCTGGGTTATAGCGTGGAAGCGAGCGACAAGCCGGTGCATCCCAACGATCATGTCAACATGGCGCAATCGACCAATGACACCATCCCGACGGCGATTCGGCTGGGCGCGCTCTGGCGGCTGGACGAGCTGCTGGAGACGCTCGCGCGCTTCGTCGCCGTGACGCGGGGCAAGGCAGCCGATTGGGACGATGTGGTCAAGACCGGGCGCACGCATTTGCAGGACGCGGTGCCGCTGCGGCTGGGGCAGGAAGTGGGGGCCTGGGCGACCGCGATCGAGCGCGGGAGCGACAAGGTCAAGATGGCGGCTGAGGGCTTGCGGCGGCTGGGCATCGGCGGCACGGCGGCGGGAACCGGCTTGAACGCGCATCCAGAATATCACGCGCGCATGGTCGCCAAGCTGTCGGCATTGAGCGGCACGGCGCTTTACGAGAGCGACGATCTGTTCGAATCCATGCAATCGATGGGCGACGCGGTTTTCTTCAGCGCGGCCCTGCGCAACCTGGCGATGGATTTCACGCGCATCGCCAACGATGTACGCTTGCTGAGCGCGGGACCGACCACCGGCATCGCCGAGTTGACCTGTCCGGCGGTGCAGCCCGGTTCGTCGATCATGCCCGGCAAGGTCAATCCGGTGCTGGCGGAAATGATGAATCAAGCCATGTACCACGTGATCGGCAACGATACGACGGTGAACCTCTGCGGGGCGGCGGGGCAATTCGAGCTGAACGTGATGATGCCGATGATCGCGCATAACCTGAACGAGATGATGACGGTGATGATCGGGGCGGTACGGGCGTTCACGGACAAACTGATGGCGGGCTTGACGCTCAATCGCGAGCGGACGGAGAGTTGGCTGGAGCGCAATCCGATCCTGGTGACGGCGCTGAATCCGATTATCGGTTACAACAACGGGGCGCTGGTGGCGAAGAAGGCGCTGGCCGAGGGCAAGAGCGTGCGCGAGGTCGTGTTGGAGTTGGGCTTGATGGAGGCGGATGAACTGGACGCGGCGCTGGATGCCTATGGCATGACCGAGGGCGGGATTCGGAGTTAGGGCTTTTGGCGGGATGGACTTGGGTTGTTAAGGCGCAGATGTGAGAGCAGGGTAGCATGGGTTGGGGTGGATGGGGCGACTGTATGGTCGCGGGTTTAAGGGCTTCTTGGCTTCGAGTGGTGTCACATCCGCAATTCGCCTGCTACAATTGGACGGTTCAGACAGCAGCTTCTGAGAGGGTTTCTGGTAATTCTCGGCTAGGGAGATTGGACATGAAACACTTTGAACCTTACGATCCGTTGACAATTGAAGACCACGATACCGAATTAGTCGTAGCTGCGAAGAAACGTGAAATCCGCAATATTTTGAAAAGTTATACAGGCTACTACGATCCATTTGCGGAGCTACTGCAGAACGCCTTTGATGCGGTTGAGAATCGAGCGTATGAAGAAGATGTTGAATACCTTCCTCAGATATGGGTTACGATCGACATTGGCTCGAGGCAAATCACCGTTACAGACAATGGTTGTGGTATGGATTTCGATGAATTCCAGAAGTTCCTTAAACCAAACTATTCATTCAAGCTGAGTGAGAAATTTCGAGGAATGAAGGGAGTGGGGGCTACTTATCTGGCATACGGATTCAACGATTTGCAAGTGTCAACTAAGAAAGATCGAGAAGCCTGGTCGGGCAGGATCACTCATGGTCGTGAATGGGTAGAAGACAAGACTGGGCAAATAGACACACCGCAATTTGCCATGTCTTTTGTTTCTCCTCACAAGCAGTTTGAAGAAATCGACAACGGTACATCGGTAACAATTCGATTGACCGGAGACGGAATCCGACCAAAGGATCTGACTTGGGCAGGTGCGGCGGATGCTAGACAGTGGCTTGCCCTCCTTCGGATTCACACACCTTTAGGAGCTATCTATATCGAGCCAGACCAACCGTTTATTGCAATCAAAGTTCACGTGGAAGTAATCGACTCGTCTGGCAATGTATCCACTGCGACTGTGGGCAATCCCGAATACTTTTTCCCGCACAAACAATTCGATCCAGTTGTAGATCTGCGCGAGTATCTCGCGTGGATGAAACGCGAGATTGATAAAGGTAATCCACCGCGTCATCCCAAGAGATTTCGAAACCTAACGGCGTTTTGGATTACTGGAGATGCGGATGATATTCTTCAAGATGAGGCTCTATTCCCAGTCAGACTGACTGCTGAGCAACGTGGACTCGTATCGGAATTGAACGTTCGTATTTATTTTTTCATGTGCTATTCAATTGACTTGTGGAAACAGCTCAAGGAGGAGAGGCTTAAGCTACATAGCCGCGCCCAGTTTCTTCGAGGAGGAATACAGCTCGCCACCAGACATATGCCGCAGGGCCAACTCTTGCAGATTCCGTTGAATAGAATGCTTGGCTTCCAATCAATAACTCACATTATTATTCACATTGATGCTGAGCCAGATCTTGGGCGCAAAGGCTTTCAACCTGAACATGTAGAATTGGCTCGAGCCTTGGCACAACGTCTAGTTGAACAGTATGGTATGAAGTATCGATGGGAATTACTGCGTCGACGTGTGGGAACTGTATCTATGGTCAAGGAATTGCAGTTAGAGGGTTGGATTGATGAGCAGAGGATTCATGAGGAAAAGCATCCACTGAAGATAACAAAGCCACAAGTCTTTGCGCCGCTTACATACTTGCCGACGCGTTCCGAACCCCAAGTAGAGCAAGATGTGGTAGCACTATTCAACCAAATGCTTGCTTCAGGTATCATAAGAGGCATACACATGCTTTCCTCTAGTCAGTATGAACAGTATGACGGTTTGTATAGACGAATCCTCGACACTCCATACGCGACATATGTTTACGATCCCGAGACGAATCCGCTTGGAGTAATACGTGACGCTTTGGGAAGTCCCGAAAAACCGTTGACCAGCAAAATAAGGGTACTGGAATATAAGTTTAGTATGGACGCGCTGGTTGAAGAATTGTCACAACAGGATAAGGATGCAAAAGCATTAGACTTGGTGGTTGCATGGGAAAGAGGTACAAAATGGAGCGAAATCTATTCGCTTACTTCGTATCTTACATCTGATAATATTCGTCATCGTGAATTTCACGGCTACACGCATCGATTTGAAGACATGATGTCAGGGACTGCGGTGTTCAATGCCATTATTCTCAAGGACTTGATAAGCTACCTTAATGATCCTATTGCGGAGGAAAAAAGACAATCACTTCTCGAAGACCAATACTATGGATAGTTGCGAATGTCGTATCACGATACTACTCTCCAGGACTTGCTTCGAAACATATTGACGAACGCAGATAGTAACGATGTCATATTGTTGCCGAACAAAGCAGAGTTTGCCAAGTTTTGTATCGAGTACTTTAAACAAATAGCTCGAAGCAAATTCTCCGGTGTAAAACTTACGGAGGCCGTTGATTGTTGCGATCTCGACGATTCTGAACCAGCGTATGATCGTATCATCTTCGGAACAGATGTCCCAACAGACATAGCCTTGCAGTCAAAAGACCGAGTAATTGCAAAAGTGCCAATTGCTTATCCAGATGAGCTACCTGAAAAAATCCCGCTACTGGTCAAGGACACTAATCCGAATATTGAATATAAACCAGTTTTGAATCGCAACGGCGTGAGTATAGAGTTAACGTTGCAGGAAACCCTAATCGTCGTCAATACATTAGCCGCCAAGCATTCCGAAATCCGCGGCGGCGCTTGGAGCGGTCTTGGCAAACGGCTTGAATTGCCGCTGATGCTGGCACTGGCAAAGCTGTACCAAGTGCCTACAAGCCATTACGCTGGCAAGGGCTTGACCGGAGAAAACAGAGAAGTTGATTTTCACTTCTTGAGCCGATCAGGGGACCAATTCTTCTGTGAAGTGAAACTGATGGGCAAGGGCAACCCGGAGAGCGCTGACAGTACAATCGCGCGGCGGTCAAACATTTTCATCGCGCAGACCTTGTCTGAAAAGAACAAAAGCCAATTGACGAATCGTGGTCACCATTGGGTAGAACTTGGCGCGATTGACGGATACAAGAGGATATTCACCGTCTTCACCTATCTCGATATCCCTTGCGTCCAGTTCGACGGAGACCTGGATTCCGCGCTGGATTCAATAATCCCGCAAGTGTTTGAAGAAATTGCGTAGTCCTGCTTACCTCCTCCGCAAATTCGCCAGCATCACACAAACCCGCTATAATCCTCTCAGCCGTAACCAACACCACATCCTCAACATCCGACCTGACCATGTACGGGAGGTGAAACCGCGTACCACTTCTAGCATCAACCTTAGCAACAATGTTTCTGTCCATCTATTTCCATGAAAAGAGGAAATCTCATGAAAAAAGCGTTACTCCTTCTACTCATCATCGTCCTGCTCCCGGCGGGCGCGCTGGCGCAGGACATGCCCCATGCCGGGGCCGAAGTCGTGACCACATTCATGCAGTCGGGCACTTATGACATCGGCGCCGAGCAGTTGGAGCCCGGCTTCGAGGAAATGACCGGCATCGAGCTCGAGATCGTGGCCTCGCCCTTCGTCGTTTTGGTGCAGAATCACATCACCGACTTGACCACGGGCACGGGCGAATTCGACGTGATTTCGGGCGACTTCTGGATCGGCAGCGTCTGGGACCAGATGCACCCGCTGGATGATTTCATCGAGCGCGACATGTGGGAAGCCAACATCATCCCAGGCCTGATGCTGCCGGGTCCGTCCGGTTTCTTTGACGGCAAGCGCATTGGCATCCCCTACAGCGCCGATGCCTACGGTTTGATTTATCGCACCGACATCTTCGAGGAAGCCGGTATTTCGGCAGACTGGGAGACCTGGGACGAGTTCATCGCTGCGCTTGACGCGCTGGAGATGCACCTGGAAGGCACTGACATTGCGCCCAATGTCTTCTCTTTTGGCGCTTACGAGCAGACGCCGGCGATCTTCCTGGGCATGTACGATGGCTATCTGGTGGACTCCGAGGGCAACTACGCCCTGGACCACGATAAAGCCGTCGCCGCTTTGAACCAGATGAAGAGCCTGCTGGATTATAATCCCGAGGGCGCGACCGGTTTGAGCATCGACGAAGCCAATTCTGTCTTCCTGACCGGCAAAGCCGCCACCATGATCTGCTGGGTCAGCTTCGTACGGGCGGACGCGCAGAATCCGGATGCGTCGCTGGTGGTCGATAATTGGGCGACCGCGCCCTTCCCGGGACCGGGCTTCCCCTTCCTGTCGGCCTGGAATCTCTTCATTTCGGGTTTCAGCGAGAATCCGGACGCGGCTTGGGAATGGATCAAGCATTACATCAACGAAGAAGAGGCCAAGCGGCGCTTTGTTGAGTTGGGCGTCGGGTCGCCCTTCCTGAGCACATACGAGGATGCCGAGCTGATCGAGCAGTACAGCCACGACTTCCCCAACATGGTCGCCAACTTGAACCGGGCGGAATCCGTACCCTGGATATTCGCCGCCTTCGAGATCTTCTTCCGCCACATGGGTGAGTTTGTCATCGGCGCGGTAGACGTGGAGACCATGCTCGAAAATACGCTGGCTGACTGGTCGGAGCTCGAAGTGCCTGAAGGCTTGGTGCAGTCCGCCGCGGCTCAAGGCCAGATGCAAGAGGGCTAGAGCGTTATGGGCGGGGGCATAAGCTCCCGCCATTTGTTTGTATCTGCGCTGATTTCACTTTCAGCCCCTCCCCGGCCACCTTCCTAATGTGTGGCTGCGGGGGGAGACATGTTGGAATTCACTGTGTATTGAAGCAACGGGTCAGCCACCGGCTGACCCCTACAGGTATCAGTTAATTTTGTACATTGTTGGGGCGACCTGTCATGTCGCCCGCAAATCACTCCTGTTTACGTAAACCGCGTCGCTCTAGCGACGAGAAGGCTTGCGATTTTGCGTGAGCGCGGCATTCCTGGGACCTTTTCGCTGCCGCCGAGCGCTTACACGCTAATATCAAGTGACGCCAGACGGCCTCTAGGCATTTCACGGGTAAGTTAATGGGCGATCCCCGGATTGCGGGAACAAGAACGTATACGACTTGGCATCGCCGGCACGATGTGCCTTGGCTGGTCCTTTTTGTGATACCGGCCGTCGTGATCGTGGTGGCGGTGCAATTTTATCCGCTCCTGTATTCGGCCTTCCTGTCCGTTCAGGATTGGGTGCTGACCGAATCGCAGGTGCCCAAGGGCTTTGTGGGACTGGACAATTTCGTCAAAGAGCTTAACGACGAGACATTCAGGCGCTCGGTACGCAACAGCGTATTGATCACCGGCGGCGCGCTGGTCCTGGAGATGTTCCTGGGCGTCTGCCTGGCCTATCTGACGATGGGCTCGAGCTGGCGCATGCGCTCGATTCGCACGCTGCTGATATTGCCGATGGTGATCGCGCCGGTGGCGGCGGGAACATTGTGGCGCATCCTGCTCAATTCCCGCGCCGGGCTGCTCAATCACTTGCTGAGTTTGATCGGCATCAAGGGACCGGAATGGCTGGCGTCGCCGGATTGGGCGATCGTTTCGGTCATTTTGCTGGATACCTGGCAATGGACGCCCTTTGTCCTGCTGGTTGTGGGCGCGGCCATCGCCAGCATCCCCGACGATTTGCTGGAGGTGGCGGCGATTGACGGGGCGTCGCGTTGGAAGACCTTCCTCTATATCGAGTTGCCGCTGCTGATGCCGCTGCTGCTGTTGACCTTGGTCTTCCGCATGCTGGAATCGCTGTTGTCGCTGGATTCGATTTATTCGCTAACCAATGGCGGACCGGGCTACAGCACCTATACCTTGACTTATTACATCTATACGCTGGGCCTGCGCAGTTTCGACTTTGGCGGGGCTGCCGCTTCGTCCTGGCTGTTTATGATATTCGCCACTTTCTCGATCGGGCTGGTTTTCTGGCGCCAGCGCAAGGACTGGTGACGCGATGAACCGGCGGCGTTCTCCCAAGCAACGATTGCTGGCGCTGGCGCACGGCGTCATATTGCTCCTGGCCTGTCTTGTTGTCTTGGTGCCGCTGGTCTATCTGGTGATCAACAGTCTTAAATTGCCGCGCGAATTTTTGACCGTTCCGCCGACGATACTGCCAACTCAGGTCACGTTTGAGCACTACGCGGATTTGTTTGAAGACAGCAAGACTCTTCGTCACTTCAGGAATAGCTTGACGGTCACGCTTTGGACGACCGGCGTCACAATCATCAGCGGTACGCTGGCGGCTTATGGACTGGCGCGCATGCGGCTTTCCGCAAAGATTCTGGCTGCGGTGACCTTTGTTTTCTTGTTCATTCGCTTTTATCCCCGTGTGACGACGGTCATTCCTTTTTTCCTGGTGATGCGGGAGCTTGACCTGCTGGATACCGTTTGGGCGATCATGATCGGTCAGCTTGGCATCACGATTCCCTTCGTTACCTGGCTAATGTTGGTTGTTTTCCAGGATTTGCCGGCGGAAATTGAAGAGGCGGCCATCGTCGACGGCGCCAGCGTCTGGCAGCGCTTCTGGCGGGTGGTATTGCCGATCGTGATGCCGAGCGTGTCGGCAGCGGCGATATTAACGGCGTTTTTGTCCTGGAACGAATTCCTGATCGCGTCGAGCGTGGCGCGACGTAAGGCCAGCGTGCTGTCCATCGCTGTGGCGGGGTTTGTCAGCGACAAGGGCATTCAATGGGGACCGATGGCGGCCATGAGCGTGGTGATGATTGTGCCGATGATCGTTTTCGCGCTTTTCGCTCAAAAGTACCTGATACGCGGGATTACATTTGGGGCGGTGAAGGGCTGACGGCGGCTCGCTGCCGGAAGTGGCGCGGTTTGTATTTGCGCCGAGAAAGGCCAAAGCGTAGTTCAGGCGATAGAATTGCTAGCATTGTCCGCGGCTACGCGCTTCTCTTGTTGAATCAAATAGCAAGTTGTGGTATTACGATGTGATTCATAATTGCGCTCGTGACGGGTTTGATATCTGTGCGGGCGGCGCGAATCGATGGAGGATTTTGACTTTGGACAGAGAGACGGCTTGGGGCATCGTACGCGAATTTGTGGCTTCGGAGGGCTTGCGCAAGCATATGCTTTCGGTTGAGTTCGCCATGCGCGAATATGCCGAACACTATGGCGACGATCCCGATTCCTGGGGATTGGTGGGTCTGTTGCACGATTTCGATTGGGAGCTGCACCCGTCGCTGGAGCAGCATCCGATGGACGGAGCGCCGATCTTGCGCGAGCGGGGCTTGGGCGAAGAGGACGTCCGCACCATTTTGAGCCATGGTCCACTGGCGGCGGACGATCGGCTTACGCTGCGCGACAAGGCGCTGTACGCGGTGGACGAACTCACCGGTTTGATCACGGCGGTGGCTTTGGTGCGTCCGAGCAAGGACATCCGCGACGTCAAGGTCAAGAGCATTCGCAAGAAGTGGAAGGATAAGGCCTTTGCGGCCGGGGTCAATCGCCAGGACGTGATCGACGGTTGCGAGGTGCTGGGTGTGGATGTTTGGGAGTTTCACATTCCCCTGGTATTGCGGGCGATGCAAAAGCATGCCGCCGACCTGGGATTGGACGGCGGCAATTCAAGCGCCTGAGCGCCTGTGTGAGGCTTCCTAGTAATACCGCACGTGGACCGGCGTGCCGAGGCTGGCAAAGTCGTAGAACCACTTGGCATCGGCGTTGGTCATATTGACGCAACCTTTGCTCTGCGGCTGGCCGAAGTTCGTGTGCCACCAGGTGCCGTGGAAAGCGTAGCCTTGATAGAAATACATCACCCATTCCACATTGTCCAGGCTATAGCCCGGACCAGACATGCGCTGGCGGCGCACTTTTCTGTAGATTCTGAAATCGCCTTGAACGGTCGGCGTCGCCGGCAGTCCGGTCGAGACTAGCGCCGCTTTCTTCAAGACGCCATCTTCATAAGCGTAAGCCATCTGCGTATTTAGCACGACGACAAATTCACGACCGACTCCAACGCGCGCGCCCGGATCGGGAACATCCGGAGGCCTGGCTGGGGCAAATCTCGAGCCGTATTCGATGAGATCGTCGCTGTTGGGGACCAGCAAGGTCATGCCTGCATGCACATTATTGGTATCGACAATGCCGTTGATGACAGCCATCACCTCCCAGTCCGTAGCCAGCTTGACGCCAATCATGGAGAGCGAGTCGCCGGGTTGGACGACATATACATCTCTGTCCCCGGCTGCGATGGGCGCGCTGGCGACTTCGCTTGCCGGTTGTTGAGGCGGTTCCGACGGTTGTGGTTGTTGAGCGGGTTCCGGCGGTTTCGGCGGCGGCGGGGGATCCTGTCTTTTCGCGGATCCCGGTATCCAGAGCGTCTGACCACTCTCGATGCGATTGGCGTCGTCAATGCTGTTGGCGGCTTGCAATTCTTGAACAGTCAGGCCGTAGTGGATGGCCAGGATGCCGAGCGTTTCTCCGTATTGCACCGTGTGCTCGAAATAGTCGCCCGGCGGGGGACCCGCGGGCGCCCGGTCC
>JAPOOU010000054.1 GCA_026713245.1 Chloroflexota bacterium
GCGTCAAGGCATGTTCAATGCCATAAACCGAACCCATTGACGTGTATAGCGCCTGCCGCGCGCTAACGAGGTTTTCGGTGTGCCCGCCCTCATCTAGCAGCGCGTTAAGCTCGACGAAGCCGGGATCGCCGCCGCCGCGCAGGAAACTGCCAAAGCGTCCCTGCTCGACATCAGCGATATCCGGCGCCCCAACGCCACCCGACTGGATCGAGATCAAGAGGCGATCGTGCATATCGGCATAGGCGATCTCCACCACATTGATCGAGAAATCCGCGTTGACCTCTTCGGCGTAGCGTTCCGCCTGTTCGCGGAACCAGCGCGCATGCGTGTTGACGAAGGTCCAGAGTTCAAGTTCCCCCGCATCTTGGGCCGACGCCGGCGCCAGGGCGCCGAACACCAACAGGCCGACAAGCAACAATAGCGCAACTTTCAACTTTTTCATGACATCCTCCTAACGGTATATTGAGTTATTAAATGGTATTGAGCGAAATGCTCAAACCTAAGCTAAGATATGCACCCTACAGCGCATCCGCGAGCCGAGATTTTAACAGATGGCTAAGCGTCAATGCAAACTTCGCAAGTATCTAGGCTTTGATTGAACCGCTGGTTAAGCCGCTGATGAATTGCCGCATGGCCACAGCGAAGACACATAGCAGCGGAATCGATGAAATGACGTAACCGGCGAAGAGCGTGCCCCAGTCTGTCTCGAAATCCGAGGAGAATTGCATCAGCCCCAGCGCCAGCGGCATCTTATCTTTGTCGGTGATCGTGACCAGGGGCCAGATCAAGTCATTCCAGGTGGCGATCAGCGTGGTCATCGCCACAGTGGCGATCATCGGGCGGGCGAGCGGCACCGATACGTAGATGAAGACCTGCCATTCGGCCGCGCCGTCGACATAGGCGGCGTCGAATAGCTCCTGCGGCAGCGATTCGAAATAACTGCGCATCAGCCAGGTCGACAAGACCAGTCCGCCGCTTACCCAGACGGAAATTAGCGCGAAGGGCGTATTGACCATGCCGAGATCGCGCACAAGCACAAAGCGCGGCGCCAGTGTCAGCACGCCCGGGACCATAATCAGCGTGATAAAACTGAGGAAGATCGCCGTCTTGAAGGGAAAGCGGAAACGTGCGAAGACATAACCCGCCACCGAGGCGATTGCGGCGATCAGGCAGATGGTCGAACCGGAATAAATGACGCTGTTGACGATGTAGCGCCAGACGATTCTGAATGCCGAGCTGTAGTTGCCGAACTGAAAAGGCAGCTCCGGCAGCCAGAAATTATGGTAGAACTGCGTGTTGCTCTTCAGCGAGGTGATGACGACCAGCACCAGCGGGAAAAACGTCACGATGCCGAAGGCGATCAGCACCAGTTGAAAGGGGAGATCGTGATTGGCAATGCGGATGCGTTTGCGATTAAGCATAGCCAGTCCCCCCTACTGAGCAGTCGCGCCTGCGGAAACACGCAGGTTGATGATGGTCAAAGCGAGCATGGCGACGAAGAGCACGACGCCAATAGCGGATGCGTAGCCAAATTCCAGGAAGGAAAAGGCCGACTGATAGAGTTGCAGCGCCGGCACCATGCTGCTGTAGCCCGGCCCGCCATCGGTCATCACCAGGAAGAGATCAAAGCGCTGAGTCATGAAGAGCATCGTCAGGATCATGGCCAGGGTGATCTGCCGCCGTGTCATCGGAATATCGATATAGAAAAGCCGCCGCCAGAAGCCGGCGCCGTCAATCGCCGCGCTCTCGTGCACCTCTTGCGGGATCGTCTGCAAGCCGCCCAGAATGATGAGGAATTGCAGCGTCGGCAGCCAGGGAAAGCGCACAAAAGCCAGCGCCCACATCACCGTATGGGGGTCGCTCAGCCAGGCGTGGGCGTATTCTTCCAGGCCGATCAGCTTCAAGCCTTCGTTGAGCAAGCCGACCTGCGGGTTGTAGATGAAACGCCAGATCAAGTAATTCAGGATCTGCGGCACGACCATCGGGAAGACGAAGATGATCTTCCACCAATAGGACCAGCGCGCGCTGCGCAAGTTGACGATCATCTCGGCGGCGAAGAAGGGCAGAACCGTCTGCATGATGACGCGGAAGAAAACGAAGCCGACCAGATTGGTGATGGCGACGCGGAAGGTGCGGTCGCTCAGCATCCGCTCGTAATGCTCCAGCCCGACATAGAAATGGACCTTGCCGCCATTCCAGATATAGAGCGAATTGTAGAGCGCGCTGAATGCGGGCAGCCACTCAAATAGCAGCAGCAGCGCGACCGGAACCAGCAGCGCCAAATAAAACCACTTCGCCCGCCACATGCGCAGAGGCAGCGGGCTTTGGCTTTGTTTCTTGACAACTTGTCCCGAAGGGCTTGCGGCAAGACGTCTGAGCATGACCTGTGTTGAGAACTCGAGTGCGGACGACCCGCCGGGTCGCCCGTACCATCCTAATTATCCGTTGTATGGGGCAGGTCGCGTAGGTCGCGTAAGTCGCGTAGACGCTGACCGGCGACACTGACCTACGCCGGTGGCTGACCCAATTTTGCCGCGCCTTATTCCATCTGGAAGTCGCAAGACCATTCGTTTTCGGCGATGATCACGCGCGCTTCCCGCGTCATCAGACGATCCTCTTCGGCGATCAGCGTTTCGAGATCGATCTGGTCGGTGAAGAATTCTTGCATCAGGCGGCGATGATCTTCACCGTAGCGGCGGCTTAGGCGCGGATCAGGATCCTTCAGCGCCCGGATCGGCAGTTCAAGGAAGGCGACCGTCGGCTTCAATGCGTCCGGTACGTCCAGACCAAACTGCGTCGGGATGCTGCGCGGCGAGTCGGTAACGACGCGGCCCCACTGCGGCTGGGCGGTCAAGTACATCAGGAAGTCGACCACCTGCTCTTCGATGCCTTCACGCCGGGCGCGGTCGGTCACGGTGAAACCGGCGGTAAATCCACCGACCAGATAAGCGCTCTCGTTGTTCGCCGCATGCGGACTGGTGCTTTCGGTGACCGGCGGGAAGTAACTAATACCCCAGTTGAAGTCGGCGTCGCGGGTCACGTTAAGTGTTTGGCTGGCCGCGTTGCCGAGCAGGAACGGCGCCTCGCCCGTGATAAAGAGGCGATAGGCTTCGTCCCAGGTCATGGTGGCGTAGCCTTCCACCCACATCGGCTCGAAATCTGCCAGCAACCCCAGCCAATCAGCGAAGGCGTCGTCGTTTGCGCTGATCAAGCCATTCTGGATCGCGCAAGCGAATTCGCGCTGGTTCAGCGCGTGCCAACTGGCGCCCGGCTCCCACCAGCTTTCGATGTGATCGATGTACATGCTGGTCAGGCTGGTGCCGTCGAACCAGTTATAGGTGTAGGGCGAGGCAGTCGACATGCTCATTGCCAGCGGCTCGATGCCCGCCTCGGCCAGCGCGCCCATCTCGCTGATCATCGTCTCCCAATCCGCCCAGAGCGAATAGTCGATATCAAATTCTGTATCGATGCCGGCCGCTTCCAGCATGTCGATGTTGTAATAGAAGCCCACAGCTACCGCGTTGACCGTCACGACATATTGATTGCCGCTGCCGGTATGGTGGGTGGTATTCCAGACAACTTCGGGGATGCTGTCCGCCCAGCGTTCGTGCCCAGGCGTACCTTCTGGTATGTATGGATTAGGCGCTTCAACGTGGTCATTGAGCGGCACATACCAGTCGTTGCCTTGCTCCTGCCAGACGCGGATGTAATTATTGACGATGATATGCGGTTCGTTTTGACCATTGAATACGGTACTGCGCCACTGATCGCCGGAAATATTGGACGGGACATCGACCAACTCGACATTGACGCCCGGGTTGGCCGCTTCGTACTCGGCGACAAGCGCGTTCATCATCTGAGGCGGATTGGGATTATTTTCCGTCGGTTCATCGGGGTAATAGGCGCCCACAGTCGCGAAGATGGTGATCTCATCCTGCGCCATTCCGGTGAATGCGCCGAATAACAATAACAAAAATGACGAAAACCTCAGCAGTCTTAACATGAGCCTTGCCTTCCTGAACTAGATCAATATGTGGACAATCCAGATTTACTAAGACCGTATTATATCATGCTGCCCGACCAGTTCAAATCAATGACGAATCTGGGGGTGCATTTCAATATTTTGGCAATTAACCACCGAGAGCACCGAGATTTAACCTCAGGCCTGCCAAACAGGGGGCGATGTAGGGGCCTTTGGCGGTCAGTGTCTACGCGCCCTCTGTGGCCAAAACACCCTGTACCAACCCCGTCAACGCGCCATCCCCACCAGCCCGCGACTCTATTCCCAAACCGTGAACATTTAGTCGCCCTTTGCTAGAACATTTGTGCTACTGTCCCTTTACAACACAAGTAGAAAAGGACTCCCCACCATGCAAGCAAGCTACACACTCGATACAAAAATCGAGGCTCTCAACCTGCTCGATCTACACGACGGCGACTTCCA
>JAPOOU010000053.1 GCA_026713245.1 Chloroflexota bacterium
CCAGCCGTCCGTCACGGAGCAGCGCCACGTCGGTCGGCCCCCCCCAGTCGCTCGGCCGCGAAAGCACCTGCCAGCCGCGCCCGCCATCGGCTGATTCAAAGATCTCGGGCCAGGCGTTGCGCGCGTCGATTTGACAGCGCAGCGCCGCCAGAATGCGGCCGTCGTCAAGCAGGACCGGGCTGGCGTAATAGCGATTGACATAGCGCCGGTCAACCGAGTCGGCGATGATCGGCGCCAGATAATTCCAGGTCAGCCCGGCGTCAGGCGATCCATAGACCGCGACAAAGCGATTGCCGCGCACCCCCGAGGCGATGCCGGCAGTGACAAAGAGCAAGACCAGCCCGTCCGGACGCAAGATATAGTCCGGCTTGACCTGTATCCAGTTGAAGCCGAAGGCAGGCATGCGGTAAGGACCTTCCCAGTTATGCCCGCGATCGCGCGAATATTGAATGTAGCCGATCGATTGATCCCGTTCGGGCGGGATGCCGAAGCCGGCCGTCATGAAAAAGTCCGGTGATGCCCAGTCGAAAGCTTCGCTTGGCGCGTCTTCGGCGCTCATGAATAGCGGTCCTTCAAGTTCCTGGCGGCTGCCGAGCGACCGCAAGTCCTCAATGGGCCAGGTCAAGCCGCCGTCGCTCGAGCGCATGGTGACGTATTCCCCGCCGCGCGCATCGACCACGTGATGCGCCAGGTCATAAGGCGATCTGTAGTGGCAGGGTCCGCGTGAAAAACTGATCAGCAGTTCGCTGTCCGAAAAGGCTTTGAAGCCGTGATTGAAGGGCCAGGCGGCGAAACTGTCCCGGTCATAATAAATGGTGATGTTTTCGGCGTCTTTGGGATATTCGGCAGACGGATACGCTGCTGATGGCATCATAACTCCCTTGCGCTTGCGGGCTTAACTGTTGCGGCGCGGATCCAGCGCATCGTTCAAGCCATCGCCCAGAAAGACAAAGGCCACCTGGACGAGGCCGATCGTCACGGCCGGGATGAGCATCAAGTGTGGGAAAATCTGCCAATATCGGCGACCCTCCTCCAACATGGAACCCCAACTGGCATTGGGCGGCTGGATGCCGATGCCGAGGAAGCTCAAACTGGCTTCCAGCAATACGGCGCCCCCCATCCCTGCCGTAACGGCGACGATCAAGGGACCCAGGGCGTTGGGAATGACGTGACGCAGCATAATGTGGGCCTCGCTCGCCCCCAGCGCTCGCGCCGCCAGCACATAGTCTTCTTCGTTTATGCTCAATACTTGACCGCGAATCAAGCGCGCCAACCCGGGCCAGCCAATCAGCGCCAGGGCGCTGAATACCAAGACATAATCCAGCCAGAGCGTGTTCAGATAAAAGGGATTTTTTGTCTGTTCATACAAGGTGTCGAACCAGTTGACAATCGGACGGCGCAGGGTCGTGTTGATCAATATCACCAGCAATAAGTTGGGCATGGCTTGGATCAAATCGCTTATCCACATCATGAACTCGTCGGTGCGCCCGCCGTGGATGCCCGACCAGGTCCCCACCAGTACGCCAATGATCAGGCTGATGATGGTGGTGAAGAAGGCCACCAGCGCCGCGGTGCGCGTGCCATAGAGCATGCGGCTGAGCACATCCCGCCCCAAATCATCGGTGCCCAAGGGATGCTCCGCGGAGAAGCCGCCAAATGCCTTGACGATGTTCTGTTCCAGGAAATCGTAGGGCGCGATATGCGGACCAATCAGCGCTAAAACGAGGAATAGCACAACCACGGCCAGACCGGCAACCGCCAGCCAATTCTTGCTAAAGCGCCGCGCCGCGTCTTGCCACAAGTTGCGCTGTTCGCCGATGTATACGCTGCCGTCGTCGACGACTCGCGAGATCTTGGCGACCGACTCCGCGCGCTTCATTGCGCCCTTACCCGCGGGTCTAATATGGGATAGATGAGGTCGACCAGGAAATTACTGATGAAAATGATCAAGGTTCCAACGACTACCACAGCCATGATAATGGGATAATCGACCGTGCGGATGCCTTCAATTGTCAGCAGCCCAAAGCCGGGGACATTGTAAATTAATTCGATGAACAAAGAGCCGTTGATGAGCGCAATCATAATCAAGCCCAGGGTCGTGATCACTGGCGTCATCACCGGACGCAGCATGTGGCGCAAAATGATCCGCGATTCCGTCAGTCCTTTGGCGCGCGCCGTCCTTACATATTGCTGGCTCTTTACTTCCAGCATGGCGGAGCGCGTCTGCCGGACGATGCCGGGCAGGGGACCGATGGCGATGACGGCAACCGTCAAGGCGGCTTGGGGGTGAAAAAGCCCCTTCCAGCCATAAGGCACATCGATCAAATCCAGTATGAGAACCAACAATAAGAGCAGCATGGGAGCGGTTACGAAAACGGGAATCGATGTGACGAAGAGCACGGTACTGACAATCAGGCGATCCAGCCAGCGATTGTGGTAGAGCGCGGCCAGCACCCCCAGCGTGATGCCCACCACAGCCGCTATCAACGTCGCGGCGAAGCCAAGCTGCATGGAAATCGGTAATCGGAATTTGACAATTTCCAATACCGGGCGGTCGACTTGTAAGCGAATAGAGCGTCCCCAATCTCCTTGGAACAGCTTGTTAATGTAATTGACGAACTGCGCGATGAAGGGTTCGTCCAAGCCGTACTTGGCGCGCAGCGCGCTCATCACCGCTTCGTCGGTGGAATCGAAATCTTCGCCCTGGATAAACATCATGCGGATGGGATCGCCGGCCCCGTAATACATCATGGCATAGGTAACGAAGAGGATAAGCAATAGCCCCGCCGTCCAGCGCAATAGACGTATCACCAGAAATGATGCCATTTAGTGGGTTCCTTTGCCCCAACCCCCTGGCCCCCTCCCCCATAAAGAGGGAGGGGGCATATCACCCTTTTGACCGCATTGTTAAGCCCCTTCCCTCCTTGTGGGAAACATCCCCCGTTAGGCGGGGGACCGAGGGGGGCTAGGGTATGGGGATGGGGGTTAATCAAATTACATCCGCTCGATGTAGATCTTCCAGGGTTCGATCACGCTGACGTCGGGACCACTGTAGTATTCCTTGACGTGTTCGCGGGCGTTGGCGGTGCGCAAGGGCTTGCCGAAGTGCATGATGACGTAGTCGCCCTCATATTGCGCCTGGGCCTCGAGCGCCAGTTCACAGCGCCGCGGATCATCCGGCTGCAATGTCAAGGCTTCGTTGACCGCCGCTTCCAGCGCCTCGTTGTAGTAGCCGCTCAGCATCGAGCTGCTGGGAACGGGACCCGCCGAGTGGCCGGCCGCCCACATATAGGTAGCCGCGTCGGGGAAGCGAATGACCACATCGTCACGGCTCAAATTGATCTTGTCGTAGTCATCGCCGAAGCTGTTGGGGTCTTGCTGGAACTCGATATTCTCGATGCCCAGGTTCTGTCGCCAGAATTCGATGACCGCTTGCAGCGCGCGGTTGTTGAACTCGTTGCTGCCGCGCGGCGTAACGCGCAGTTTCGGCAAGTTCTCGGCGCTGCCATAGCTCGATTCCGCCAAAGCCGCTTGCGCGCCTTCGACATCGAAGGGGTAGCCGGTCGCGTCGGAGTTCTGGCAGGTCACGATATCATCCAGGGTCTGGGTGGTCATGACACCGCTGCCTTCGACCGGGAAGGCGGCTTGGAATACCGCGTTCCAATCGACCGATTTAATCAGCGCTTCGCGCACTTTGGGATCGCTGGTCGGTTCGATAGTTGGCTGCATCCAGAAGGTATTGAAGCCGATGGCGTCGAACTGACGGAAGTAATCCGGCATTTGCGCGCGCAGGACCGAGGGCGCGGCGGCCAGGCTGGCGTCGATTTGGTCGTTAAGCGCCATTGCGCCGACGGTCGTTTGGTCGGTCACGAACATAAAGCTGACCTTCTCCAAGATCGGACCGTCTTTCCACCATTCCGGATTCGGTGTCAACTCGGCCGTCTGCAGGTCGGCGTCAAAGCTGGTGAGGATGAAAGGACCGTTGACAATTGGGTTGTTCTCCGGCTTCCAGAATTCGTTGAAGCCATGCTCCAGCACGTCCTCGGCGCGGGCGATAGCCATATGCGCGGTGGCGATGCGCCAGAAGAAGACCGGATCCGGCAGGACCAGCTCGACCTGGACTGTCGAATCATCAAGCGCAGCAAGACCGCTTACATCGACGGTCATTGCGTCTTCGGCAGCCATCTCGCGCGCGTCAGCGAATCCCGCTACGTTGCCCAGATAAGTGCGGATACGGCCGACGCTGTTCAGCGGCGCCGCTTGCACCTGCCAGGAATCGATGACCTGCTGCGCAGATATTGATGTGCCGTCGGACCAGCGAGCGTCGGGATCGACGGAGAAGGTCCAGACAGTGCCGTCGTCGTTGGAGCTCCAGTCATTGAAATAGCCGGTTTTCAAGTTGAAGTCGACATCAAAATACAGCGGCGGAACCGACTGGAAAGTGATCCAGTTTTGCTGGTCGCCGCCGGCGGACAGAATCTGGAAGCTGAAATTCGCGACGCCGGACGAACCGGTGGCGATCCTCAGCACTTGATCCTGCGCCATGGCGCCGGTCGCGCCAAGCAGCAAGACCAACGCGATCAGTGTTAGGGTGAATAACTTCCTCGACATAATCTCCTCCTCGTTTGAACGATATGTCACTTTGCTATAGGACGGACACACTGTTGTGTGCCCACAGCTTTGATTGAGCTGTCATAACGAAATATGTTTCTCGCGCTTGCCTGCTCCTTTCAATAAACGGCTCCAAAACAGTTGACCGCAAATCGTCTCGTCATCCAGCGGTGTATCAGGCGTCAAATAGATAATCTGACGACTCGCGGATTACGAGCTGCGTCGGCAATTTGATGACGCGGTCAGTTCTGTTTCCATTATTCTGGATTCCCTGCAATAACAAGTGGGCGGCCGTTTTCCCCAACAAGTTCAGGTCGCGGCGGATCGCCGTGACCGGTGGACGGTATAACTGCGTCAGGTGGATGTCGTCACAGGCGACCAGCGCGATGTCGCGCCCGACCGCCAGTTGAAGATCTTGCAGCGCGCCCAGCGCGCCGATCAATATAATATTGCCCGCCACGATCAGGGCTGTCGGAAGCGGTCGATTTCGCATCAGCAAGAGCGCTTCGGCAAAGGCGTCGGTTTCAGTGAAGGACGCGAAGCGTACCAATTCGCCGCGGAGGGGAATCCGGGCGGCAGCGAGCGCCTCTTGATATGCTCGAAATCGCTGCTGTGTGGGGTAAAATCCTTGTGGCCCGCCGATGAATCCAATGTTGCGATGGCCGTTTTCGACCAGATGAAAGACCGCTTTCCGTATGCTGCTGGCGTGATCGGACTGTACGGCGTAAACGCGCTCTCCGACTACGGGCGAGCGATCCAGCATCACTGTCGGTATATTCGTCTCTTGAATAAAGCGGCGCGATGGTTCGGGCGATTCCGAAGCCGACGAGACAATTAATCCGCTCACTTGTCGGCTGGCCAGCAGCCGCAAACAGGCGCTGTCCAGATCGGCTTGATTGCGCGAGGATACCAGCGTTACGGCGTAACCATTGGTCGCAAGCGCCTCGGCAGCGGCTTCGTAAATGGTCGAGATGACCGGATTGGCAATGCTGCCAACAAGAAATCCAATCGAGTTGGTCTCTCCCCGGCGCAGACTATGCGCCAGGAAGGCCGGCTGATAGTCCAACTCCTCGGCGGCTTCTACCACGCGCAACTTCAAAGCCTCGGAGACATGCGGGTAATTGTTCAGCGCCCGCGAAACGGAACTGACCGAGACCCGCGCTTGGTGCGCCACATCGTGTATGGTTGCCTTCTGCGACAAGGACAATTCCTGGAAGTCTGAAAACGATTTCCGAGACTTTAGCGCATCAAATGACGTTTGTCAAACGCATTGTAGGGTTTATGGGGCGCATTTCAGATTATTGGCAATTAACCACCGAGAACACCGAGATTTAACCTCAGGCCTGCCAAACAGGGGGCGATGTAGGGGGCGTTTGACAGTCAGTGTCGGCGGTGGCTCGCCCTCCCGCCCGAAACCGCGACCATATAGTCGCCCTTTTCTTCGCGCCTTGCTGTATCCTTCGACGTTGCACCACACGCAGCCGCCCAGCCCGAGCCGCCGCTTTTCAAACCCGCGTCCGGCTCAAACGTAGCGCCATTGTCCACAAAGAGGCGCTAAACTCCGAAAACGATATTGCGGGGTCCGCAAATGGACAAAGACAGACAAACTTCAAAGCGAAACCTGCGCCGATCGCTGGGCATCTCTTGTAAGGAGCGGCTGGCGGTCAGTGTCGGCGGTCTGTGTCGGCGGTCTGTGTCTACGCGACCTACGCGACCTACGCGACCTATCAGGTCGCCCGCCACAGCGCAAAAAATGTAGGCGCTCGCTGGCAATCACCACAGAATTGCCCGGCGTTCCTGCCGCTGCCAACCTGTCCTGTCCTCAGCTTCCGATCTGGGGAGGGGGTACCCCCCCCATATACATACTGTATGTATACTGTTACCCAAAAAGGGGGCAAAATGAGGGCATCTTCCCAGCATTTGAGGACAAATTGCGCTTCATTGAGCGCTCGCGCCTGTTTACGTAAACCGCGTCGCTGATGCGACGAGAAGGCTTACGATTTTGCGTGAGCGCGACATTCCTGGGACCTTTTCGCCGATTACGCGCCGAGCCCCTACAGATTTTGTGCTTGAGGGTGGAAGATGGGAGCTTGATGCGCCAACAATCTGAAATGCACCC
>JAPOOU010000052.1 GCA_026713245.1 Chloroflexota bacterium
TGCCACAATTCGTCTTTACCGGCGTAATGCAGCCTCATCTCCTCTTTGCACTTCTGCAAATACGCTTCCGCCTGCCGATCCGCCTTGCCGTCCCAGCCATAGGACGCGAAGTTTTTCAGGTAGGCTTTCAGATCGTCATGAAAATGCTCGAAAAGACCTTCATTGACGAAGCGAGGCCGCCACCGCCGCGACCAGCTCGTCATCGCTTCCCAGCTCCAGTTGATGGCTCGACCAGCCGAACTCCAGGTCAAACGCGCTGATATCCGGCGTCGCTTCTGACTGGATCATGTCCGCTTGATCAGCGCTATGCGGCTTGTCAGATTTCTCTTTTTCCCGATCAGGCTTCTTTCCGCTACTTGAGGAAGATGACGTGGGTTTCGGGGCGCTGGTAATGCCCGGGTACACGGGCCCCGGTCCGCCATAGTCGGGCGGCGCCGGGTTCTCCGGTCCATAAGTGGGGCGCTCGGCCGGAGGATTTGCTGTCGAGGGTGTTTGTGGAGTCGCTGGCGCCGGGCCCAGGAAATCTCCCGGAACGGCAACATTGGGATTGGAATGCGATTCCGGTTTTGGCTTTGGTTGCGGTACAAGCCAGGGCAGTATAAGCGTTGGTTTCGGCTTTGGCTTGCTGCCACCGCCGCCGGATCCTTGATATGGCATTTTCTTCCTCCTAAGACATCAAACTGATTTGTGAATGCGCCATGTGCATTTGCCCTGTCACAAGCCAATCGGCACGGCGCAACCCTTGATTTAATTTCAATGGTTGCTCATATGATAGAATATAAATTCTATCTGTCGGCTACCTTTTTCCAGATTTCAAAATCCGAATCCCTTTACAACTGCGAAATGCCATTCGGATGCCGATTCTTCTGCCCGCGCCCCATCAATCCATCGCCCGCAACCAGCCTTTTTGTTACAATCACAGGCATATCGGCTTGAGCAAAGGACAGCGAAAATGGCGGATTACACTCCTCGACCGGAACATAAATTCAGCTTCGGCTTGTGGACGGTCGGCAATGTCGGCCGCGATCCCTTCGGCGCGCCCACCCGCGAGACCATCTCGCCGGTGGAAATCGTGCGCATGCTGGCGGAGGTCGGCGCCTGGGGCGTCAACTTGCACGACAACGACCTGGTGCCCATCGACGCCACTGCGGCCGAGCGCGACCGCATCGTCGCCGATTTCAAACGCGCCCTGGACGAGACCGGCATCGTCTGCCCCATGGCCACGACCAATCTCTTCTTTGATCCCGCTTTCAAGGACGGCGCTTTCACCAGCAATGACCCGGCCGTCCGCGCCTATGCCCTGCAGAAAACGATGCGCTCAATGGACCTGGGCGCGGAGCTCGGCGCCACGGTCTATGTCTTCTGGGGCGGCCGCGAAGGCGCCGAATGCGACAGCGCCAAGAACCCGGCCGATGGCGTCAAGCGCATGCGCGACGCGGTCAACTTCTTGTGCGAATATTCCAAAGACAGTGGTTACGGCTATAGTTTCGCCCTGGAACCCAAACCTAACGAACCGCGCAGCGACATCTACTTGCCCACCGTCGGCAGCATGCTCGGTTTCATCGCCACCCTCGACGATCCCGACATGGTCGGCGTCAATCCCGAGGTCGCTCACGAGCACATGGCCGGCTTGAACTTCACCCACGCTGTGGCCCAAGCCTGGGACGCGGGCAAGCTCTTCCATATCGATCTCAACGACCAGATGTTCGGCCGCTACGATCAAGACTTCCGTTTTGGCAGCATGATGCTCAAGCAGAATTTCCATCTGGTGCGCTTCCTGGAAGATGTAGGCTATGACGGCAGCCGTCATTTCGATGCCCACGCCTATCGCAGTTCCCAATACGAAGACGTCAAGGAATTCGCCCGCGGCTGCATGCGCTCCTACCTGGTCTTCAAAGAAAAAGCCGCGCAATTCAACGCCGATGCCGAAGTACAAGCACTTCTGGCCGAGATCAACGCCGACGATGGCAGCTACAGTTGGCTGGGGGATGGCTACAGCAAGTCCGCCGCTGACAAGCTGAAAGCGATCGCTTTTGACCGCGTCGGCATGGGCGCGCGGGACCTGCCCTATGAGCGGCTCGATCAGTTGACCTTTGATATTCTGATGGGGGTTCGCTAAAAGATCGCTGCACTTGCTAGAAATGTAGGGCTTGGTTCACACAGAATAATGAAACTCAAAAAAAGATGGTGGTAGGGGCGACTCGTTGAGTCGCCCGACGCCGCCCTGCATTAGAGCTGAGCGTGACCAGAATAACAGCCCAAATGGCTATGTATCGTTATTGGGATGACACATTGTGCGTCCCTACATGGCAATCGGCACAATAGTGTAAAACAAAGGACAAAGCTACCATGCCCTACCTAATGGGACTCGATATCAGCACCACCGGCGCCAAAGCGCTGATAATCGACGAGACCGGCGGCGTCATCGCCGTCGCCAATACACCGCAGCCGATCAGCCAGCCCCAGCCGCTCTGGAGCGAGCAGAACCCGGACGATTGGTGGGACGGCATCGTCAAGAGCATTCGCGCCGCCCTGGCCGAATCCGGCTTGCGCGGCGACGACATCAGCGCCATCGGGCTGACAGGGCAGATGCACGGTCTGGTCCTGCTTGACGATCAGGGCGGGGTGCTGCGACCATCGATCCTGTGGAACGACCAGCGCACCGGGGCGCAATGCGACTATATGACCGAGGTTATCGGTACGCATCGCCTGCTCGAATTGACCGGCAATCCGGCGCTGACGGGCTTCACCGCCCCCAAAATCCTGTGGGTGCGCGACAACGAGCCGGAAGTCTACGCAAAAGCGGCACAAGTACTGCTGCCTAAAGACTACATTCGCTACAAGCTGACCGACGCCTACGCGACAGATTTAGCCGGCGCGGCCGGCACTTCCCTGCTCAACGTCGCCGAGCGCGCCTGGTCACAGGATGTCTTGGACGCCCTGGACATCCCGGCAGCATGGATGCCCCCGGTCCACGAAGGCACACAGGTGACATCGCGGATCAGCGCCGCGGCCGCCGCGGCCACCGGACTGGGCGCCGGCACGCCGGTGGTCGGCGGTGGCGGCGATCAAGCCGCGGGAGCCATCGGCATGGGCTGTGTCACGCCCGACAAAGTCGGCGTCACGGTTGGCACATCCGGCGTGGTCTTCGCCCCCCTGGGCAGCTACGCCTACGAGCCGGAGGGGCGTCTGCACGCCTTTTGTCACGCCGTGCCGGAAACCTGGCACTTCATGGGCGTTATGCTAAGCGCCGCCGGCAGCCTGCAATGGTACAAGGATACTTTCGCCGCCGATATGGATTACGACAGCTTGCTTGCGGAAGCGGCGACGGTCCCGGCCGGGGGCGAGGGACTCTTCTTCTTGCCCTATCTCACCGGCGAGCGCACGCCGCATCCCGACCCGCTGGCGCGGGGCGCTTTCATCGGCATCACCAGCCGCCATAGCCGTGGCCACATGACTCGCGCTGTGCTGGAAGGCGTCGCCTTCGGCTTGAAAGATTCCTTCACGCTTATTGACAATGTGGGATTGCCCGAACAATTCGAAGTGCGCATCAGCGGCGGCGGCGCCAAGAGCCCGGTCTGGCAGGGGATCATCGCCGACGTCCTGGGCGCGCCCCTGGTCAACATCAATACCACCGAGGGCGGGGCATTCGGCGCGGCCGTACTGGCCTCTGTCGCCGCGGGGGTCTTCGACGATGTCGCCTCCGCCTGCGCGACCATGATCCAAACCGGCGATCAAGTGCCCGTCGGCGAGAATGCGCCCATCTACGCCCAGCGCTACGAAATATTTCAGTCACTCTATCCGACTCTAAAGCGGACCCTCGCCCA
>JAPOOU010000281.1 GCA_026713245.1 Chloroflexota bacterium
CTTTCGCTACCTGGGATGACTTCGTCGAAGCCGCTCGCGCGATCGTGGCCGAGAATCCCGATGTCATACCCTTGCACATCCACAGTGGCTTGCACGAGCTGCTGCTGCGGCAGCAAGGCCATGATTACTTCAATGCCGAGGGCGATGTGACGATTGACTCGGCAGAATCAATCGCGCTGATGGACTGGTTGCTGGCCCTGCAAGACGAAGGCGTCACCGGGGATCCGCCGACGGGCGACGCGCTCTGGGCCGCTTTCAAGGATGGTACGCTGATCTCCATGGTCGGCGCCGACTGGTACGCCGGTTTCTTCAAGGACAATGCGCCGGAACTATCGGGCAAGTGGAAAGCCGCTCCGCTGCCGGCATTTGAAGAAGGCGGACGCCGCACCAGCGTCTGGGGCGGTACCGGGGCTATGGTGGTCAAAACCAGCGATCAGGTCGAAGAAGCGCTGAGCTTCCTCGAATTCGCCATGCTTTCAATTGAGGGCAATGTGCGCCGCTTCGAGCTGACCACGCTTTGGCCTCCCTACATTCCCGCGATGGATAACGAGCGTCTGCATGCCGACGACGAATATTTCTCGGGCCAAGACCTGGGCGCGGTCTTCGCCGATGTCGGGCCGGAAGCGCCGCCGCAGTGGCAGAGCCCGTTCCGCTCGCAACTGAACAGCCTGCGAACGGCTGCCTGGCAGGATGTCATTGACGGCAACCGCAGTCCGGAAGAGGTCTTTTCCGAAATCGCCGACACCATCCGCGACGAGATGGAATTCGAAAGTTAGCAGGGGCAAAACCCAAGTGGCGGCGGGCAATGTCTCGCCGCCACTCTCCATTTGCCACTGAGGAACCGCGATGTTTGGACGCGGCCGTAAAATCGCGCCATATTTGTTCATCAGCCCATTCTTCATCGGCTACGCCATCTTCTTCCTTTACCCGGTGATTCAGTCGCTGCAGTTGAGCTTCTACCGGCAGGTAGGACTTGGCAAAGCGCCCCGCTTCATCGGCTTTGACAATTACATCCGCCTGGTCAGCAAAGATGACCTCTTCATCAAGTCGCTGACCAATACCACCTATTACGCCCTGGGCAGCATTCTCATCATCGTGCCGCTTGCCTTGCTGCTGGCTTTAATCCTGCACAGCCCGAAACTGCGCTTTCGCGAATTCTTTCGCTTTCTCTATTTCACGCCCAATATCACCGCGGGCGTTGTCGTTGGCATCATATTTGGTTTGGTGTTTGAAGAGCAGTACGGGCTGATCAACAACTTGCTGCTGGCGCCGCTGGGCGTCGACAATGTGCGCTGGCTGCGCGAGGCGCGCTGGATCATGCCGGCCGTCATTATCCTGGGCGCCTGGAAGTGGACCGGCATCAACGCCATCTATTTCATGGTCGGCCTGCAGAATATCCCGCCCGAACTCAAGGAAGCGGCGCGGGTCGACGGCGCGACGCGCTGGCAGGTCTTCTGGCATGTAACGCTGCCGCTGCTGCGGCCCATTCTCGCCTTTGTCCTGACCATTGCCATCATCGGTTCCTACAACCTGTTCGCAGAACCCGCCATCCTGGTGGGACCGGAGGGCGGACCCAATAATGCCGGCATGACCATGACCATGTATCTCTATACCCGCGGTTTCCGCGAACTCAAGATGGGCTATGCCTCGGCCATCGGGTACTCGCTGGCCGTCATCATTCTGGTTTTGAGCTTGGTTCAACTGATTCTGATTCGGGCCTTCCGCGAGGACTGAGACGCATGAGACTCGCCCTGTCGCCACCGTCAAAGACCGCCGAGCGCAAATCGCTCTACATGAAGTTGTTGGAAGCGACGGTCGTCTACGCGATCCTTTTCTTCTTCGCCCTGCTCGTTGGCATTCCTTTCCTTTACATGATCACCGGTTCTTTCAAAACCAACGGACAGCTCTTCACTTTTCCCATTAATCTCTTGGCGCCCGAGCCAACTTTCGTGAATTATGAAAGGCTGCTGGGCGGTGAGGAAATCCCTTACTTGCAGCAGATGGGCAACAGCGTCATCATCGCCGTCAGCCAGAGCGCCTTGACGCAGCTCTTCGCCTCGATGGTGGGCTGGGGATTCGCCAAATACGAATTCCGTGGCAAGACTTTCTTGACCATCTTCCTGCTATTTACCTTTGCCATCCCCTTCCAGGTGACGCTGGTGCCGCTATTTCAGATGATCGTGCGCCTCGGTTTGCTCGACAGCTATCTCGGCGTCATCTTGCCCAGTTCGGTCAGCGCATTCGGCGCCTTCTTCATGCGCCAGGCGATGGTCTCGATACCGGGGGAATTGCTCGATGCTGGGCGCATTGACGGCGCCAGCGAATGGGGACTCTTCTGGCGCATCGGCATTCCGCTTTCGCGGGGCGCGCTGTCGATACTCTGCGTGCTGGTATTTCTGACGGCCTGGAACGACTACCTCTGGCCCCTGATCGTGCTGCGCACGCCGGAGAAGTTCACTTATCCGGTCGGCCTGGCTACGCTCAAGGGCTTGTACAAGATCGAATACGGCATGATCCTGGGCGGCGCATTCATCGCCACGCTGCCGATTGTGCTGATCTTTGTCGCCGGGCGCAATCAAATCCTCGATAACTTGACCATCGGCGCGGTCAAGCAGTAATATTGTCTTGATGACCCCTAGCATCATCTAAGTGATTTCCCATTTGCTGGAGACGCCACAGCCGCTCCCGCTTGGCATTTCTGTCCAAGTCTTGTCTATCGGCTTGGCTTCTTAAGTTTCATACAAGGAGTGATATGACCCAGGAGACCGCGAAAACCATCATTCTAGGCGAACTTCGCACGCGCATGACGGTGATCGCGTCGATGGTGTTCTTCCTGATCTTGACGATTCTCATCAGTATTACGTTGCCACTGCTGTTCAAGCGGCTTGTCGATGAAACGATCCCGCAGCGAGACTTGCGCGAGGCAGCGCTGCTTCTGGCGGCACTGATAACGATCCCATTGATCTCGGCCGCGCTCCACGCGGTTTACGATTATCAGCGCGAAATTGTCGGCGAGGCTATTTCGCAAGCCCTGCGCCAGAAGCTCTTCAACCATCTGATCCACGCGCGACTCCGTGACCTGGAGGCGACCGAAGTCGGGCATATCATCCATCACATAACCCGGGGTTGCGGGCTTGTAGGAGACGACTACATCGTCGATCGGCTTATACCATTGATATCCAACGCTTTGCTGTTCATCGGCGCGCTGGCTGCGATGGCGCTCATCAATTGGCGGCTGATGCTGATAACGCTGCTGGCCTTTCCAATTACCTACCTATTCTCAAAGCGCTTGAAAAACTACGTCCGGATTCTTGAAGAGGAGTTTCAGCGGATTCTGGAGTCCGGTTCAAGTATGCTGCAGCAGGTTTTTTCCGGCATTCGCACAGTTCGTTCTTTCAGTGGCGAGGCTCATGAAAAAGCGCGTTGGGATACCTGGATTAAACGACATTGGGAAGTCCGAGCCAAAACGGAAACATTGCACAACTTGATTCTGATCCTTCCCACGCATGTGGTGGATCGCGTATTGATGGGCCTTGTTTTCGGCGTCGGCGCCCTTGAGATCATCAACGACAGGCTGACAATCGGCGATCTCATCGCCTTCATGCTGTACACGCCATACGTTTACACAGCGCTGCGCGCCATGTTACAGGCGCAAGTGACCCTGGAGCAAATCAAAGTTGCGATCGAAGGTCTCGACGGCTTGTTCGCATACGAAAGGGAGCGGGAAGGCGGGCGCGACCTGACTATTTCGCAAGCGGCGGGCCCGTCGATCACATTCGAGAATGTGACTTTTGACTATGGACGAGGCGATTTCGCCCTGCGCGATGTCTCGTTCTCCGTCCAGCCCGGGGAGTTTTTCGGGATTGTCGGTGTCAGCGGCGGCGGCAAGAGCACGATTCTGGATCTCTTGATGGGCTTTTACGCGCCGTAATCGGGGAGGATTCTGGTCGATGGCGTTGACATCCAGGAAATGTCCCTGGCGTCGCTGCGCCGTTGCATCGGCTTGACGCCGCAGGATATTTTCTTGTGGAACAGCAGCATCTATGAGAACTTGTCCTATCCTGACGCCATCGCGGCTGAGGCCGTCGCTGAAGCTGCCGCGGGTACAAACCTTCAACCCTTTATCGAAGCGTTGCCGGAGAAATACCAGACCGTCGTCGGCGAGCGTGGCCTGGCGCTGTCCGGTGGAGAGCGGCAGCGCGTCGCCATCTGCCGCGCCATCTTGAAGCAGCCGGCCATCCTGTTGCTGGATGAGGCAACGTCCGATTTGGACGCCCTAACCGAGGCGAAAGTTAAAGAAGCTATCGATCACGCGAAGCGCGGCCGGACAACAATCGCCGTCGCGCATCGGCTATCGACGGTGATAAATGCCGATCGCATTCTGGTCTTGAACGACGGTCGCGTTGCCGAGCTGGGAACGCCCGAAGAACTCATCGCCGAGCGCGGGCTGTTTTATCAGCTTTATGAGGCACAGAAGCTGTGACGCGCTTTATTATCAGACTTTCTCGCTGCCGCCGAGCGTCTGTGGTTAATTATCAGTGCAATTTGGCATCATGCCAGTCGCCATTAGTTTGAAGCGATTGCACTGGCTGCCAGCGCCCGCCCTTTGGATTCACCCGCAACTTCAGCTATCATGGGATCTGGCAATATCCAGGGCAGGGAGCGATATTGATATGTTATCTGCGCGCTTGTGGCGGCAAATCGCCCAGCCTGACACGCGCAATCCCATTTTTCGGCGCGCGAGCCAAGGCTACAAGCCCGCCAGCGCGCCGGAGCGACGCTACGGTTTTCCACGACCGCTGCTGCTGACCGTTGGAATCGCCCTCATCGTGGGGGTTGCGCTGCAACCTCAACTGCTGCTGCTGTTGTTCGGAATCCCCGTTGTCATGATCATGCTGGTGGTGGCCAGCCCCGCGCTGTTGCCCTTGTTCACGTTGGCGGCCGGCATCATCCTCGCCGTCGCGAGCATCCAGGGCATCCACCGTGAAAAGCGCCAGCACACTTACGAGTTGATTTGCAGTTCAACGCCGGGTTCGCTGGTCGCCAATTGGTCCTTCGCCAAGGGACTCGCCCATCGCGGCGGCTGGTTTGCCGCCTTGCGCTGGAGCAGCGCGCAGTCGCTGCGGCTGGGCGGCGTTGTCCTGGGCGGCGCGCTGCTCTTGATCCTGTGGCTGCTGCTATCCGATCAAGCCCGGGTGGGGCCCGAGCAGTTGCGCCTGGCTCTGCTGATCGCGCTCGTATTGATTCTGTATTATACCCACCTGACGCAGACCATCGTACTCGGATTGACGATCGGGCTGTTCTTGAGCAGCTTCGATCTGGAGGAGCGCGACGCCGCGTTCATCGGCGTCTGCTTATACGTCTTGGCGCAAGCGCTGCCCATCGGGCTGGCTGTGTTGTTTTACGCCAGCTGCAGCCGGCTGTTCTATGAGCCGCACACGCTGGTCAGCATGGGTGTGGAGAGCGTCACGGTCGGGATTGTCGTGTTGAGTCGGGAGGGGCTGATTGTCGCGCTTTGGCAGCCGCTGCGGCGGCGCTTGAATTCGACTCCATCCCGCGATCCGCGTCAACTTGAGCCTCCGCTGTTTAGCGCCGCCTGGCTGCGGTAGAATAAGCGCGGTTCATGAGAGGCAGCATGAGTGTCAAAGACTATCTCACAGAAATACAAAATGAATTCAAAACTGGCATGGCTGGCGAACATGCCTACCGTCCGGCATTGAAGAAACTGCTGGAATCAGCTAATGCGGGATTGAACGCGGTTAACGACCCCGCGCGCACAGAAATTGGAATGCCAGATTTTGTCGTCTTGCGTCAACCGGGCAATGTGCCAATCGGCATCGTCGAGGCGAAGGACATCGGCAATCAACTCAGCCGTACCGAGAATTCACAGCAACTCAAACGCTACAAGACGCATGGCAATCTGATTCTGACAGATTACCTGGAATTTCGCTGGTATGTCGATGGCGAAAAGCGGGAAACGGTACGCATCGCCAAAGTAGCGCAAGACAAGATCGTTCGCATTCAGAAAAACTATGGCAAATTGACCGATATGCTGCGCCGCTTTGCCTTGCAAACCACGCCGACTGTCAACAGCGCGAAAGAATTGGCGGAGCGACTGGCAAGCGGTGCGCAACTCATCGCTCATTTTATCGAAAAGGATCTCAAGAGCAACGATCCCACAACGGATCTCGTCAATCAAATGACGGCATTCGAGAAGACCTTACTGCCCGGTTTGGACCAAGCCAAGTTTGCCGATATGTATGCTCAAACGCTTGCCTATGGCTTGTTTGCCTCGCGCGTGAATTATCAAGGCGATCCCACCGGGTTTACCTTGCGCGGCGCGGCGGAAGACATCCCGCGCACAAATCCCTTCCTGCGCGATCTGTTTTATCACAGCCGTTTTGACCTGGGCAGCCGACTGACATGGATGGTAGAAAGTTTGGTAGAGGTCCTGCGCCATACCGACATGGACAGCATTCTCACCCACTTCGGCAGGCGAACGCAACAGACCGATCCGGTGGTTCACTTCTACGAAACTTTCCTAAGCGCCTACAACCCGACGCTGCGCGAAAAACGCGGCGTCTATTACACGCCTGAGCCTGTCGTCAAATACATCGTGCGCAGCGTCGACCACATTCTCAAAACCCGCTTCAACCGACCGCGTGGACTGGCGGACAAAGACGCGCTCATACTCGACCCGGCAGTTGGCACGGGAACATTCCTGTATTTTGTGATTGAGCAAATCAAAGAACGCTTTGTTGGACAACAAGGCTTATGGAAAAGCTATGTCCAGGAACATCTGTTGCCGCGCGTTTTCGGCTTTGAATTGCTCATGGCGCCCTATACCGTCGCGCACATGAACTTGAGTTTGCAGCTCAAAGAAGCCGGCTACGAATTCAAAGAGGATGAACGACTAGGCATCTACCTGACCAACTCGCTGGAAGAAGGCGTTAAAGAGAAGTACAAGTCGGCCTTTGGCGGTTTCATTGAGGAAGAAGCCAACGAAGCCACTGCGATTAAGCGCGACAAGCCAATTATGGTGGTGCTTGGAAATCCGCCATATAGCGGGCATAGCGCCAATCGAAGCGAGATAATTCTTGATGAGGAAGCGCTTACTCGCCAAAGAGGTCTTCGGCGAGGTCAAAATCCAAAAGGGCCTCAGCCTAAGCGAGCGCGAAAGGTAAAGACATTTATCGGAAACCTTTTAGACGAGTATAAAACAGTGGATGGCATGCCGCTTGGAGAAAAGAACCCTAAGTGGCTGCAAGACGATTACGTCAAGTTCATTCGCTTCGGTCAGTGGCGGATTGAGCAGACAGGTGAGGGGATTCTCGCGTTAATCACTAATAATGGCTACCTGGACAATCCAACATTTCGGGGAATGCGCCACGCTCTTCTGCATTCCTTTTCGGAGATTTACATTCTTAATTTACATGGTGATTCTCGAAAGGAAGAAACTTCTCCCGACGGAAACAGAGATGAGAACGTCTTCGACATTGTGCAAGGCGTGGCGATAATACTCTTGATAAAGTCCAAGCAAAGTAATTCGACAAGATTGGTAAATTATCAAGATCTATGGGGAACGAGAAAGAACAAGTACGAATTCCTCAATCTGGCGGACGTTGAAAACAAATCATGGGATTGTGTTGAACCAGTTGAACCATATTTTCTATTCAGACCTTTTGCATCAGAGAACCTCAATGTTTATGCCAAGTACTCATCGGTAACGAAATGCTTCAATGAGAGTAGCATGGCAATTACCATTCAGAAAAAATTAGTTTCGTTCTCCGCCGATTCCCCTCACGCAATCCGCTACAGAGTATTTGATACCCGTTACACTAACTATGAGGACAGTAGTATTACACGACGCCGATTCGCAATAATGCGGCATCTTCACGAATTCGATAATTTGGCACTGGTCACGCTGCGGCGTCCGCGAATTGAGCAATTTGGAAACTTTTGGGTCACTGATTCTATCACTGATAAATCGATTGTCTCATCCAAAGACAATGCGTTCATTTTCCCTCTTTACCTGTACTACGAGCCGCAGGATAAAGATGCAGGTTTTGATGCAGACGAAGGTAATCAGCATGAGAGAAATAAGGAAGTTCGTATCTTAGACGCGGAAGAAATAGATTATTTCGACTACGACGAGAATGGCCGCCGACCCAACCTTAGCAAAACTTTCGTCTCCGACTTGGAAACCAAGCTCGGCTTGCCCTTCCAAACCGAAGGCAGCGCATTCGCCAATGGAGACTCCCCCGGCTGGTTCGGTCCTGAGGACGTCTTCTTTTACGCCTACGCCGTCTTCCACAGCCCCACCTACCGCGAACGCTACGCTGAGTTCCTGAAAATCGACTTTCCTCGCCTGCCACTGACTTCGGACGTTGATTTGTTTGCCAAGCTCGTGCGCCTCGGCGCGGAGTTGGTGAGCCTGCACCTTATGAAGTCGCCCAAACTCGTGGATTACATGACTGATTACAATATCGAAGGCGAGAATGAGGTTGCGCGAGGCTATCCAAAATACATCGAGAAACACAAGCGAGTACATATCAACAAAACGCAGTATTTCGAGGGTGTGCCGCAAGAAATCTGGGATTTTCACATTGGCGGCTATCAAGTGCTGCAAAAGTGGCTGAAAGACCGGCGCGGACGTGTACTGTCAACTGATGACTTGGAGCATTACCAACAAATCGTCGTTGCTCTATCCGAAACTATTCGCATTATGCAAGCCATTGACGAGGCGATCCCGCAATTTCCGATTGAATAAGCTCAACACCCCCGTCCCAACCCCCGCTCATACGCTTCGCGCGTATCCAGATCCAGCACGACGCCCTTCTCATCCACCGCCACCAAGCGCAGCCGATCCCGCGCGCCTTGAAGCACATCGCGCGGCCTGGCATCCGCTGACAGATCCAGCATCGCCCGCCAAAAAGCGCGATCCAGCAGCACCGGATGCCCGCGTTGTCCCTGGTAGACCGGCGCGACATTGACGCCCGGCTCGCGCGCCGCGGCTAGCTGCCTTATCACCGCGCTCGTGATGCAAGGCATGTCGCCCGGCTGAATGAAAGCCGCGTCAAGTGTATTCGGCAAGGAACGCAGACCGGCCTTCACCGACGACAGAATCTCGCCGGTGGCAAATTCGGGATTGTGAACAAAACTTAGGCAATAGCTGGCAAGTTGCGCCGTGACCGTTTCAGCGTCGCGCCCGGTCACGACAATGATCGGATCAACACCGGCGTCGACATAGGCGCTGACAACCTGGCTGATGATGGTCTCGCCGTCGGTCCAGGGCAGCAGCAGTTTGTTGTCCACCATGCGCGACGACAAGCCCGCCGCCAAGATGATCGCGCCGAAGCCCGCCACGGCTAGCCATCCGTCAAGCTGCGCGGCATGGGGCGTTCGGCGATGTCCTTGAGCAGACCGCCGTGACCCATTGACACCAAGTTAGCGCGCGTCAGGCGCTCGCCGGTCAGCAGGCGCGGCAGAATCCAGTCGATGACATTGGTCTTGGGCGATTTGACGCAGCCCGGCGCGCCCACCACCGGCACTTCGTCGAGATAGCCCATCATCAGCAGCGTGCCCGGGTCCACCGGCACGCCGTGCAGCGTGATGCTGCCGCCGGCGCGCAGCAGCGCCGAGGGCACGATGTCTTCGCGGTCGATGATGGCGGAGATACTCGCTACCAGGATCAGATCCGCCCCGGCATGGGCGCGGATTGCCGCGGCGATGGCGTCTTGGTCGTGGGATACAAAAGTCGGCTCCAGCAATTGGCTGCCCCAGCCCTGGATGCGCTGACGGACAGGCGCGTGAAAGCTCTTGAGCAGGCGCTCGCGCCTGGTTTCGGTTCCGGAGACGATCAGCGCGACGCGTTTCTCCTGGAGCGGGAGAATGCGCAGAATGGCGGCGCTCGCTTCGGCGATGCGCTCCACGTCAACCACGCGTGCCTGGGGCACGCCAAAAGGCACGACTTTGACCAGCGCCACCATGTCGCCCGCGCCGACCAGGCTGTATTCGCGCAAGGTAGCGATTGTGATACCGTCATAAATGTTGTTGATTAATTCGAGCTTGGGCACGTCGACATGCAAGACGCCGCGCTCCGCCGCCGTCAGATTGGCGCGTCCCACGCCCGGCGTCCGCCATTTGACCATGGGACCTGCGACCGCTCTGCCAATTCTTTCGGCCGCGATATCTTCGTGCAGATCGGCGTCGCTCAACTGGGTGACGATAACGCGCTCCATGTCGAGGCGGCGCAGCACCGCCAGGTCGGGCAGACTGAGCACGTGGCCCTTGTTGAAGACAAGCTTGCCCGAGGCGTCGTAGAGCTTGTGCGCCAGAATCGCGCCGCGGGCGTCGGCGATCGGCACTTCACCGAATTTCATCGCTCGCGCCCTGTGGTGTCTACGCCATCTGGCGACCCTGCGCGCAGTCCGTTTCGCACGGCGATGATCTCCGCCAAGATACAGACCGCGATCTCTTCCGGCGTAGTGGCGCCGATGTCGATGCCGATGGGTGTGCGAATCCGCGCGATCAAGTCATCGCCGAGCCCGGCGTCTTGCAGCCGCGCCACGCGCTGCTTGTGCGTGCGTCCGCTGCTCAATACGCCGATGTAGGGAATGTCCGCCGGCAGCGCGGTGATCAGCGCTTTGTCGTCAATCTTGGGGTCATGCGTCAAGACCGCCAGGTAAGTGCTGCGATCCAGCCCAAGTTGAGGCAGGGCTTTATCCGGGTAGCTGTGCAAGATCTTTGTCACGTTGGGGAAGCGCTCGCGCGAGGCGAATGCCGCGCGCGGATCGACGATCGAGACGCGAAAACCGACTTGCGTCGCCATCGCCTGCAGCGGAATCGCCACATGCACGCCGCCGATCAGGATCAGATGCGGGCGCTCGACCTGCATATCGACCATGGCGCGCGTCTCGCCCATCGTTGCCAGGCCGCTTTTCTTGCTTGCCTTGGCAAGGGCTATCATGGTTTCCAGATGCGCTCCGGTCAGGTTAGTCGTCTGGAACAGGACGTCTCCGCTGGCATCGAGCAAGACTTTCTCGCCGATCAATTCGCCCTCCACGATGGTTATCGTCACGCCGAAATGGTCCCCGGCCGCAAGCTCGGCCAGCGCGTCCCACCATATCGTATCCAGCGGCTCGACAAAGACTTCAATGCTGCCGCCGCAGGTCAATCCGACCTCCCAGGCCAGGTCATCGGCCACGCCGAATTTGAGCAAGCGCGGCGCGCCATCGCGAAAGCCCGCGAGCGCCTCCTCGACCACAGCCCCTTCCACGCAGCCGCCGCTGACCGAGCCGATCATCGCCGGGGTTGCTGAGTCGACTCGCCCCGGCTGCAAAGTGATGCCCATCTTTGATCCCTCGCGCCTCGGCGCCGATCCCCAGGTCTTGACAACCGTCGCCAATGCCACGCGCCGATCGGCCGCAATCCAGTCGTTGATCATATCCAGGATGTCTAACATCGTCTCTCCCGCAAATCACCCAGGTCTTTGTAGGGCTTGTCCGCTACTCTCGGTGTCGCACCCACCTCTAGTCTACCCCCCTCGATCCCCCCATAGCAATGGGGGGAAGCTTGTCTCGACGATGCTGGAACACGGGTTTTCTGATGTTGCAAGTATCGACGACTGCGTTTTTCAAGCGTGGGCACGCTACGATAGCTCCCCTTCTCGTAGTTCTTGTGGGTGTCTACGCGCACCCCTTGTGGGATTTCCGCCCCCCGGTTAGCGGGGGGACCGAGGGGGCGCTGGGTTGGGGGATGAGGGGTGCAAAAACAACTGCCAGCACCACAGTACCGAACAATCCTTGTAGGTGGCGACTCTGTGAGTCGCCCTGGTAGCGCCGCCCAGCGCCTCTCAGGCCAGATAGCGTTTGCGATAGGCTTCGGCGCTGGGCCGACTGTTGAGATTATTGAGCGCCTTGGCGATCACCTCCAGGTTCGCGAGGTTGGTAATCGGCAGAAAGTCGTGCACATAGGGCAGAAGCGCCTGCGCGCCCCGGGTCAGCGGTTCATACTCCGGCACATCCAGCAAGGGATTCAGCCAGATCAACCGCCGACAAGAATGCCGAAGGCGTTCCATTTCCCGGTGCAAGAGCGGGATATCGCCGCGATCCCAACCGTCCGTTATCAACAGCACCACCGCGCCACGCCCCAGCACACGTCGCGACCAGACCCAATTGAAGCGGTGCAGACATTCGCCGGTCATGGTGCCGCCGCCCCACTGCAAGACGGCCTGGCCGACATCTTCCAGCGCGTCATCCACGTTCTTTTGCCGGATCTGCCGCGTGATACGCGTGATATCCGTGCTATAGACAAAGGATTCGACCTGGAACAGCGAGCCGGCCAGGGTGTGCATGAAGTGCAGCAGCACCCGCGTGTAGCGTTCCATACTGCCGCTGATATCGCAGAGCAATATCACAGGACGCGGCTTTTCCACCCGGCGATGCGTCGGCAATTCGGTGACATCGCCGCGCTTGCGAATCATATCTTTCATCAGGCGCCGCATGTTGATTTGCCGACCCTTGCCATTTTCAAAGCGGCGCGTCCGGCGCATGCCAAGGGATTCCGGCATTTTGGCGATGACGCGCTTCGCCATTTCCAACTCCTCGGCGCTCATCTCGGCAAAATCCTTATGGCGCAAACGCTCTTGCCGGCTGTAAGTTGGCACCAGCGCGATCATAGCCGGATCCAACTCCTTGCTGTCGCTGCCGTTCTCGCTCGGCGCGGATTCCAGCGGCGGCAGGAACTGCGTCTTTTTTTTGCGCCGCTCTTCGCCCAGGGACTGCAAATTCAGCGTGGTAAAACCATCCGACGGTCGACGCCAGAAGATATCAAAGGCTTCATCGAAATAGGCGAATTCCTTGGGATGCGTGACCAGGTGCGTACGCAGCGCGAAATAGAAATCTTGCTTGCGCCCCAGCTGAATATGGGCCAGGGCACGCGCCACCTCCATCATGCGGTTAGGCGTCACATTCATGCCCAGCGCCCGGCAAACGCGTCCAAACAAAATCAGATTGTGCGTCAATTTGCCGCCGTGATAGTCGTAGGGCGCATCAGCCGGACCGAGGAATACGCCTTTGATGGGCGGATCTTCGGACATGATCAAACCCGCTGCGCTTCGACTTTGGCGCGCTCGATCATATTTTGGATGGTTGTCGCATCCAGCATTTCGACGTCGTCCTGGTACTTCAAGATCACGCCTAGCGTGTCCTGCACTGTTTCCAGGGCTAATTCATTCCGATCCAGCGCGATCAATGCCGCCGTCCAGTCCAGGGTTTCCGCGACGCCGGGTCGCTTGAACAGCTCCATCGAGCGCATGTCTTGAATGAAGGCGGTGATTTGTCGCGCCAACATCGGCGGCACATCGGGCGCTTTGCGCCGCACGATCTCCAGCTCCTTATGGAAATGGGGGTAATCGATCCAGAAGTATAAACAGCGCCGCTTTAGCGCATCGTGGATTTCGCGCGTGCGGTTGGATGTCACAACCACAACCGGTGGAACCGCCGCCTTCACCGTGCCCAATTCCGGGATCGAGATCTGAAAATCCGAGAGCAACTCCAGCAGAAAGGCCTCGAACTCTTCGTCGGAGCGATCCAGTTCATCAATCAGCAATACTGGCGCCCGGCCGTTCTTGCTCTTTTCGATCGCCTGCAGCAATGGTCGCTTGAGCAGAAAGCGCTCTGAAAACAGTTCGCTTTCCATATCATCGCGGGCCAGGCCTTCGGCTTCCATCAGTCGCAAGTGCAGGATCTGGCCGGCGTAATTCCATTCGTATACGGCCGTATTGATATCCAGTCCTTCGTAACATTGCATACGGATCAGATCGGTCTCCAGCAGCGCCGCGAGGACTTTGGCGATTTCGGTCTTGCCGACGCCGGCATCCCCTTCCAAAAACAGGGGCTTGCCCGTTTTCAGCGCCAGGAATATCGCCACGGCCAGCCCGCGCTCGGCGATATAGTCTTGCTGGCTCAAGGCAGCTTGCAGGTCATCAACGGAATTGAACATGCATTTCATCTCGTCTCATTGGTTTTCGAAGAATAGTTACGATCAGGTATTCTAACTGATGCGGGATGATTTTCGGAAGGCTGTAAGCGATTCGTCCTTCTGTTGCGTACAGTGCCGACTAGAATAGAGAGACTGAATCGGAAGCGAGAAGGAGGAGAAGACGATGAACGCGCAAATCCAACAGTTCTGGGACCTCAACCGTATGTATACACCGCTGCGCGACCAGCTTTTGGAATCATTGTCCGACGAAGATCTCAGTTTTACGCCGGGTGGGGGCAACCCAACGCTCGGTGAACTCTGCCGCGAACTGGGCGAAACCGAATACGCTTACGTCCAGTCCTTCAAGGGATTCAAAATCGATTTCAGCTACCGGACGAACGACGACAGCTATCTCGGCAGCGTCGCCAAATTAAGCGCCTGGTATCGGCAATTGGACGAGGAACTGGAAGCTGCCTTGGAAGCGGTCACCAATGAGGATGTCGCGACCAAGCAAATGGACCGCGACGGCTACCAAGTGCCGATCCACATCAGCCTCGATATCTTGCGCGAGGCGCTGCTGATCTTCTACGGCAAGGCCAGCGTCTACGCCAAAGCCATGGACAAGCCGCTTCCGCAGCAATGGCAGGATTGGATCGGTTAGCAGTCACTACATCGCCAAACTATAGAGCCATTTAACGGATCATCAAAGTAGCAATTGCAGAATCAAAAGGGTCAGCCGCCGGCTGACCCTCCCAACAACGCTGCTTTGGAAGCGCCTTATCCAGCCGCCGCCTTTACAGCGCGCTTGAGGTAAACGCCCGCCATCTGCTGCCGGTAGGACTCGGGATAAACCACATCACCCGCCAGCCAATCCGCGATATCGGCCTTCACCATGTCAGCCGCGGCATTCAGCGCCGCGTCGTCGAGGGATGATCCCGCAAGCGCCGCTTCGGCGCCGGCGCACTTGACCGCCTTGACCGTCGCGCCGCCGACGGCGACATGAGCATGTTCACAGGTATCCCCATCCATCTTTAGGGCAACGGCGACGCCGACGATAGCATAGCGCGATGCCGGATGAGGGAATTTAGCATAAGCCGTCTGGTGATCGCTGAGGTCGGGAACGCTTACGCTGGTGATTAGTTCGCCGTCGTCCAGCGCCGTCTCGAATAGATCGACAAAGAACTCTTCGGCGCCAACTGAGCGCGATCCGTCCGAGCCCTGGATGTTGATGCTGGCCCCGGCCGCCACCAACACCGTCGGCGGATCAGAAGCCGGATCGGCATGGGCGATATTGCCGCCAATGGTGCCGAAGTTGCGCACGGCCTGGTCGCCAACGCCGCCACAGGCATCCGCCAAGGCGCCGCACATCAACTGCACGTCACCCGAGGCGGCGATTTCCGCATGGGTCGCGGTTGCGCCGATGGTCAAGCCGCCATTGGCCGAGATGCCGCGCAGCGAGTCAATTCGTCCGATATCCACCAGTTGCTCGGGCGCGGAAAGGCGCAGTTTCATCACTGGCAGCAGGCTATGGCCGCCAGCCAGAAACTTGCCCTCGTCACCGATCAATTCCAGAGCCTGATCGACCGATTCCGCCCGTTGATAGTCAAAATTGTTTGGCCACATATGTTATCTCCTCCTGCGATTATTCGCTGGGACGGACGGCTCGCCGAGCCGCCCCTAGAAGTATTGGATTACGATTGGGCAGATTGTATCGCCTGCCAAACCTTCGCCGATGTCATCGGCATATCGATTCCCTCTATGCCGAAAGGCGAAAGCGCGTCCAGCACGGCATTGTATACCGTCGGCGTACTGGCGATGGTGCCGGTTTCGCCGACGCCCTTGACGCCGATCGGATGGTGCGGCGACGGCGTGACCGTCTCGTCCAACTCAAAGTTCGGGAACATATCGGCGCGGGGCATGGTGTAGTCCATCATCGTGCCAGTCAAAAGCTGTCCGTTGTCGTCGTAAATGACGCCTTCGCAGAGCGCCTGGGCGATCCCTTGGACAACACCGCCGTGTATCTGCCCGGCGACGATTTCCGGATTGATCTGCGGCCCGCAATCGTCCACGGCGATATAGCGCTTCAGTTCGATATCACCGGTATTGGCGTCAACTTCCACGATGGCGATATGCGTGCCAAAAGGATAGACAAAATTCGGGGGATCGTAAAATTGCGATTCTTCGAAGCCGGGATCCATGCCCTCGGGCATATTCCAGGCCAGGTGAGCCATCAATGCCACGTCTTGGATCGACTGGAAGTTGTCCGGCGAACCCTTGACCACGAACTTGCCATCGTCGTATTCAATGTCTTCGACAGCTGCTTCCATCAGATGGGCCGCCAGGACGCGCGCTTTGTCCTTCAATTTCTGCGATGCTAGCGCCAGGGCAGCGCCAGTAACGGGCGTGGTGCGGCTGCCATAAGTGCCCCAGCCCATCGGCGTTTCGGTGGTATCGCCATGGATGACCTCGATGTCATCCACCGGGAATCCCAGTTCATCGCCGATGATTTGGGCCAATGTTGTTTCCGATCCCTGGCCATGCGGCGATGCGCCGATCAGGGCTTGTACCTTGCCCGTGGGCGTCACGCGTACCGTCGCGCTTTCCCACAAGCCGCCCTGGAAGCCAACGGCGCCCGCAACCTGGCTCGGTCCCAAACCGCACATTTCAGTGTAGGTGGTGATGCCGATGCCCAGGTATCGTCCGTCCGCGCGCGCTTCCGCTTGGTCGCGGCGGAAGTCGTCGTAGCCGGCGATGCCAAGCGCTTTTTCGAAGGCGGCTGGGTAGTCGCCGCTGTCATAAGCCAGCCCAGTCGCGACTGTGTAATCGGTATCAAATGCCGGGATCAGATTCTGCCGCCGCAATTCCGCCGGATCCATGTCGACGCGCTTGGCGACCATGTCCACCATGCGCTCCAGCAAGAAGGTTGCTTCGGGACGTCCGGCGCCGCGATAGGCGTCAGTTGGCGTGGCGTTGGTCATGACACCGATTGATTCGCAGTAAACGCTATCCATCATATAGGGCCCGACATAAAGCAGCCCGTGAAGAATGGTGGGGATGCCCGGCGCCGCTGTCGACAGGTAGCCGCCCATGCCGGCGTATACGGTGGCCCGCACGCCGAGCAGCTTGCCATCTCGGTTGGCCGCCATTTCGACGTACTGGATGTGATCGCGCCCGTGAATGGTGATCTGATAATTCTCCGAGCGCGTCTCGGTCCATTTCACTGGCTGGCCCAGCTTGATTGCCGCCCAGGACACCAGCGCCTCGTCCGGATAGCAGGGAATCTTGCTGCCAAAACCTCCACCGACTTCCGGCGCGATTACCCGGACCTTGTTCTCGTTCAGGCCCGTGACCGCGCTGATGATGAAGCGATGGATATGCGGATTTTGGGAAGTGCACCAGAGCGTCAATTCTTGCGTGGCCGGGTTATATTGGGCCATCGCCGCACGCGGCTCCATCGCTGTCGGCAGCAGGCGCTGCTGGACGATCTTGTCGCGCACGACCACATCAGCGGTATTAAATACGCCGTCGCTGGCGGTCTTGTCGCCCATCACCCAACGGAACGCGATATTGTTCTCGACATCGTCGAAGAGTTGCGGCGCGCCGTCTTGAGCCGCCGCTTCCGGATCTACCACCACCGGCAGCTCTTCGTATGCTACGTCCACTGCATCAGCAGCATCTTGCGCCGTGTAGCGGTCGTCAGCCAGCACGATAGCCACGCCGTCCCCTACATAGCGCACCTTGCCTTTGGCCAGCGCGGGATGCTCCGGCGTCTTCAAGTCGCTATCCGGTATCAGCCAGGCCGTCGGGATTCCGGCGAGATCGACGTCTTCTCCGGTGAAAACAGCGACCACGCCGTCTATGGCCTCGGCGGCCGAGCTATCAATGCTGACGATATTGGCATGGGCATAGGGGCTGCGCACGACCGCCATGTGCAATACACCGGGCAACTTGATGTCGTCGGTGTAGCGCGCTTCGCCGGTGATCAGGCGCGGGTCTTCCCGCCGCTTGATACCGGATCCAAATATGCGGGTGCTCATTAGTCACCTCCAGCGGCAGCGTCCGCCACCTGCTTGACGGCTTTCACGATATTGTGATAACCGGTGCAGCGGCAGATATTCCCTTCCAGGTTGTGCCGGATCGCCTCTTCAGACGCGCCCGGGTTATCCTCGACAAATGCTGTGGTGGCCATGATCATGCCCGGCGTGCAATAGCCGCACTGCAGGCCATGGTTTTCCCAGAATGCGGTCTGCATCGGATGATGCTCGCCATCCACCGCCAAGCCTTCAATCGTCGTCACATTCGCCCCGTCCGCCTGCGCGGCGAGCAATGTGCAGGATTTAAGCGCCTTACCGTCCAGGTGAACCGTGCAGGCGCCACATTGGCTGGTATCGCAACCGATCTTGGTGCCGGTTAGATCCAACTCTTCGCGCAGAAAATGTACCAACAAGGTGCGGGGGTCGACATCGCCTTCTTGTACAACCCCGTTTACAGTGACTGAAATCCGCATTAAATCCTCCTCAGTGACTATGTAAATACTCGGTTTAAGCGACGCGATTTTACAATTTGACCGATGTCCCAATCGGTTTCGCAACATTGTAACTTGCTTTGCCGCGCTTCGCTAGCATTTTCGTCTAAGCGCGACTCCGAAATAATTCGTACAGCTGCTTGTATCGATAGAAAAGTCCGTCGTAAGCAGAGTGTTTCGCATTCTAAGTAACGAGTCGTTGACTAAAGTATCAACTTTAGTAAAATGCGTCACACGCGGCACATGCGCTAGTCGGGACAATTTCGTCCGCGCCGGAGCAAGGCGTAAGTCATGCTAGTTCGATTCAAAGTAAAGAATTTTCTATCGTTTCGGGACGAGACGGAGTTCTCGATGATGGCCGCAGACGTCGAGGACCATCCAGACCATGTGATTGCCCACGATGGTTCAACTGATAGGCGTATACTCAAAACAAGTGTGATCTATGGCGCGAACGCTTCTGGCAAAAGCAACTTTGTAAAGGCTTTGGACTTTGCGAGAGATCTTATCGTCGGAAATCTGGCTACCCAACGCGATGATCAGATTCCTACATCGTCCTTTATGTTCGACCTTGACTTTATGGGCAAGCCTTCACGATTTGAGTTTGAAGTTAAGTGTGGCAACAGACTTTTTTTATATGGATTCGAGGTAACTCAAAAGTTAGTAGTTTCTGAGTGGCTCTTCGAATGGATCGCGGACAGTTGGGAGCTATGGTTTAGGCGTTTAGAAGAATCCAAGTCTTGGGAAATCGGTACTATTCTGCGTGCAGCTGCAGAGGGCATACCGATTGAATCATACCAAACACCCTCAGTTGAAGATGAAACACCGACTGATTCACCTAAAATGTCTGTCAGCTACTTGCTAGGGGGGACTCGACAAAACCAGTTGTTTTTGAATGAGGCGTACAATCGCGGTGTGAAGGAGTTTGAAGCATTGTACGATTGGTTCCTTCGGCGACTTGTGCTTGTTTTTCCAGATGCCGGTGAAATGCCGATACGCTTCCCACAGAAAATCGATGAAGATTTTGAATCGAAACTTGCCGAACTTATCGATATATTTGGTGTTGGCATAACCGGAGTAAGGCTCAAGTCTATTGATCTTGAAGAAGACACTCGATTCTCGTCCTCATTTGAAAAAGCAATAAGAAGAGTTGCCTTCAGAACACCGAACACTACAAATGGTTATAGATCATTGCAATTGAATGAAACGACCTTACTTTTCAGTGTAGATGAGAATAAGAAGATTAAGTCTACGGAGATATTCGCTGAACACAAAGCCAAGCAGGGCTATACTGTCAATTTTCAGCTCGGCCGAGAGTCAGACGGTACAAGGCGCCTCTTTATTCTTGCGCCCGTAATGCTGGATTTCCTTCGTGAAAGTAATGACAGAGTGTACGTAATTGACGAACTGGAGAGAAAGCTTCATCCAAAACTGAGCTTCTTGATTCTGCACATGTTCTTGAAAAACAGTGGGCAGAAACCCTCGCAATTGATAGTCACAACGCACGAAACGCAGATTCTTGATTTGGGATTGCTCCGAACAGATGAGATTTGGTTCTCCGAAAAAGACTCGCATGGTGGATCATCGCTTTTCTCGCTTGAGGAATTTACGCCGCGCCCGAGTGGTGACATCAGAGACGAATACCTCCAAGGCCGGTTTGGCGCCACCCCAATTCCCCTTAGCGTGAGCAACTTAGGGTGGGCCGATGATGATATCTAATCATGTCCCAGAACAGGACGAACGACCGTCAGGCTTAAGACGTAGGAAGCCAACTTTTGTAATTGCGACTGAAGGAGAAAAAACGGAGCCGGATTATTTTGCACACTTGGACCGAGTCTATCACGAAATAAACATAATCCTCTTGCCAGCAAATGATGGTCACAGTCAACCGCGTCAAGTATTGGACAAGCTTCTCCGCAAGAAGCAAGAACTCGCAAGAAAAGAATTGAATTCGTATCGATATTGGATAGTAATTGACCATGATCGCCGAGCGCGCCCGGATCTTGAGAGGGTTCTGAAAGATGCGGAAGCTAATCAGATTTCTGTGGCGGACAGCAACCCGTGTTTCGAGGCTTGGTTAGTTCAACATTTTAGTACACTCACTGATATTGTCGAATTGTCACATGTTAGCCAGGTCAAGAGTTGCGCTTACGTAATAGATAAGCATCTTAGGCGACCGGACTTTGATCCGGAATACAGAAAGGGCAGACTTGACAGCGCCATATACATGCCGAAAGTAAACTCAGCGATACAAAACGCAGAATTTGATGAATTTGCAGCCAGCCATTTGGATGACTTCTGTTACACGGGTTCTCGCGTCCAAAAGCTCGTGCAGGAGATCCTTCCCGGCAACTGACCTGCGTCCTACAGTCAATCCGATACAGATCAACCCATGGATGAGGCGCGCTTATTTGAGTCCATCGTCCGTCAGGAAGTCCGCCAGATGATGTTTCCAGACCGCCGCCAGGGTATGCGTCCCGTGGCCGCGCGTTTGGTCGTCAATCGGCAGCAGGACGTGGCGACCGCGCTTGACCTGCCCTATCGCCGCTTCCAGGATGCCGAGCTCCGGCGGGTTCACCTGGTCGTCGGCCGAGTTGATCGCCAAGAGCGGCGCCTTGATTTTTGACAAGCCCGGGGCGGGATCATAGTCTTCGGACGCGGCAAACTGATAGATCATGTCGTTGGCATCCAGCAGGCCGGCATGAGCTTTGATCCGCTCAGCCAGGAAGGCGTCCGCGGCCGCTCGACTTGGCGCTTCTTTCTGCCATTGCCGAGGACAACTTGTCATCACGATCAGCAGATGAATGGCGTTGATCAAACCTGGCGGTTGCTCAGCATAGTCGCCAGCGTTCCAGGCCGGGTCGCACTGGATAGAATCGATGATCATCTTGCGTATCATGCGGTTGCGCCCGGCGATCTCGGCGGGCAGGGAGGCCAGGGGCGCCAGGCAGTCCATGAAGTCGGGAAAGATCTGTCCCCATAACCAGGTTTGCATGCCGCCCATCGACGTGCCCATCACCAGGGAGAGATGATCGACCCCCAGGCCCTCGGTCAGCAAGGCATGTTGCGCGCGCGCCATATCGCGATAGCCGTAGCGCGGGAAGCCCATGCGTGCGCCGTCGCTCGGCTTGCTAGATCCACCGTGTCCGATGCCGTCCGGCAAGACGATGAAATGTCGGCTGGCATCCAGCAACTGGCCCGGGCCGAACAACTCCCCGGCAAAGCTGTCGCGGGTGAACTGCGCGCCGCTGCCTGTCGTGCCGTGCAAGACAAGTACGGCATTGCAGACTCTCCCGTAGTCGTCTCGTCTTACTTCGCCCAGCGTACGGTAATGCAGGCGCAATTGCGGGAGCGTTTCGCCACTTGCAAAGGCGAAGTCTCTGATTATGAAGTCGTCTTCGCGAAAGTTCATATTCAGCCTGTTCTATTCGGGAGCGTCATTTGCAGGCAGGAAGACGCGTCGAATGAAGCTGCGGTTTTCGCGAATCATCACCAAATTGAATCCGCTCGGCGTCCCCGCGTCCGCTTCAGCGGACACCAGGCCGGGATAGCCCGCGAAGTTCGACCAGGCCGATGGACAGCAGGTATATGTGATGCCATCGCAGACGCTGACCGCCGCCTGATGAATATGCCCGAAAAACACGCCGGCAACCTGTTGGCGATGCAGCGTCAAAATGTCGTGAATCCGCTCTCCGTTTTGTACCCGACTTTGATCATCTATCCAGGGGACGCCTGTCTGTATAAGTGGATAATGCGCGGCAACCAATATGGGCTTGTCACGATTCCGGCTCGCCTGGGCGGCGAAACGCTCGATCTGGCTATCCGAAAGCGTCGGCGCGAGCGGGTTGTCGGCGCCGCTGCCGTCGATGCTGAGCAGGTGATAGCCCTTGATGGCGATGTGGTCGTCGCCCATGACGCGCCTTCGCTCGCCATCGGACAAGATCTCACGCATCATGTCTAGCGAATCGTGATTGCCCGGCAGCAGAATCAGCGGTTGCTCCAAATGGCGCAGGATTTCCAGCGCGCGATGATAATTCTCCGGCAGCGGATCGGCACATACATCGCCCGTATGCAGAATGAAGTCAATTTGGTAGGGCAATCGACGGATAGCGCCGACCAGCGCCTCGGCGCTATGGTTAGGGTGCGGCGCCGCAGCGAATAACTCATGGGAGCCGATCTTCGGATTAACGCTGATATGCGTATCGCTGATGTGCAGAAAACTCAGCATGATGCTTCCCTCGGCTGGAGTGACGCCAAACCGCTTAGTATCAGAATGCCGTCGCTTGCAAAAACGATGCCCGCTGCTAAGATCATCGTAACTGACTGTCGCGCAATGACAGCCGCAACATAGCCGCTCGGCGACAGCGAAAATATCCTAGGAATGCCGCGCTCACACATAATAACAGATTCTCTCCACACATAAGAGTAAGCGGACTTGTAAAATATGAAAATGTCTCAACCGCCGATAGAACCTCTCATCCATCGCGTCTCGCTCGTCGACGATCTGGATGCCATGCGCCTGGGCCTCTCGCCGGTGGCCCTGGTCGAGCGCCTGTCCGCTCGCTTCGCGGCGGTCGAGGCCAAGATACAAGCCTTTGTCGCCGAGGAAGATCGCTTTGATCGCCTGCGACTTGATGCCGAGGCGCTGGTTGACAGCCACCCGGGACATGCCGAGCGACCGCCGCTCTTTGGCGCGCTGCTCGGGGTTAAAGATATTTTTCATGCCGATGGCTTCCCTACGCGCGCCGGTACCGCTGTACCGTCCCACCTGTTTGCCGGTGAAGAAGCGCAGATCGTGACGCAACTGAAAGATGCCGGCGCATTGGTCCTTGGAAAAACCGTCACCACCGAGTTCGCTTACTTTGAGCCGGGTCCCACGCGCAATCCACACAATCTCGCCCACAGTCCCGGCGGCAGCAGCAGTGGATCTGCGGCTGCGGTGGCGGCCGGTTTGGCGCATCTGGCCCTGGGTACGCAGACAGTGGGCTCGGTCATTCGGCCCGCGGCTTATTGCGGCATCGTCGGCTACAAGCCGTCCTTCGGGCGCGTCAGCACTGAGGGACTGGTGACCTTTTCGGAGTCGGCCGATCATGTCGGCTTTTTCTGCCAGAGCGTCGCCGACATGCTAGCGGTGACGCAGACCATAGTGGAAGATTGGGCGGGGTACGAGGCTGCCGCGCGACTGCCGGTGCTCGGCGTACCCGACGGCGCTTACTTGCGGGGATCGACGGCGCTTGAAGCCTATGAGGCTCAGATCCGACAACTTGAGGAAGCCGGCTATTCGCTCAGACGCATCAAGTTTTTCGACGACATTGACACAATCGACGCTTGTCATCAGGACATGATCGCAGCTGAACTGGCACTGCAACATGAGGGATGGTTCGCGGAACACGGCGATCTGTATCGACCGCGTACGGCAAAGCTTATCCGTTACGGACAGACCATCTCGCGCAGTCGACTGGAGCAGGCGCGCGAACATCGCATGATCTTCCTAGAGCGCGTGCACGATGCCATGACCGAAAACGGCGTCGATCTCTGGCTCTGCCCCGCGGCCCCCGATGTCGCGCCAGGTGGTATCGGCGCGACCGGCGATCCCAAGATGAACATGCCCTGGACGCACGCCGGGCTGCCCGCCATCACCGTTCCCGCGGGCAAGGGCGCTCTGGGGCTGCCGCTTGGCCTGCAACTTGTCGCGCGCTTCGGCGCGGATCGGGCGCTCCTGCGCTGGGCGGGAGGGATCGAAGCGGTTTTCCGCTGAGCCGATCAGGCGATCGCAATCGGATTCACCCAGGAGCCGGTAGCGCCGGTCAGCTTCAAGGGCGCGATGATCAAGAGAAACTCATAGCGTTTGGCGGCCGCCAGTTCATCCAGATTCAGATTCTCAACATGTGTGATGCCACTGTGGACGAGCAGGAATCGATGCACGGAATGGTCATAGGGCGGCATGGCCTCGACCGCCATATTGTCCGCGCCAACCAGGTTCATGCCCCGCTCAACGAGATAGCGCGCCGCTTCTTCATTGAGACCGGTCTGGGCATCACGATAAATCGGATCGCCGTCGCGCAACAGTTGAATTGAGCCGGTTCGCAGCAAAACCGCGGTGTCCTCGCTCATGACTGTACCCTGCCCTTCAATCGCGCCGGCGATATCGTCCGCATTAATCTGGTATGCTGGCGGCAACATATCGACATCCTTGTAGGCGGCGACATCCAGCAATACGCCGCGCGTCACGATCGGCGGCATCTGTTCAATGCTCAGGTGCGTCTGCCCGGCGGAACTGACGCATTCGCTGGCCGGGATCAGCTTGCCCTCGCCGTCGTACAAATACGGTATGCCATCGGGATGCGGATTGCCGGCCTCATCGCGCTTTTCGGCGATGTGGCAGAGCGCGTCAATATGGGTCCCGACATGGATCGACATGCGGATGGTTTCCGCCGCGGGCGAAGCCGGATCAATGTTTGAAGGGTCGCCGTGGCGCAGATGGGGGGCGATCGAATAAGACTTCATCGCCGCGCCCGGCGTCAGCATGCCCTCTTCGAAATCAACGCCCAGGCTGTAAACTTCACCGGTTTTTATCAGGCCGAGCAATTCCGGCGACAAATGCGGAACGGGCAACTGACCATAAGCGGAGAGGCTCATCGTGGCACCTTTCAGTTGACGGATTGCATCTTTAAGCGATACTACTTGAGGCGGTTACTCCTCTTCATCTAACGTGACTTGTTCTTGCGACTGTTCAGAAGATCCTATTTGATTTCTGTGAAGCGGTGGGTCAGTTTTATTGTCAGGGAGTATTCTCATTCCAAATCTAAAGCCCTTCAGATCGAGATCTATGTCGACTTTGCGATTTGGCACAGTGGTGGCAAGAACAATGGCAACTCCGCACAGGAATAGCAATATATCCTTTCCTGCGATCCCAGTATACAACGATACTGAGCCTCCGATGATCGCGAAAAGACTGATGATTTGATGGAAGGTAAATTGCATTTACCGCCGATGTACCGAATACATCACGATGAATACAAATGTGAAATATGCGAGGATGTCTCGTCCAGAATGCCCATTTTGCGCACACAAAACGGCGAAGGCGATTGCGCCAATTGTGATGAATGACACGTACCTGAAACCAATGCCCTTCACTTTACTACCCTCACTAAATGCTTTAGTAGTTCGTAGTGCATTCATCCCGCTGAGACTGTACTCCCAACTCAATATACCAATAACATACCACAATTTCATTAAAAATCAAAGGTAGGTAATTTTGATGAGATTCTAAATTTTGTGCAACTAGCGAAGGACTGGATCCAGCGGCAAACCGCTGGGCGCCGAGTCGGGAACCAGATGCGACAGGTCGCGCGCCGCCGGGTCAGTCAAGGACATCAGGAAAGCAACCAGATCAGCCACATCGTCTTCGCTCATTGGCATGCCCTCGGCAAGCTGCGGCGACACCGAGTGCGCCTGCCGTTCGAAGCTGTGGGGGAAGTAACTGTCTTGCATGGAATCCGGCAAGTGCTTGTTGGGATCGTAAGTCATGCTGCCGCGCCAGATATCCGCATGATGCCAGATGACATCGGCGAGTGTTGGATAGGCGCCACTGTGAAAATAGGGCGCGGACAACTCAACATTGCGCAAGCTTGGCGTACGGAACTTGTACTGATCGCGGTGATCGAACGTTACATTTGCGCGGCCGAAGTCGTCGCGCCCGCTGGGACCGTTGCGCTTGCCGCTTCCTATCTGCGGCGCCAGCAAATTGTAATGCTGGATGTCGGTGAACATGTTGCCACTGTGGCACTGTACGCAATTGAGTTGCGGGTTCAACTGGCCGTAGAACAAGAGCGCGCCGCGCTTCTGATCGTCATTCAGCGCTTCAGTGTCGCCAGCGATGTAATCGTCCCAAGGCGCGGCTGTGAAGATCAGCTGCCGTTCGAAGGCCGCCATCGCCTCGGCTATTTGCAGGGGCGTAATCTCGCCACTGCCAAAAACTGTTTCAAATTGGGTCACGTAGGCTGGAATATCGCGCAGGCGCCTGGCCAAGCTTTGGCGGATAACGGCCGACGGTTCGTTGCCAAAAGTGGCGCCGGCCATTTCCGCCCTCGAAACCAATGGCAACAAGGCTTGCGCGACCGCTGTATCGGACAAGTCCAAGTCGGTGACGACATCGTCCGGCGCGTGAATGAGCCCCTCGCTTCCGCGCTTCTCGACCCGGCTGTCCCAAAACTGCGAGCGCGCGATGCCGGCGTTGATCACAGTTGGGCTGTTGCGCGGGATGAACTCTCCGGTAAACGGATTGGCAATGACGCCGGTCAGGTTGAAGCGCGTATCCGCGCTGACCGTGACTTCGGGCAAGAAGACCCGTTCCTCTCCCAAACCGTGAGCGCCGGCGCCGATTGAAAGCACGCGCCCATCGGCCATTGCGAGATTGGGATGATGACAAGTGGCGCATGAGATATTCTTGTCGCCGGAGAGAATCGGATCAAAGAAGAGGTCGCGACCCAAGCGCGCCAAAGCCGTATCCCCTTCGATCTTGTCGCTTCCTGGATACGGGGACAAGGCTTCCTGTTCGATCACCCGGCGCAGCGCCCGGTCGGCATCGTCGATTTCGACATAGGTCGGTTCCGTGGCGCCGGCGCTGTTATAGCGCTTCACGGCCTGGGGCGCGCCGTCAAAGCGCACGTGCAAGACGCGCCCGGCGTAAACTTCGCTGATGTAGAGGCTGCCGTCCGGCAAGGGCAGCACCGCGCCGGGGAAGTCCAGATTGTCGACGATGGTTTCCATTGTTCCGTCGCGCTTCAAGCGGCTCAAGCGCCCGGATCGCGCTTCCAGGTCGCCGGCGGAGAAGCAAGCATTTTCGTCACGCGCGACTGCGAATTCGAGCAGCCAGACATTGCCCTCGGCGTCGATTTCAACGTCGATCGGCATATTCAGGTTATCGACGAGCGTGCGCTGAACCCCCTCTTGATCGATCGCGACCAATTCGCCACTGTTCGGCGGATGGGGGCAGCCTGTGAACAACGCTATGCAGAATTCATCGCCGAGGCGCGCGATACCGCGAGGCACTGCTTCCAGCTTGCCGCCGGGGCGCCGCGGATCGTCCAAAGCGGCAAAACGATGGAGTGACCGCCGCGCGCCTTCTTCGGTTTCGAAGACGATGCTATTAGCCAGTGAATCCGTTACCAGCGGCGTGCCCTCGTCCGAAAAAGCGATATCAAAAGGATGCAACAAGAAAGTGTTCCGCGCGCCGCGCGCGCCGGTCATCGCAGTTTCCAGTTCCTGCGGCATAAAGGGCTCGCGACGAGGACTGAGCGCGGCCGAGACAGGCAAGGCATAGAGTCGCTGCGCGTTATGGTGACCGATGTAAATGGTCTCTTGATCCGGCGAAACCGCCAGCGCGAGCACGCCGAGCAAGTCCGAGGGGTCGCGTCCGCTGGGAAAACCGGAGACCAGGCGCCGCGCGCGGCCATCGGGGGTCAAAATGCTGATGCCGGCGCTGTCCGGATCGAAGCCGAAGCGGGTGTCCACTTCCATGCTGCCCATTTCGGATACCAGTACCGATCCATCGGGCAGAAGCGCCATGCCAACCGGATGATACAGTCCCTCGACAACCGACGTGACAGTCAGTCCTCCCTGGGCATGAAGATTTGATAGGGAGAGGGCCAACAAAAACGCCAGAGGTAGAAGCTTGCGCAACATCGTTATTGTGACACGTCATCAAACATCCAGCTAAAGTTTAACACATTCGCAAGGCTACTAACCAGAAGACTAATCCGTTACTCAAGGCAATCCTATCAAAATGTCAGTTTTTGCCACCGAGAATGCCGAGATCTCCGAGCTAAGGCTCTATCAGCGAAAAGCTATCAAACTGCCGCTCAAAACAGAATAACCCGGCTCTGAATTGCCGAAAACATCCGCGCCCAATTCAAAAAAGATGTGGAAGACGCGCTGATGTAAATGCTTTTCTCAAGAGAACCAATGAAGTAGTGCAACTTTTGCTAGAGCAACGATCTGTAAGGGCGACATACGATGTCGCCCGAAACCACAAGTCGCAGCGGCGGCGGTCGACCAGATTGGTCGCCCCTACAAGGCTTGTCCGGTACTAGAAGTTCGGCGCGCAATTTGTCCCCAAATGCTGGGAAAATGCCCTGATTTTGCCCTCTTTTTGAGTAACAGTATAGATACAGTATGTATATACGGGGGGGTACCCCCTGCCCGGATCGGACATGCCTGTTTGACAGCGGCAGGCTGTCGGCAGGAAAGCGGGAAATGCTGTGGCGATTGCGGGCGAGCCACCTTTAGCCGGAAAGCGGGCGACATGATAGGTCGCGTAGGTCGCGTAGACACTGACCGCCGACACTGACTGCTGGTCGCCTCTGCAGTATTCGTCATAAGAGATACCTGCCAGTCGGTAAGATTTTGGTTTGAGCATTGTCCGTCTTTGTCCGAAATC
>JAPOOU010000051.1 GCA_026713245.1 Chloroflexota bacterium
AAATGGGTTACAGGGTTTCAGTCCTGAAGTTCGCGCTCTAATTTGGCTGGCAGTTCCTCGATGTGAGCTCTGACGCGCTGAAGGATCCTTGCCATGCGTTCGTGTCGGGCGCGCCGATTGCCGCGCGTTAGATCGCTGCCTGTGAGATCAATGGCTTCTAAGAGAAGGCATTCGCCCAGTTCATCCATGGCCAGTTGAATCTCGTATATCAGGTCGGATTGAAGCCAAACAACGTGGGCATATCTCTGCGTTTCTTGTTCGGTCATCTCGGCTTGTATGGAGTCGCGCAACGCTTGCAGGGTCTCTGGATTGATTTCTTCGGATTCGTCCTTGTTCGTCTCGTCGTCCTCGGTCATCTCGTCGTCCTCGATGTAGACGTTTATATCGTCCCAGATTTCATTGGCGGGATCCCAGGCGGCTTGCTCGTCTTCCTGTTCGATCTCGAGACGCAGCATTTCCTTAAGCCATGCGCGGATGTGGGGCGGCAATTCCTCTGACCACCAGTGGGCGAAAGGATCGTGATTGTCAGTCATGATTCAGGCTCCTCGTGCTGAATGCTGTCGATATCGCGCGGGGTAACCATCTTGGGCGCGTCTGCTTTGACAAGGTAGAAAAAGATGCCGCCGAAGGTGCGGTCTCGCTTGCCGTCCATGGTCTTCATGCCGCCTTCGTCCATGATGCGCTTGGCGTCTCGCAGCCAAGCCTTGACCTGATCGAGGCCGTGGAATTTCAGGATGCGGTCGATTTGACTGATTTGATTGTGATGGTGCTCGCCCATGATGGCGGCGATTTTCTCGGCTGTTCGGCGGCGGGCGGTGGGGCTTGGCTCATTCATGCTGGCTCCAGTTCGCGCGTCTGCGGCTTCTCTGCTAGGATTGTAGCATCTGAATAGCTGAATGCCCCCTAGAACGCGCCAAGCCGCTGTGAGAAGCGGCCTGGATTACGCGCGGGGACAAGGAAAGGAACGGTTTCCATGTCTGCCTCTAAGCATACCCTCTATCCCGAAATCTTGAAACAGCTGCTCGAACTGGATGCCTGGCTTTTGCCATTGCGCGGGCGTTATGGCGTAGCTCTGCCGGATGACGAAGCGGAATATGATCGCTGGAAAGTGCCTACGCGCTCTTGGCTGGACCGGGCGGCTTGCTGCGCGGCCGTGCGCGGTCGGCTGGGCGGCAATCATTGGGCGGGTTTGATTCCCGCATCGTTGGGCTTGGTCGTCCTTGACCTGGATGAAGGCGATGGGGACAGGCTGGCGGCTACCCTGTCGGCGCGTGATTATCGCTTCCTTCGGGTGCAAACGCGGCGCGGCTGGCATTTCTTCATGCGAGCGGCGGATGATTGGCCGGAGGGCAACTGGAAGTGGACGCTGGCTGGGTGCGCTGGCGATGTTCGCTTTGACGCGGGCTATGTGATTCTGTGGGACCCGATCAAGACGCTTGAGACAATCGAGCTTGGGGTTACAGGGGCGGCTGACGCATCGTTGGCGGCTGATATGGCTGGCGGGCAGCCCAGTTTATGGACGGCGCGGACGGATGCGATTCCGGGCGAGCCTGCGGCGCGGGGCTGGCGACTGCCAAATAACTGGCGCGATATTGAGGCGGGCATTCTGTTTCCGCCAGGCGATCGGGACGAGCGTTTGTTTTTGTCAATCAACAGGGTCTTTTTGTCTGACCCCGATGCTATGCCTTTACTTGAGGCAAAGTGGAAGTCGGCGCCGAGACAGAAGGGCGACCATGCGGCTAAATGGGACGAGAAGCTCAAAAGGTGCAACGATCAAAATGGCGGGCGCGGTTATAAGTCGAATAAAAAGACTGCTTCAGAATTGCGCCGCGCTTTTGTCTGGTGCGGGCTTTCGTTTCGCTTGAATATGCGCAGCGGGCGGTTTGATTTCAAGCACCACGGCAAGACTGCGCCGATTGAGACATCGAGCGAACAGGAAGTCGCCTACGTCATTGAGGTTTTGAAAGAGAATTGTTTCCAGTCTGTCATGAAAAAAAAGGGCAAGCAGGCAACTAAGGACGATCCAGGTGATCGGCCTGTCTTTGAGGATAGCCCTTGGACTTGGAGCGAGAAGCTCTTGCGGCAAGTGCTGAATGCCTGCACTTATGATTCGGGGCGGTATGACCCGTTCATCAGTTGGCTTGAGAGTCGGCGGGATTGGGACGGGGTGAAGCGGCTGGATTCGTTTCTGCATGAGAAATACGGGGCGGAAGCGGGGGCGGCGGCGGCTTGGGTTATGAAGGCAATCCTCATCGGCGCGATACAGCGAGCCTACGAGCCGGGTTGCGAGCTGCACACTATCCCGGTGTTGATTGGCGCGCAGGGCATCGGCAAGAGTTCGCTGTGCAAGTATCTCTTGCCACCTGAGCGTCGCAATGAGTGGCATGGCGCGAGCTTCGATATGAGCATCAAGGATACTAAGGCGCGGATTGAAGCGACTGTGGGCAATGTCTTTGTGGAATGGCCGGAGATGGCGGGCGCCATGAAAGACTTGCAGGCGACGAAGGCTTATCTGACCAATCCGTATGACCAGGCGCGGCTGGCTTATGGGCATGATCCGACGAATGTCCTGCGGCGTTTTATGTTCATCATCACGGCGGACCGCATCGAAGTAATCCCGAATGATCCGGAAGGCAATCGGCGCTTCTTTCCGATTGAGCTCTTCAAAGCCTGGCTGCCGCATCTTGAGATGACTGAGGAATTGCGCGATCAGTTGTGGGCGGAAGCGTTGCATCTCTATCGGGGAGGCGTGCGGGCGCATCTGCCGCCGGAGCTCAAGGCGATACAGGAAGCGCGCAACCTGGCTTACCGGCGAGTAGATGAAACCGTCGAGGACGCGGTATCGGGATTGGACCGGCGCCAGGCTTACAGCTTCACGGAAATCAAAGAGAAATGTCCTGGCCGCGTCTCGCAGAATGTGATACTGACGACATTGAGAGCGGCCGGCTGGCAAGGAGACAAGCAACGCTGGGATGGCGGGAGATCTGTTCGCAAGTGGCATGTGCCGGGGGAGTATCAGGGCAAGCAAGGCGATCTCGATATTGATTTGCTGTAGCCGATTGTTCCAGTGAAAAGAGCGCCCGGGACCCCGGGCGTTTTGCTTTTTCT
>JAPOOU010000050.1 GCA_026713245.1 Chloroflexota bacterium
AACAGATCGCGCAGGGCTTGCGCCATAGCCATCGGCTCGCGGGTTTGTATTTGCTTCTGGATTTTCGCCTGGCGCGCGCGATAATCGTCGGACAATTCACAGGGCGGCTCGGCGAAGACCTCTTCAATTATGGTCAGGTCCTCGATTGCCGGTCGTATATTCATGTCGGTCGCCACGTCAACCGGGATCATCACTTCGCCTCGCTCGCCGACCAACTCAACAATGTGGTAGGCGCGCGTTTTTCCTTGCAGCGTCAGTTTCTTCTTGCCAACGACCGTACCTGCGCCGTAACGGGGATGGATAATCTGGTCACCATTTGAATACATAAGCGTTCTCCCCTACTGTTTCCTTGTTGTAATCCGTCAGGCATGTTGCTGAAGCGCGGTACAATTCCTCGCTTCACCGAACCGCTGTCCTCCAATTTCTTGTCATCTACTTTCTTATACGAACGCGCCTTGATTCCCGTAGCGCCCGCCTACCTTGCTCTCGAACATCGTCTTGATTTTGATACACATTGCACAAAGCGAAGCCTCAACACGCATCGCAAACGATGTGACAACGAAGGGCAAAAGAGCCGGCCGCGATCGACGAGCGTTCGTTTTCTTTTCAAGTTTCGTGGTCACATGCCGAGGAATGCAGCGGATATTGAGGGAAATTAGATACAAAGACTCTGTTAGATACTTGTTCACTCGCCTAGCTTACCACGAAAGCCGCATTTTTCCAAGCGCTCCAGCCGGAGCGGGCAGCGCAACCGCATCTACGAGCATTTTGCGCCGATCACCATAAAACCGGAATGGATATTGCGGCCGTCTAAGGAGACGCCGCTGTTTACGTAAACCGCGTCGCTCATGCGACGGGAAGGCTTACGATTGTACGTGAGCGCGGCAGACCTTTTCGCTGCCGCCGAGCGGCTACAGATTACGAAATGTGAGGGAAGACTTTCACTATCAGGGCAATGCAATTATGCTGGGACTGTCTAACCGCTGCAGGCGCAGGACCCCGCCCTGGAATGACAACTGTTGATGGTCAATGTCAAATTAAGCGTGCCCGCGCTTATAGGTAGGCATCGGGCCGTCGGTCTTCGAACACGGGTATCTGCATCCTCACGCGATCAACCTCGTCCAAATCGATTTCCGCGGTCAAGAGTTCCTCATCTTCGCCGCCTTCGATGAGCACCTGACCCCAGGGATCAATGACCATCGAGTGTCCGCCGAAAGCCGTTCCGCCGGTCTCGCCACAGGCGTTGGTCGCGGCGACAAACAGCTGATTCTCGATCGCCCGAGCCTTAAGCAGCGCGCGCCAGTGTTCAACGCGGGCCTGGGGCCATTCAGCGCATAGGAGGATCAGCCTGGCCCGGTCCTTCACGGCGTAGCGTCGGAACAACTCCGGGAAACGAAGGTCGTAACAGATTGAAAGTCCCGTCACGCCCCAAAGCGAATCCAGCGCGGTCGGGCTCGCGCCCTCACCCAGCCACAGGTGCTCGTCAAACAGGCGGAAGAGATGTATCTTGCGATAGACCCCGGCAAGTCGTCCATCCGCCGTGTGCAGCGCCGCGCAATTCGTCGCCGCGCCGTTGGCTCGCTCCAGCACGGAGCCGTAGATGGCGATGCGGTACTCCTCGGCCAGCGCGGACAGGCGCGCGAAGCTACCGGCATGCAATTCGTCCGCGTAGTCACTGGCGTTTTCCAGGTCGTATCCGGTTGTCCAAAGCTCGGGCAGGATGACGAGATCGGAGGCGCTTTGTGACGCCCTCTCGACAAGGCGCTCCGCCCGGTCGAAATTCTCGTCGACTTGACCGAGCTTAATGTTCATTTGACCCAGGCTGATCGATAGTTTTGTCATGGACTACCCTTTGCTGAACCTTATGCCGAAGTCTAGTCCAATCAGGGTCCCGAAGCAAGGTTCTGCCATCTAAAGCCCGATAGACACGAACTTCTGATCCATGTACTCGTAGAGACCCTCTTGCCCAGCCTCGCGGCCGAAGCCGCTGGTCTTGGTGCCGCCGAAGGGCGCCTCAGCCGTAGCAGGCACCATGTCATTGACGCCGACGATGCCGAATTCCAGACCCTCGTATACGCGCGTCGCCGTCGAGAGGTCCTTGGTCATCACATAACCCGCCAAGCCAAATGGCGTATCATTCGCCATCTGCAAAGCTTCCTCGACAGTCGAAAATGTATTGACCGCCATCGCCGGTCCAAAGACCTCGTCGCAACCGAGCTGCATGGTCGCGGTCACATCGGTCAAAACCGTCGGTTGGTAGAAATAACCCTGTTCAATTGGCGGACGTCCACCACCTGTGACCAGCGCGGCCTCTTTTTCCAGCGCGTCGTTGACGAAGCTCTCAACTTTTTCGAGCCCGGCGCGGCTGACCATCGGTCCATTGGTCACGCCGGCGTCCATACCATTGCCGACCACCAGTTTCTCGGTCTCGACGCGGGCACAATCCAAAAATTCTTCCAGCGCCGGCTGTTCGATATAGAAACGCGTCGGCGAGATGCAAACTTGTCCGTTGTTGCGGAACTTCGCCATGACGCCTTGCTGCGCCGCCCAGGCTATATCGCTATCTGCGAAGACTAGCACCGGCGCGCTGCCGCCTAATTCCATGCCCAGCTTCTTGATGCCCTGGGCCGCCTTACGCATCAGGATCTGCCCTACTCGTTGCGAACCGGTGAAGCTGACCTTGCGTATGCGCGGATCGGACATGATCACGTCGCCCATGGCTTGCGGATCGCCGTTGATCAGGTTGACGACGCCGTTCGGCAGACCGGCCTCGACCATCACATTGACCAGCGCCATAGCGCTCATCGGCGTCAGCTCGCTGGGTCGTCCAACGATGGCGCAGCCGGCCGCCAGCGCCCCGGCCCATTTGCGCGCCAGCAAATATGCCGGGAAGTTCCAGGCAGTGATGGTCGCTACTACACCCAGCGGTTGCGGAAGCGACAGCAGGCGTTTGCCCGACGTCGTCAATGACCAGCGCCCTCGTCCGTGTCTCGTTCCCCTCGAGGTACTAGTGATGGGTGGTCATGACCCGTCAATCTTTCTCGATGCTCTCCTCAAGCTGGGCTCTCCTTGAGTCTTTCTCAGCCAAAGCTCACTCCCGAACTCGTTCCTCCGCGTGCCCGCTCCGAATTAATCCAATGGTTACTCCTTGCCACGTCGCCAGATGCGTCCTAAGGCCCGGAAGATCTTCCAGAACGACCATTTCAAGCCGCGCTCATCGTCCGTTCTAGGGAATCCCCAGGTCCGCCCGCTGCGCTTCGTTTGGTAGTAGCCCATTCGTCGCTCCCGAGCCTCCTGCCGAACCAGCGCGATCTCGTCTTCCGAGAAGCCGTGTGCCCATCGGACGCGTCCTTCTTCAATCCAATAGTGTGAACGGCATCGGAAATTCCAGTTCCCAACGGACGGTGCCAGCGATATACTTCTGCCGTCGTAGGCGAGACTCCACTCCGCTGGGCCTAGCGGCGTCACAACCTCCTCCCCGCACCCGCACGCACATCGGTGGACCACGGTGCCAAAATGCATCGACACATATAAGACACTGTCGTCCAGCTGTTTCGGGATGTACTTTACGAACTCAGGTCGCAATATCATCGGCTAATCGGTCCTGTGCTCCAGCCGCCTATTGCTCATGTGATTCCCGTCGATCGTGTAGGTGCTCTGGACCTCGTTGCCGAGATCCAGATAGAACTCCCGGTGCTTCTTCCACCGGATTACCGCGAGGGCCGCGTTCAGCGCGTTCAGCTCCACGATCTGGACGTTTCTTTCGTACTCGCCGACATCCATCAAGCGACGTTCACCGCTATCTGCCACTGAGCTTTTCAGCTTCTCACAGAAGCTCGTTCTGACGATCCCCAGAAGTTTCTCATCCGTCTTTTCGATTCCCATCCCGACGTCGACGAACGGTATCCCCTTCCGGTCGAGGGCGGACAGCAACCATCCCCTAGTCTCGTTGTTATCGACGGCGACGAACACGAAATCGAGGTCACGAAGTAGGTCGACGTTGTCGGTGTCCACGGCGAATTCGTGCGCGACAATGCCATTCCGCATTTTCGCGTACCGTTCGCTATACAACTGAGCCTTGGTAGGTCTTCGCTCTAGCTCATCGGGTGTCGTCGAACCCGGAGCACGGAAAGCGTTGTGTTGCTGGAACCGGTCCCCGTCGAAGAGGTGTATCTCTGAGACGCGTGTCTTGCTGACGTAATCCAGGATGTACGAGCCTGTACCGCCAAGCCCGACGATTCCGATTCTGTCACCTGACAGTCTCTCGCTCAGTCGCGTTATACCCGCACGGCTCGATGCAGTCTCCGTGAACACGAAGGGGTCGTTCGGATCTTCCGGCAGCATGAGCCGTCCAGCGCGGACAACCGCGCCGGGGTCGATTCGCGTTGCGCACCGTCCTATCACTTGAGCGTAGTGCGTCAACTTGCCATGGTAGTCCGGATAGATCCCGCCAACCGGTTTTGCTGAGAAGTAATGGTTGACCCATAGCCCTTCGGCAAGTTCCACGCGGTTGCTGCTGTGCCGCAGGGCCTCGATTGGTGCACCCGTATCGTCGCAGGGGTATTCGCCCGCGAAGTACATCGTGTGATCCGGAGGCGGCCCCGTCTCGACAAAAGGGCAAACCAACTGACCGTACTTCACGGTTCGCTCACTCGTAACGTAGGGGACGCGATGCAGGACCAAATGCCCGGAACGGACCTCTAAATCGTAGCCCTCTGCAACGAGCCGCTGTAGGTCCTCCCTACGACTGATCTGTTCGCGTGACATTGACTATCGTTCCGTCACGCAGCTTCAAATTCTGGCCCTCGTCGAGCTCTCCTTCCTTGATGCGGCCGCCAGCATTCCTGAACGTGATCGTGAATACGATCTGCGGGCCCCTGGCCGGATCTTCGAAGGCGAGGTCAACGAGTTCGTCAAACGACAGTTCATCGCGCTCACGCGGAACTGGCGTTGGCCGCCCATTAATGATGATCGAGATGGTCTTGTCGTCTGGTCGATCCACCTTATCGTTCTGCTTCATTGCTACTCCTTCAAATCCTGTTTTAGGCTATCGGTAGGTCGAGGCTCCAAGTCTCGTTCGGCAGTCTCGCATCGTACCGAATATTACGCGAAAATCAAGGGTCTTGAAGGACTGCGCGGCACCTGTAGGAAGTCCGGGCCCACCCGTCGGTCCAGCGTACTTTACAGCCGTCCGGAAGCCCAGGCTGCGCGACCCGGTTATGTAACGGCGCGGAAGTCACGATCGAGGCTGGAATGTACAGTGCGAACCAGTCAAAGAGATCGGCGCAGGCGCCCCACTCGCCCGTTGCCTCGCCCAGGGGTTTGCCGCATTCCGCTGTCATGATCGGCGCCAGTTGATCCACTTGCGCGCGGATGGCATCGGCAATATCGCGCAAGATTTGACCGCGCTCGTAAGCGGTCATGGCTTTCCAGCGGGGCAGCGCTGATTCCGCAGCGGAAATGGCGCGTGAAGCTTCGTCCGCGCCGCCAAAAGGCACGTCCGCCACTTTCTTCTCCGTTGCGGGATTGATCACCGCCCAGGTCTCGCCCTCAGAGGCGTCCGTCCATTCGCCGTCGATCAGCATTTTGAACCGCATGATGCCACTCCTACCCAACATTCTACAGCCGCACGGCGGCAGCGAGAGATTCTGCCGCGCTCACACAAATAATGGAGCCCCCGTCGCATGAGCGACGCAGTTCATTGAAAATATAGTAATGAGCGAACGGCCCGCATGTCTCGCGACATCGGAACCGTACGCCTACTGCCATTCCCCCCGGTCATACCAGCATCCCTTGCCAGAGACCTGCAAGCGCTGCATCCGTCATTGAAGGAGAAGCGGCTCTCATGGGTCATCAGGGACTCTCATCGTTTGGTCTTGCCGGCAAAAATCTAAACAACTATTACGTCTAGTTGCTCATTATGCAACATTGTTGAAAATATTGCCAATACCAATTTTGGCGTGCTCATAATTCGCTCATCTGAGATTGAAATCGTAGCCTAAACGAGCCGACAAAGCCGCGGCGATGCTCACGACGACCGATCCAAATTCGTCGATTCTTTCCAGCGTAACACGCCCGGCCGGGCCGCTGATGCCGATGGCGCCGACGAGCGCGCTCTTGTGGTCGTAGACCGGCGCCGCCACACAGCGCACGCCGTAGTTGTATTCTTCGTCATCAATGGCGTATCCGCGTTTGCTGGTCTGCGCCAACTGCGCCTCCAGGGTCGAGCGATCGGTGACCGTGCGGTGCGTGAATGGCGTCAACTCGTCAGGGATGCGGCTGTCGCCGCATGCCAACAGGATTTTCCCCAGCGCCGTGCAATACAAGGGAGAAAGCGTGCCAATCTCCGATTCCACACGTAAGGCAGCCGTTGACTCCACCTGGTCGATATATAGCGCCTGCCGCTGCGCCAGAATCGCCAGATGCGCGCATTCGCCGGTCTTATCCACCAATTCGTGCAGGTAGGGACGCGCATGGTCTCTCAAGGTAATGCGGTTTAACAAATGCTGCCCCAGCGTGACCAATTGCGGTCCAAGCAAATAGCGCGCGGTGAGCTGGTCTTGCTCGACGAAGCCGTATTTCGCCAGCGTATGCAAGAGGCGCGACGCGCTGCTCTTGTCGATCTCGAGTTGCGTGGCGACCTCGATCGTGCCCATGCCGTTGCGCGAATGCTCCAGCAAGTTCAGGATTTTCAAGCCCTTCGCCAGCGATTGAATCTCTGCCATGAACGTTATCTCAATAGTTGCAACATTAGTTGCATAATACGCAACATGCGTTGCGCATGTCTATATTTGCCTCTCTTTAGTTGACAATTATAAAACACTGTTGTATTTTTAGCAACATACGGCTTGTTTGACGCGGCTTACTTGCAAGCGATGGTCGCGTTCGCGTAGTATTTGAGGAGGTGAGGATGGCAAGATGGATCCGCACATGCTTTTCTGCAAATGACAAATCATGACGGAGAACAGGACATGTTGAACAAACGCTTGCTTAGCGCTTTACTTTTTATTCTTGTGGCAGCTTTGCTTGTCACGCCCGCCCTGGCACAAGATGACCTTATGGGTGATTTCACCGTTTCCCATTACTTCGGTGGCTTTGGTGGCGAATACATCGATGAAATCGTTGATGAGTTTATCGCCGCCAATCCCGGCTTGATGCATGCGGCCAGCCCGGTCGATCACGAGCAATTCAAGACATCAATCCTGGTGCAACTGGCTGGCAACAACCCGCCCGATACCTTCAGCTACTGGGCAGGCGCCCTCATCCAATCCATCGTCGATGGCGAGCGCCTGCAGCCCATAAACGACACCTGGGAAGGCAACGACCTCGGTTCGCAATTCCCGGGTGCGATCATCGACAACGCATTGACCTACAACGGTGATATTTACGCGGTTCCCTTGACCTTGCATTGGGTTGGCATGTTCTACAACACGGCGCTCTTTGAAGAGGTCGGCGCCATGGTCCCTACCACCTGGGACGAGATGGTCGATGTCGCCGAGAAGTTCAAGATGGCGGACATTCCCGCTTTTGCCCTGGGTTCGATCAATCGCTGGCCCGGGCAATTCTGGTTTGATATGATCTTGCTGCGCAGCGCCGGCAACGACTATCGCAACGAACTGATGAGCGGAAACGCCTCCTATACCGACCCCGAGGTCCTCCGCGCTTACAGCTTGTGGAAAGAATTGGTAGACGCCGGCTATTTTGTCCCGGACGCCAACGCCTACGACTGGGACGAAGCCGCCAACCAAGTCGCCAATGGCGAGGCCGCCATGACCCTCATGGGCACCTGGATCGGCGGTCTCTACGCCGGCAACGATATGGTGGCCGGTGAAGATTTTGATTACTTCTCTTTCCCCACCATTGACGAGGATATCCCACGCGCATCGCTCGGTCCTATCGATACGTTTGTCGTCTCGGCCGGCGCCGCCAATCCCGATGCCGCCAAAGCGTTCCTGGTACATCTGACCGATCCGGATATCCAGTTGAAGTTCGCCTTGGGCGCCGGCAATCTGGCGCCGAGCCTTGCGGTCGATACCAGCAACTACAATGATGTGGTCGCCCGCATCGCTGCCGAAATCGCCGCCGATCCCGCTTTCGCTTTCAATTACGACCTGGCGACCCTGCCGGCCGTTGCCCAAATCGGCCTGGATTCCTTCCAGGAGTTCATGGCCAATCCGGGAGATTATGAAGCCATGCTGGGGCGGGTGCAAGAAGCCGCCGCCGCTGAATTTGCCGCCGCAATGGGCGGATAAGTAACGTCGTTCGCGGTAAGGACATTGGGTTGGCCCCTGGCCAACCCAATGTAGAATCTCAAAACCGGGCGGCTCGATGAGCCGCCCCTGCGAGTCCAAATGTTTTCGGGGCCAGGTCGCCTCTCTTCCCTGTCTGTGAAGCGCGTGGAAGTGCCATGCAACGGCGTCATGGATGGATAATACCCGCGAGTTTCCTGCTCTTCCCCTTGCTCGTTTACTTCATTTTTGTCATCCTGCCCACGCTGAACTCGCTTTACTATTCCTTTACCGACTGGGGCGGGTACAGCGTAGAATTCAATTTCGTCGGTCTTAGCAATTTCGAGAAGATATTCACCGACCGCCTCTTTGGCAACGCCATTAAGAATACGGCGATCTGGCTGGTGCTGGCCATGACCGTACCGACCCTGCTTGGCTTGGCTTTGGCGCTGGCATTGCAGGGCAAAAGCCGCCTCAACACAATCTACAAATCGCTCTTTTACTTGCCCATCTGCCTGTCGCCGATCATCATCGGCATCATCTGGGTCTGGCTTTACAATCCCAGCCTGGGCATCGTGAACATTGTCCTGCGCGCTATCGGGCTCGAAGATCTCGCCGTCGCCTGGCTAGCGAGACCGGAAACCGCGCTCTATGCTGTCTTTGTCGCCTGGACTTGGCAGCAAACCGGCTTGACAATGGTCATCTTCCTGGCCGGCTTGACCTCGGTGCCAACGCCCCTGATCGAAGCGGCCAAAGTCGATGGCGCCAACTATTGGCAGACGCTGCGCAAAGTCGTCATCCCCATGCTGCGTCCGGCGACTGTGGTTGTCCTGGCGCTGACTGCCATCAACTCCCTGAAGAGCTTTGAGGTCATCTGGGTCATGACCAAAGGCGGGCCTTTCAACCGCTCCGATACGCTTGCAGTCTTCATGTATAAAGAATCATTTAGCAAATATAAAATGGGCTATGGCAGCTCCGCCGCTGTCGTGCTCTTCCTCATGACGCTGGTGATCATCGCGCTTTATTTCCGCCAAACCTCCAAAGCGGAGGAGCTCTATGACTAGGCAGCTGCCCGCCATCCCCCGGCCCCTCCCTCCACGCACGCGGCAAGGGGAGCCAACGCCACGCAATAATTGGACCAAGACGCTTGGTTTCGCCCTGCTCTACTTCACGCTAACGATTCTGTTGATCCTTTTCATGACCCCGGTCTATGGCGCAATTGTCACCGCATTTAAATCGCAGGCGGAGGTCTCGGCCGGCGGATACTGGACGCCGCCGACCAATCTGGCGGGGGAAAACTTCGCGCGGGTTATGGATCCGGAACAAGGCAATCTCGGTTTGTACCTGGGTAATTCCCTCCTGTTGACGATCCCCGCTTCCTTTTTCTCTATCGCGCTGGGCACACTGGCCGGTTATGGACTGGGCAAATACAATTTCAGAGGCGACGGTCTGCTCTTCATCTTTATCGTGGCGGGCATGTTCCTGCCGCCGCAGATCGCGCTAATCCCGGTCTTCCGCCTGATGAATGACATTGGTCTTTACGACACTATCTGGGCCGTCATCATCATTCATACCGCCTTTGGCATCCCCATTTGCACCTTGGTCATGCGCAACTTTTTTCAGATCGTGCCCAACGCCCTGCGCGAAGCGGCACTGATCGACGGCGCCAACGAATACAAGATTTTCTTCCGCATCATGCTGCCGCTGACGTTGCCGGCGCTGGCGGTGCTGGCCACCCTGCAATTCACCTGGATCTGGAATGACTTCCTCTGGCCTTTCATCTTGACGCAGAAAGCCGACAGCCGCACCATCATGGTCGGCATCCTCAACCTGACCGGACAATACACGGTCGATTGGGGCGGGCAAGCGGCGGCCAGCTTGATCGGCTCGCTGCCGACGCTCTTCATTTTCATCTTCCTCCAGCGCTACTTCATCCGCGGCTTGACGCTGGGCGCGGTGAAGGGGTGACGAGGGCTTTCAATATTGTTCTGCATGGCAACGAGCAGGGACATTATCTTCCCAGATATGAAAACCGTTAGACTTTTATTGACAGTTGAATGGTAAGCTCACTACAATCAGTATACGTTATAGATAGTGTTCAAAAGGAGTAAGTAATGGCATATGACGAACGAAAGATCGCCAATTCGTTCCATTTGCCCAAGCGACCTTTCTTGAGTGGCGTGTCCGGTCTCCTAGACTTTACCGGTTCTCAGACACGCTACTATACAAAGCAGATACTTAAGCGTTCTGACGCCGAATCTATGCGAGCAGATTGGGAGGCTGTTGGAGCAAGTCTCTGGTGGGCAATTCGGCAACAAGAAAAATCGTCAAAGAGGAACACTTGAGTGGCTGACGACAAGAATTTCGAGACCCAGTCACCAGTAAACCAGACCGGACTACCTCCAATTCCAAAGCCACCGGATGCAATACAAGACCTTCCCGAAGACCAACGCGAAGAGCTATTCCAGTATTTCAGAGAAATCATTCATGTTGAGCAAACCACTGGACTCATGCCCCCGCCAAGTATGCTGGCTGCATACAGTCCGGAAGTGCAGAGAATCATCGTAGATGAATTCGCCCAGCACGGTCAACATAGACGAACCTCTGAAGTGAAAGTGATAGACGCCTCCATTCAGCGAGAAAGACGCGGTATGTGGCTTGGTTTTGCCTTGGCATTTTCCTTAATCGTCTGCGGTACGTTAGTGATATTGGCGGGGTATAACGCTGAAGGCCTTGCTTTGATTGCGGCTGATGCGATAGCGATATCAACTGCATATATCGTTGATCGCCGTACTCGCGATGACTGAGCTTTGACGTCTGCAAGGCTTATGGAGAATCAGCCCGACTAGGATTAGTGCCTATTTTACGCTTCGGCAATTTTCTAGCTTGTTCAATCAACAGGTCCAAATCCATAGTTGTTTCATCCGCGGCCTGACCCTAGGCGCGGTGAAGGGCTAAGCCGCGCTTCCCGCCTCCCCGCGGCGGAAACGGACGCTTCCACCTACGCGACGCCTACTTTCTCCAGGGTCTCGCAGATTCGCTTTTACACTGCATAAATGGACGGCCGGCGGGCGCATGGCGCTGCCTTGCGCTGTGAAGCGGCTGTTCTGAGCAATCCTAGATATCTCGGATCGTCTGGTTATTTGGGGGGAATGGAAAAGCGGAGGTCGGGCGCGCCAGATTCGCTTGACCTTCCCTTTTCCGCCGATCTTTGCACAAGCGAAGACGGTGCGCTAGAGTACCCGAGCAGGGGATACAAGCTGTCACCATATGAGACGATACCCAGGCGACGCAGCACACGGTATGGGCAGGCGCGGAAAACGCGCTGATCAAGCAAGCAATGTTTGGCCATGCGCGACAGTCTATAATCTCGGCGCATGGAATCCGCATTTGCGGAAACGAGGGACAAGGGATGAACTTCACCGCTGATTGCCTGCCCTTCGCACAGCCCGGGCGCTTCTACCGTGGCAATCTCCACGGTCATTCCACTAACTCCGATGGCGACTGGCGCCCGGCCGAAGTCGTCCGTCAATATCAACAAAACGGCTATGACTTCGTCGCTATCACCGATCATTTCCTGGAACATTATGATTTTCCGATAACGGATACGCGCGAATTTCGCAGCGACGATTTCACCACGCTCATCGGCGCGGAGCTGCATCACGGCACCCTCGCCTCCGGCGACATCTGGCATCTGCTGGCGCTTGGCTTGCCGCTGGATTTCGCGCCTTATCGCGAGGAAGAAAGCGCCGCCGATGTCGTCAGCAGGGCGCGCCAAGCCGGCGCTTTCCTGGCTGCCGCGCATCCCAATTGGTACACCTTGACCGTAGAAGACATCGAGACCCTGGGACCGGTGGACGCCGTCGAGTGTTTCAACGCCAATGCCGATCGCTACAATGACCGCGGCGACAGTTGGCACTTTATCGACATGCTGCTGGCTCGCGAACAGCGCATCGGCGCTATCGCGGTCGACGACAGTCACATGCGCCCGAGCCGCGACGATTTTCTGCGCGGCTGGGTGCATGTCAAATCGGCGTCGCTGTCGCCGGACGCGCTCCTTCAAGCGCTCAAAGCCGGGCATTACTATTCGAGTCGGGGACCGGCGCTGCACCATGTCGAAGTGACCGCTCGCGATAGACTTGTCATCGAGTGTTCGCCGGCGGTGCAAATCCTGGCTACGGGAACGGGACCGATGGCCTTACAGGCAGTGGGCCAGGGGCTGACCAGCGCCGACTTTGATATCAGCGAGTTCGAGACGCCTTGGCTGCGGGTGACTGTACGAGATGAATACGGCCGGCGGGCCTGGACGAATCCGGTGTGGCTGGAGTGAAGCGGCGGCTGTCGGCTCGCTGGCGACGTTGATTATTTTTGTCTCCTTCCATCGCTATTTTATACGGGGACTGACGCTGGGCGCGGTGAAGGGGTGAGATTTACATTTCGAGGGAAATCCACTAAAATGAGCTTATCATTCGCTTAGCCCTTTATCAGAAGCGAGGAGCAGCGTGAAAAAATACGATCTCAGTCAGAGCCGTCTACACCTGTTCCCGACGCCAACATTTTGGACGGGGATAGGCAGCTTAATTGATGTCTGCGGTTTGCTGAATATGGCGAATTACGCTGAAACAGACGAACAGGCAGATGCTGATGCCCTGCGCTCGGATTGGCTAGCGGTGGGTGATGACATCGCCGCCGCTATCGGACAGTACCGTGAGTCGCTCGTAAGAACAAATGAATGAGTCCCGCAGGCGATCCAGAAGTAGAGTCGCTCTCAGGCGACGAATCCAGAGAAAATAGCGAAGCGGATGAAGACAGTCCAATACCATCGAACTTAATCCAACACATACCTGAAGAAATACGCCCCGCCCTGATTCAACACCTGTTGTTTTATCGTGAACAGTACACTGGGCCAATCGCGCACCCAAGAATCGTCGCTGGATACGAAAAATATCAGTCCGGTAGCGCCGACCGCATACTCACGCTGGCAGAAGAACAGCAGCGCCACAGATTCGAGTTGGAAAGACTTGGGCTAGAGGCGGCGATTCAGCGAGACCGCCGCGGCACCTATTTGGGTTTCATGCTCAGCATGGCAATCATCGCCATGGGCATTTACGCGATTGCTGTTGGTGTTGCTCTAGCGGGAGTTGCGGTGGTTGGCGGTACAGCTGCGACCGTCGCTGGTGTTTATGTGTACAGCCATCGCCGTTCGCGACAAGAACTGCGAGAAAAGCGCGCATCGCTCAAGCGACCAGCGGTCGCGCCCGCGCTTAGTGATCGAGCAGATGAGGCTGAACCGGATAGCTCATCTTAAAGTTGGACGCTGGGCGCGGTGAAGGAGTAGTTTTTACCACCGAGGGCACCGGGATATTTGACTTGCTTGTCCACCTTGATAAACTATCTGCTGTCGTACGAGTATGCGAAAAAGAGACCGACATGATGAAGAACCTTGTCATTTTGAACATCATTTGCGTCATGTTTACGACAATTTCGGCACAGACGGTCTATGCCAATGATATTACGGTTTTTGCGAGTTGCTCCCTTGCCGATGCCATCAGAGCCGCCAATACGGACTCAGCAGTCGGGACATGCCCTGCCGGCAATGGCGCGGACACTATTCGTCTGACGAGAAACATTACGCTCGACGCGGAACTTCCCCAAATCACGTCCGAAATCACGATTGAGGGCGGTGGATATACCATCAGCGGTGACAGCGCCTATCGCATCTTTTACATTGGAAACGATGGAACGCTAAGCCTCAACAATACGACCGTGACAAATGGGAAAGCTGCAAATGAGTGCCCGTACTTCAACAGCAAAGGCAATGAGGTAGGGACGACATACTATCCATGTGGAGGGGCCATCGTCAACCTGGGTAACCTTGCCATCGGCAATAGCGCGTTCACCGGCAACTCCGCAGCGGGCAAAGGGGGCACAATGGGCGAAGGGGGCGCAATCTCTAGTCTGGTTAAAAGTAACCTTACTATCAGTAACAGCGCGTTCACCGGCAACTCCACAGCGGGCGAAGGGGGCGCAATCTCTAGTTGGAGTAACCTTACTATCAGTAACAGCGCATTCACTGACAATTCGGCAGAAAATGGCGGTGCGATAATCCACAATATAGGAGAATTAACTGTCATCGATAGCGCTTTTACTGGCAACTCAGCAGAAAATCGCGGTGGCGCAATCTTTGGTCTGGGTAACTTATCTATTAGTAACAGCGCGTTCACTGACAATTCGGCGGAAAATGGCGGCGCGATCTCCAGTTTTGGCGAGCTTACGGTCAGTAACAGTACATTCACTCACAACTCAGCTAGAGATCCTTATTATCGCAGCTTTGGCGGTGCGATCGTTTATTCTGGAACAACCACACTCACCCATGTGACCATAGCGAGGAACTCAGCTGATAGCGGCGGCGGGGGGTTTACAATGAATATGGGTTCACGAGACGGGCTTAATCTCCGCAACAGCATCATCGCCCTGAATAGTGGAGGCGATTGCCATGGCGTTCTCAATCAGGACATCGGCAATCTGATTCAGGATGGCTCTTGTCTTGCCAACAATTCAGGCAACCCTTCCTTCGGCAAACTGGTTGAACCGACGGAAGGCTTGCCAGCTTATCTTTCACTCGTGATTGGAAGCGCGGCGATTGATGCCGCTCATCCCGCCTACTGCATGGAAACTGACCAGCGTGGTGTAGCCCGTCCCCAAGGCGATGCCTGCGACATCGGCGCTTATGAATACGTGCCTGACGCTTAGTTCGCCCGCAACTGCCGCGTGAGCAAGCCGATCACCAGCCGAATCAGCGCCCCAGTTGACAGAACACAGCCAGAAGTTTTACGATATAAGCGATATAGTACAGGCTACACGATATTCCTACTCGGTGAGGAAACATGGCATACGACAGACGTAAGATCGCCAACTCATTCTATCTGCCGAAGTATCCGCTATTGAGCGGTTTTGCCAGCTTGATGGATTTTACTGGTTCTCACCGACGCTATCTGGAAAAGCAGATCCTAGAACGATCAGATGCAGACGCTATGCGTGCCGATTGGGAAGCGGTGGGAGAAGACCTTTGGTGGGCAATTGGCGAGTATGAGAAAAAGCGCAAAGAAAGAGACAGTGAGTGAGCGGCGCGGACGCCCCGATGTCTGATTCGCCTGGCAATGATAATCCTCCGTCGGACCTTCCCGAATTACCGAAATTTCTTGAAGACCTTCCCGCAGCACAACGCGAAGAGTTGACTCAATATGCCAGCGAGATGTCGTATATCGGGCATTTTTCTGGTCCCATACCGCCGCCGAGTGTGCTGGCACAGTACGATCAAGAGGTGCAACGAATCATTGTAGACGAGTCTGTCCAGTGAGGACAACGCAGGATGGCTTTGGAAGAGCGCGTGTTAGATGCTTCAATTCAGCAAGAAAAACTGGGGATGTGGCTTGGCTTTGTCTTAGCAGTCTCCATGATCATTTGCGGTACGGCGGTGATTTTGTCAGGTTCGAGTGTTGAGGGTCTTGTCCTGATAGCGGCTGATGTATTGGCAATTTCGATCGTTTACGTTCAAGATCGTCGCAATCGTGGAGAGTAACCGGCGCCTTTCAAAGGAGCACAGCCTCTAACCCGCCCGCAACTGCCGCGTTAGCAAGCCTATCACCAGCCGAATCAACGCAAGCGGAATCAGCACCGGCATCAGCAACTCGGCAAGCACGGTTGACCCCACCGCCACCGCCAGCCGAAGATTGGCGACATCAAGCGTCAGTTCCGTCGCGTCCTTTGCCGCGTCCAGCGCCGCAGCCAGGAAGTCGATATTCAATTGCTGCAGCATGATCATGAGCAGGAAATAGAAGGCGACAAAAGCCACCGACGAAGTCATGGCGATGCTGCGGAAGGGCACAAATGCCCCAATGCCCACGCCAACCATGCCGAACATCAAGGGTTCCAGCACCAGCCGCAGCATGGACACCAGCGTCATGGCGATGATCAGCAAGTATGTGACCGGTCCCGATTCGCGCAAGGGGAACAAGCCGGCGTAATGCATGATGATCAGCGGCGGGCCAAATATCGCCGCGCCTTGCACGATCAGGATCAAGTCGTCCATCTTGCGCCAGAGCGAAGCGGCCACCTTGCCCAAAAAGATCTGATCCAGCGACATCGGCGTCGACATCAATAGCTGCATCGTGTTGTTGCGGATTTCATCGGCCATGGCCGAGGCCGAATTGGCAGCCACGGAAAAGAGCGCGCGCAGGTAGAAAATCATGCCCACCGGAATGACCAGCACAGATACCACGATCACCGTGGTCGCCAGGTCCGTGATGAAGGGGAAGAAGATGCCCAGCAGCAGCGCGGATAGCCAGAAGCCGCAGATATAAATGATAGGCTCGAACTCCGGCGGCAAGGTGCGCCAGTATAAACCCAAATGACGCCGCACTATAGGATTGGTCGCCCGCGCCCAATAAGGCAAGTTCTCCATGGGCGAGCGATCGTCAGATGATCTGATTCTGTCGATGGCGCGTTGTCGTGGTGTCGCGTCTGCGGTCATGGTGTTCTATTTTGCGTTAAGGGAAGCTGATGGCGCGATAGATCGCCGCCAGCGCCAAGTCGCAGCCCAAGCCTTGCAGGCGCGCGATGTCTTCCATGCCGTCGAAAGTCTGCTGGAGCCAACCGTCCTCGCGGCGCGTGTACAAATCGACATGGACGCGATGCTGGTCAATAACGAGATAGGCCTGCAAGGACGCAATCGCGCGATAGAAGGCGCGCTTTTCGACGCGGTCATAATCGAAGGACGCCGGCGATGTCACTTCGACCGCCACAACCGGATTGAGCAAAGTGGTATCGTTGTCCTCCAGTTGCGGCTGGCCACGTACCACGCTCACATCCGGGTAGACATAGCGGCTTTCGCCGACCTTGACGCTCATGTCGCTGTTTAGAATCTCAAATAGCGTATCATCCAATTGCGGCAGCAGAGCGCGAAAAACATTTACCTTGATTTTGCTGTGATGAAACGTTCCGCCGGTCATGTCGTAAATGATTCCATCAATGAATTCATGCTTGAACTCGCTCTCCGCTTCAAAGGCGAGATACTCGTCAACAGTGAACAAATGCGGCATCGGGCGCCCCGGCACATAGTCGGGGTGAACGGGCGCATCCGGATATGGATCGCCCCAATCATAGATGACGCCATCAATGAACTCGTGCTTAAACTCGCTTCTTTCCTCAAAAGCGAGGTATTCTTCGACGGTAAATAAATGGGGATGGGGGAAGCTACCCACGCGTTCTATTGCCATTTTCGAGCCTCAGCCTTACCGCGTTCCACGACATTATATCACGAACCTACGGCTTCCCAAATCAGCGCCCGTCAAACGGGATGGCATCCATACGGTGACCTCTTCACGCTGTTATGGTACAACTATGGGCAGATTCGCGAGTGAGATTCCGATGCGTGTAGCCATCATAACCGAGACCTTCCTGCCCAAGGTTGATGGTATCGTCAAAGTGACCTGCCTGCTGCTGGATCACCTGTCCAGGCGCGGCGTCGAAGCGCTGATCATCGCGCCGCGCTATGGGGACAGCCGGCGCTACAAGGACGTGCCGATCCGAAGTTTGCCCAGCCTGTCCCTGCCACTTTATCCCGAAGCGCGCCTCGGTTTTGCCACGCTTGCGCTCTTCCGCGATTTGGCAGCCTTCAATCCCGATGTCGCACATCTATTCCACCCGGTAATGACCGGCATCCCGGCCATGGGCATGCTTAAGTGGATGGGCATCCCGACCGTAACCTCCTTTCATCTCGACTATGCGCGACTGGCCAAGCAATTCAGAATTGGTCTTTTTGATCTTGGCTTTACGCGGCCAATCATAGACGAATTGACCAAGACTATCTTCAATTGGTCGGACTCCAGCCTGGCGCCTTCCAGACTGGTGCAAAGCCAAATGCAAAAGCTGGGCATCGGCAATGTCGGTTTGTGGCGCCGCGGCGTTGATGCCCAGACCTTCCACCCCGGCTTCCGCTCGCCGGCGATGCGCGCCGAGATGACGCGCGGCAACCCGGATGAAACGGTGCTGATCTACGTCGGACGGCTTTCCGACGAGAAGCAGATCGAGCATATACGCCCCGTGCTGGAGAGCCTGCCACGAACGCGGCTGGTCTTGGTCGGCGATGGACCGGCGCGCCAGGCCCTGGAAGGCGCCTTCGCCGGCCTGCCCGTCACATTTATGGGATATTTGCGCGGCGAAAGACTGTCGCAAGCCTATGCCAGCGCCGACATTTTTGTCTTCCCATCGCGCCTGGAAACCTTTGGCCTGGTCGTCATTGAAGCGATGGCTGCCGGACTGCCGGTTGTCGCTTCGCGTGTTGGCGGGGTCAGCGATATCGTGACTGAGGGCGAAACCGGTTACACATTCGAAAGTGGTGATTCCGGCGCGCTGACGGAAGGCATCGTCAAGATCGCCGGCAACCGGGACATCATGACGTCCATGGGCGCCCAGGCCCGCGCCTATGCCGAAACGCAGTCCTGGGACGCCATCATGGACGAGGTGATTGAACTCTACGCCGCGTTGATCGCCGAGAAGCGGGAGCGGGTGATCGCGCCCTAGCCCGCCATCACCTGTCCCACAGCCGCAACCACGCGCTCGTGATGCTGCCCGTTGCTGACGATCATGCCCGGGTTCGGCAGCGACTCTCCTTGTGAAAAGTCGAGCGGGCTCCCGTCCAGGTCGGTCACCATGCCGCCCGCGCCCTGCACCAGGCCCACGCCCGCCACATGATCCCAGATCTTGTGCCGGTAGGCGCTGCCCTCGCGCGGCAAGCGCATGTAAAGATCGGCATCGCCACAGGCGACCAGCGCGTACTTTTCCATGCTGTCCAACTCCAGGATCCGCACGTCGCCCAAGCCGGCCAATTGCCGCGCGCGTCCCATGCGCGATTTGCTGGCATGCGCCCGCTCGTAACTCTGCACGGCGATGAAGTCGCCGGCGTCGCGCCGCGCGGACACGCTAACGCGCTCGCCGCCGCCAGCAGCGATCGGCGCCCGCCAGGTAGCGCCGTTTTCCGTATAGAAGAGGGCCCCCTCGCCTTCGGCATAGCCCGGCGCGGCGACAATGCCGCCCGCTACCTGTCCGTCCACCAGGGCGCCGCAGGCGATGGCATAATGCCGCAGCGCGATGAAGCCTTTGGTACCGTCAATGGGATCGATTACCCAGGTGCGTTTTGTCGCCCTTCCCTTGCCGTGCTCCAGCCAGTCGACCACGTCCCGCTCGCTGAGGGCGCTACCCAGCACATCCTCGAGCAGCGCGAGCACCTGCGACCGCTGCTCAGCCGAAAGCAATTGCAGAAACTGCTCGCCCGACTCTTCGGAGACGACGCCATCGTCCGGGAAATGCCTCATTAGCGCGCGGCAGATGATCGCTTGCGAGCCGTAATCGGCGATGGTGACCGGCTCTTTATGATCGCCCGTGGACTTGGTATTGGCGATCAGATAGTGTTCTTGTACGCGGCGGCAGAGCTTCACGGCGTCGCGTACGGCAGCGCGTATCGTTTGCATGATTGATTCCAGCAGGTTTACACAAGGCAGTTACGATCATAGACCGATTCGGCGGCAATTGACAACGGCGATCTCTCCAGCATTTACACGCCTGGGCGCCCTCAGTTAAACAGGTTAGACAGCTCAAAGGACAGGCAGTGCCAGTGGAGGCGCAGATTATCGCCAACGCGCCAGTTATGTGACCAGGGAACCCGCTCCGCGCCCCAAGCCGAAGCGCCGATCATACTCGACCAGACGTCTTCATCGCTCCAACGCCAGAGCAAGCCGCCGGGTCCCATGCCGCTGTGCAAGGCGAATTGGATGCTGAATGTCCCCTCCTTCGGCAGCGGCGGTCCTGTCCAGCGATGCGGACTGCGATTCGCCCTGGGACTGAGCAGCGCGGTCAGGCGATTATCGACGCCGCTGGCGCCTAGCCAAAACCAGGGCAAAGCGTCGTCTTTCGCGTCCGCGCGCAAGATCATCCGGGCAGCGCCCTCAGCCGTCGCGGACAGCTCCCCGCTGATCTCCCAAACAATAAGCTGCGCCTTGTCAAGCCGCTGGAGGCAGTTCGCCGGCAGCGACCGAGCCGCGACGGGACTGAAGGGCTCCCAGCATTGGGACGAGGATAAGCGCCAGGGCCAGGACAGCCGCTCCCGGACTTGTCCGGCGCGATCCAGCACTTGATAACGCAGACCGAAACTATCCAGCGCCGCCTGCACGAAGTGCAGATATTCATCTTCAGGAGGCATGCGATGCGCCGTGCCCGCGCCCGCGCTGCAAATCTGTAATACACCGCCGTGAACTTGCACGTCAAAGGCCAGGATATGGCTGCATACATAAGCGAGCGCCCCGTGCCGCGTCAGCGCGTCCCAGAAGCGTCGGCCGTTGTCGCGCTCCAGATTGCGTTGGTAGTCGCCGGCATAGCCATTCACTGTCCATACCGGATGATGACCGAAGACCAGTTTGTGCCCGGCATCGGCGTTTTGCGCCAGCGTCGCTTCTAGCCATTCGGTTTCCACCGTGCCTTCGCCGCCCGTGCCTGACCACAAGGTATTGACAAAGATCATCAGCAGGTCGCCGCGCCTCACGAAATAAGACAAGCCGCGTTGATCGGGCGGTCCATTTTGTGGCTGATGCGCCATTGTCTCGCGGAAAACCGACTCGCTCATGCGGTCGTAAACCGTGTGATTGCCGCTGGTGTGATATATGGGCACAGCATCGCGATCGAGCCAGGACAATTCCGTTTCAAAAAAGTAAGACCATAGATCGCGCAGTCTTTCGCGATCATTCGTCAAACCCATGATCTCGTCGCCGGGGAAACAGATAAATTGCGGCGCTTGATCAAAAGCCGCTATCAGATCGTTGAGTCGTCGAAAGTTCTGTTCGTGGAGCGCCCCTGGCAGGCCCGAACAACTGTCGCTGTATATAACGAAGTGATGTCCGCCTTCGCCCGCCTTGATTGTTGGTATGGATGAACGCTCTGGCATCGTGCCCCTCCGAAGGCGAGATTTGCCCGCCCACCGCCTTGCGATTATAGTGCATATCTCTCGCTGGAGCAGTGTAGCCCTTGCCTTCGGCGCTCTTTTTCTATACACCGCGTCGCTCATTCGGCGAGAAAGCCAATATTTTTTCGTGTTTGCGCGGCAAGCCTTTTCGCTGCCGCCGAGCGGCTGTTTGACTTTGCCATCATTACCCTTACCAGGCGAGATAGACTCGTGTATAATGGTCGGTCCTTGAACTATTGTTCTGGCCAGCAGATGTCACAGGAGTTCACATTGGTTCATAAAAGTGAGTTCACCGTTGAAGGCTTGCGCGAGTACAATCGCTCAAGCGCCGTTCGCTGGATCATCTCGCATTGCTTCGAGCACAAGCTGTATTTCTTCGTCGGACTAGTGGGCTTCGCCTTGACCTACATCGCCTTTTCCGGGGCGCGAGTGATGTTTGGCCAGGGCGCGCAGCTAATCATCGATGGCGGGGACGCCGGGGCGGTGATCGCGGTCAGCCTCGCCGTGCTGATCTTGTCGGTATCGGACGGTCTGTTTTCGCTCATGGGCTCGATGGCGATGGTCATCTTGTCGACGCGGGTCGAGCGCGACTCGCGCCACGAACTCTACGCCAGCCTTCTTGGCAAGAGCCAGACCTTCCATGACCAACAGCGTGTGGGCGATGTCATGGCGCGCGCCACCGACGACGTTCGCCAACTCAATTTTGTAGTTCACCCGGGCATCATGTTCATTTTCGACATGGTGCTGGGTTTTGCCGTGCCGATGATTTATATCGCGGCTATCAATCTGGAATTGCTGCTGGTGCCGATTGTTTTCGTCATCGCCTATGTCATAGTCGTGCGCCGCTACATGCGCCGGCTGGAACCGGTGATGATGCAGCAGCGCATGCAATATGGCACGCTCAGCGCCCGCCTGGAAGAGACGATCAGCGGCATCGAGATCGTGAAGGTGGCGGCGCAGGAAATCGAAGAGCGCAAGAAATTCAGGCGCAACGCCTGGAAGTTCCGCGATTTCTTCGTGCAGCAGGGCAAGATTGAAGCCGCTTATCTGCCGCTGCTGATGTTCGGCATCGCCTTCGGCTTCTTCTTCTTGCACTGCCTGAATATGCACGAGCGCGGCATCCTCAGCATCGGCGATATCATCGCGGTAGCCGGACTGATGCAAGTGCTTTCGTTCCCGGTTTTCATTTCGCTCTTTTCCATCAGCATGATTCAGCTGGGCATCGCCGGCGCGCGCCGCATCCTTGAGTTGATAGAGCAGCGCTCCGATATTGATGAGAATCTGGCCGGACACAGCGCGGCGGTGGAAGGCGCGATCGAGTTCGATAACGTGACCTTCAAATTCCACGGCTCTACCGTGCTGGAGAATGTCTCCTTCAAGGTGGAGCCGGGGCAGACGGTCGCAATTGTCGGGCAGACCGGCTCGGGCAAGTCTACGCTGACGCAATTGGTCAGCCGCACCTATGATGTCAATGACGGGCGGGTCATGATCGATGGCGTCGATGTGCGCGACTGGAATCTTGATCGGCTGCGCTCGCAGATGGGCAAGATCGAGCAGGATATCTTCCTCTTCTCGCGTTCGATCGCCGAGAATATCTCCTTTGGCGTTGAAAACGCGGCGCAAGAACAGATCGAAGACGCCGCCAGAGAAGCGCAGGCGCATGAATTTATCATGTCGTTCAATGAGGGCTACGAGAGTGAAATCGGCGAACGGGGCGTTATGCTGTCCGGCGGACAGCGCCAGAGGCTGGCGCTGGCGCGCGCCTTCCTGCGGCAGCCGAGCATCCTGATCCTTGATGACTCGACCAGCGCCATCGACAGCGCCACCGAAGACGAGATTCAGAAAGCCATGCGGCGGGCGCAAGAGGGACGGACGACCATTCTGATCACTCATCGCTTGTCGCAGATCCGTTGGGCCGACCGCATCATCGTCCTGGAAAACGGCAGGGCGATCGCCAATGGCTCGCACGAAGATTTGCTGCGCAGTTCCGAGCATTATCGGCGGATTTTCGCGCGCTATGGCGCGGTGGAAACGCCGGTAGGGCAGCTGGCAGCAGGAGGAGGAGCGTAATGGGCTTCATCATGGACGGCCTCGAAGCCGAAGAATACGATCGCCAATACTCTGATTGGCAACTTGTCAAACGAATCCTGGGTTACTTCAAGCCGCATATATGGAAGATGCTGGTTGTCGGGCTGGTGGTCTTCCTCAGCTCGGTCATGGACCTTATTTTGCCGGTGGTTGTCTCTCAAGCGCTCGATCAACTGCAATTCACGCCCGAGACATTCGACCCAGTCGGCACAGCGATCATACTGGGCGTTGCGGCCAGCGCCGGCTGGCTGGCGAATATGGTTCGTCAATGGCTGTCCGCGGAGGCAGTCGGCGATGTCACCCTTGATCTGCGCGAAGACGCCTTCAACGCCGTGACCGAGCGCGATATGTCCTTCTATGACCAGTATCCCACCGGCAAGGTGGTCAGCCGCGTGCTGTCGGATACGCAAGCCTTCTCCGAGACGGTGCGCCTTAGCATCAACCTGATGAGCCGGCTGCTGCTGGTCGTGCTGCTGATCATCTACTTGTTCACCGTCAACGTGAACATGACCTGGGTTCTGATGGCGATCATGCCATTCATCGTCTATACGGCGCTGAAATTTCGTACGGTGGCGCGGCGGACGGTGACCAACTCGCGCCGGCAACTGGCGACGGTCAACGCGCATATCCAGGAGTCGATCAGCGGTATCGGCGTGGCCAAAGCCTTCCGCCGCGAGCAAATGATCTACGATGAGTTCAAAACGGTCAATCAGGAATCGTATGAGGTCGAAAAGATCAACGGTTTCGTCTTCGGCAGCATCTTCCCCATCCTGGTGACGATCGCGGGGCTTGGCGTGGCGGCCGTGGTCTGGTTTGGCATCAACATGGCGCAGCAGGGCGTGCTGACCGCCGGCGAATGGTTCCTTTTCATCCAGGGCATGGGCATGATTTGGTTCCCGCTGACGAGCATCTCGTCGTTCTGGAGCCAGTTTCAGTTGGGCTTGGCGGCGGGAGAGCGCGTTTTCGCCTTGATCGACGCGGAAGCAGTGGTCAAGCAGAAAGCGGACGACCTTGTCCCCGCGGTCAAGGGAGAGATCGAATTCGTCGACATGGACTTCCACTACATCACGGGCGAGCCGGTGCTGCAAGGCTTCAGTCTCAAGATTCCTCCGGGCGAGACGCTGGCGCTGGTCGGGCATACCGGCTCGGGCAAGTCGAGCATCGCAAAGTTGATCAATCGCTTCTACGAATACCAGAGCGGCGATCTGCTCATCGACGGACGCGATATCCGCTACTTCAACTTGTCGAGCTATCGCTCGCAACTTGGCGTTGTGACGCAGACGCCCTTCCTATTTGACGGCACGGTGATGGAAAACATCCGCTACGGCAAACCCGAGGCCAGCGATCAAGATGTCATCGACATCGCCTACAAAGTGGGCCGCGGCGATTGGCTGGTTAGCCTGCAAGAAGGGCTCGACACGCAAGTCGGCGAACGCGGCGGAAACCTGTCCATGGGCCAGCGGCAACTGGTGGCGATCGCGCGCGTGCTGCTGCAAGACCCCGCCATTTTCATCCTTGATGAAGCCACCGCCAGCGTCGATCCGCTGACTGAAACGCTGATCCAGGAGGGCTTGGACACGCTGATGGGCAACCGTACCTCTATTGTCATCGCGCATCGCTTGTCTACCATCCAGCATGCCGACCGTATCATCGTGCTCGATCAGGGCGAGATCATCGAATCGGGCACGCACGATCAACTGATGTTGGCCGGCGGGCACTATGCCAATCTTTATGACAGCTATTTCCGTCACCAGAGCCTGGAGTATATAGAGCGGCTCGCGGGCTAATGATTTGATCTATTGTGATAGCCCGCGCGCAAAGGTATACTTTAGTCTATACATCCCGTACAAGGTTCGGGAGGTAACGAGAAATGAACCCAGTCATGACACCGGGAATCACTAGCACGCCGGGCCTTCGCGGTGGAAGACCTTGTATCGCCGGGACGGGCATCCGCGTTACCGATATTGTTACAGCAGTTCAACTCGAGTACAGCCGCGACGAGATCGCGGAGGATTTTGACTTAAGCCTAGAACAGGTCAATGCCGCGCTCGACTACCACGAGCGCAATAGTGCGGCGATAGATGCGGACATGAAACGCCAAGACGAAAACTTTGAAGCGCTTTTCAATGCCGGCTATGGAAGACCTCAGGCTCCGGTACTACCTCGATGAGTTAATGCCGGTAGCGATTGCGGAACAGCTTAATCAAAGAGGAATAGACACGATTACGGTTCGAGATCTGAGGCTACAGGGTTATCCTGACGCGCATCATCTACAATTGGCGGATGAACTTGACCGTGTTTTGTGCACAGTGGACGACGACTATTTCGACCTCATAACGAATGGCGCTGCTCATTCAGGTATCGTCTTTGGGTCTCGCAAAGACCGTCGAGAAATCGGCATCTGGGTCCGGTTTCTTGAATGGATGCATCAAACGTATATGCGCGAAGACATGCGTAATCGGGTCGAATATCTTAGAATCGTTCAGGAGTAGAGCTTGCGCAAAGCCTATACTACAATTGTGCCTGAACTAGCGCTTCGTCAGGAAAACAGATGCCACTAACCACACTAACCGACACCAACTTCAACGCCGCGACCAATGAGTCGGCCGCGCTGATTCTAATCACAACCGGCGGCGACAAGCTGCGTAGCGATTTCAAGACTGCATTTACCAAAGCCGCCGATGAAGAAGACGACATCCTCTTCGCGCAAGTGGATCCAGATAGCAGCAACGAAATCGCGCGGCGCTTCGACTATCAGAACAAATCGCTTTTGATCGTCTGGTATCGCGGCGAAGCGCTGGTGCGGCGTTCGCGCCCCTGGGCCAGCGACCTGCCCGATTTTATCGGACAACTGCGGGATGCCCTGGCTGCGGACGCGCCGCCGGAAGCCGAGAACGAACAGGCTGACCAAGCGCAGGAGACGGCGCTGGTTCTTGACAAACCGATGGCGGCAACCGATGCCAGCTTCGAAAAAGAAGCCATCCTCGCCTCGCATGAGATGCCGGTCTTGGTGGATTTTTGGGCGGAATGGTGCGGTCCCTGCCGCATGGTTGCGCCGATTCTGGACAAGCTGGCCGCGGAATACGCCGGTCAGATTCGGGTGGTCAAAGTCGATACCGATGCCAACCCGGCGCTCAGCCAGCTCTTCCAGATACGCAGCATTCCCACTATCGCGGTCTTCAAAGCCGGCAAGTTGATCTTCATGCAACCCGGCGCCTTGCAGGAGCCGCACTTCCGGCAGTTGATCCAGCAAGCGATCGAAGTCGAAGTTCCCGCGGACGAGGCGGCGGCGGCAAATTGAATCGAGACATCACGCAGTTGCATCACTGCTGACAACGAGAGGCGCAATCTAACCAAGCAGTATCGGCAGCAACCATTTGCCAGTCCCAAGGTCAAAAATGAAATAAAGGCACGGGAAAACCTCGCAGTTCATCGTCATCACCTTGGTCCCCGCCGGATTGACCGCGATTGGAAAGAAATCCTCGGGAATGTTGCTACGATCAACATCGGGAAACTCGCGGCCGTCTTCTGAAGTTTTCTCAGGCTCTGGCACAATGTTCCGCGCTTCGACCTGCGCGCCGCTGGCAGGATCGAAAGCGCTTAGCTCCTCTTCCCACTCCCAGGTTGGCTCCCGCGAAATCAAGGCAACAGTCATTATATGCAGTTGGTCCCCTGTTGAATTGAATTGCACACGATTTTGGAAATTATTGTCCGGATATTGATGCACGATGTAGATTATCCGCTCGCCGAAGCGCGCTGACCCCGGATCAACATCCCAGATGCCAATATGATATTCACAGTTCTCGTCATGACACCGTGGACTGGCGTCCGGATGCGCTCCCTCGACGTAGTCCATGTTATTCTGCTCAACGACGATCAATCGCCGATTATCTTCGCTCAAGAGAACAGAATGAAACCATTTATATGCGAGATCAATGCGCAGAAGAGAAGCGCCAAATCCGGCCGAAGCGCGGTTCAAATCCCATAGCTCAATCTTGTTCTCGCTATAGATCGCAAGCGGATCGGCAGCGTCGTGCCAGAAATAAGCCTGCGCATCCGTAGGCGTCATCGTTTGCCAGAGCGTTGCGCCAAATGATTCGGACGAGAAATCTGTGTCCACCAGCTTGTACCATGTCGGACAGGTATCGCAGTAGCGCTTGCCATCGTCGCGCAGCTTAAGCAAGGCTGTCGAAGCGTCTTCACTCCATCTCAAGTCCACAATCGTCTTGCCGCCGAAGTCTGCCTCAGTAAGGACCTTGCCAACGGACTCGGATTCCGGATTGATATCGATCAAGGCGAGCCGTTCTTCTGCCCATGTGAAGACGAGAGCGTCGGCTTTGATGACCTTGTGAAGGTTGCGGTTCAATCCATGTGGATGATAAGCCTTGGTCACGTAAGAATAGAGCAATTCGCCGGTCTCGGCCGACCAAGCCTGTTGATGGACATAGTTGTCTCGGCGGTGGGGATGGGCGCGCGTCAGGATCAGCTCGCCGTCTTCGGACCAATGCACATCGGATACGAAGGCATCCTGAGCGACGAAATAATAATCCGGGGCCAAGCTCATGATGGGTCGGTGATCCAACTCCAACAGGAGCAAGCCGTCGCTGTCTCGCCAGACATAAACATAGGGGCTCCATCCCCATGTGGCAATCTGTTCGCCGTCATCGCTCCACAAGGCGCGATGCATACCGTCGTGTACTGGTCCATAGACGTCTTGAGCAAAGGCGAAACTGAGATTCAGCATCAACAAGGCAAGCGAAAAAACAAGCCGCATAATGAACCTCTTAACCGATCGCAGCACTGGTCAACAGCGCCAGGCTATGCCGATCATGCGGCGGGCTGAACATATTGGGCGGGTGACGATCGCGCCCGTCCAATTCGCCGATATAAGTCTGCGTGGTCTGCAAACTGGTATGCCCCAGGTTTTGCCGTATCCGCTCCAGATCCATGCCATAGACGTAGGCGTTGCGCGCGTAGGTCCGGCGCAGATCATGCGGCTTGACCGCGCGTAAAGCGCCGTCAATGCTGATGGCATGGCAATTCATGATATCGTTGACCGTCCAGGCGCCGATGCCGGTCGGACGCACGGTTTTGCCGCCGCGCCGGATGCCGCGGAAGACAAACCCGACCTTGATCTCGGCGCGCCCCAGCCAGGCATCAACATACATCAGGCACCAATTGAGCGGGCCATAGGGGATGAGCCGTTGCTTCGCGCCCTTGCCCTCGCGCACACGCAATGAAAGTTCGCCGCCCAAATGCTGCCGCAGGTCGTCAACTTGCAGCGCCGCCGCTTCCGCAGCGCGTATCCCCGTGCAAACCATCAAGGTCATGAGCGCCGTATCGCGCAGCCCGCGCAGATTAGCGATGCCCGGCGCTTGAATCAAGGCGCTGACCTGATAAGGCTTGAGGCGCAGATGTTCACTATCGGCAGTGTCCTGCTTGGCGACCAATTTGACCGGAGCGGCCGCCGGGTGTACATCATTCATCATGCGGATGAAGAACTCGTCAACCATGGCGCGCTGCTCGGCTTCGCTGTCATCGGGATTGACCAATTCAAAGAGCAGGTCGCGCGTCTCGTTGCTGCGGGTCAGCGCCGCATAGCGTCCGCGTATCGTCGCCAAATGCGCCAGGGCAGTTTGCGGCGACAAAGCGGCGGACTTGCGCAGCCCCTTTTTGTCGACGCGTGTCCGTTCAAATAGCAGATAGTCCCGATAGGCTTGCAGATCCGGCTGATACCAACTGCGCCTGGTTTCCGCCAGCCAGTCGATATAAAAGCTGAGCCGCGATTTTTCGTCCTTGCTCGGGTTGCCTGGCATCAACATGGCGTAGTTGTCCCGCCACAGCCTTCGCTTTGTTTCGTCGGACAATTCTTTCACCTGATTTTCCCCCATTCATTCCAGTATAGCATGTCGACAGCGCCTGCTCTTCGCAACCTTCGCAAAAGCGCGCAGGCGCGCTAGACTAAGCATTCATTTCATCGCTCGTCAACTTTTGTTATCAGAGGACAGTCCATGCGCAAGCTACTGTTCATCGCGCTGCTCTTATTTACCAGCGTAACATTTGCCTCCGCGCAAGACGTCGTCACCGAGGCCATGCGCGAGCAACTCTTCGAAATTCAGCAGCAGGTCATTGAACGACGCGAATTGGATCTGTTGGCGGAAGCGCCTTTGACCTTCCCCGCGCACAGCGAACTGGAGGCTTTCTTAAAGCGTCGTTTTCTGGAGGACTACCCACCGGAGCAGCTCCGAAGGGATCAGGTATTTTTGCGCGCTCTCGATCTCGCGCAACCGGGGCTGGATCTGGAAGCTGCTCTGCGAGATTTCTGGTTGACCTGGATCGGTGGTTATTACAATATCATCGACGGCAGTGTCAACATCGTCGTCCGCGCCGAAGATGGCGCCCTCGACGCCTTGACGATCCCTCAGCAGGTGATTTATGCCCACGAAATCGTGCATGCCCTCCAAGACCAGCACTTCGACCTGGAACGTATCATCGTCGATGCCAATAAGGATGGCAACCGCGATCGCCGCCTGGCAATACACGCCCTATTCGAAGGCGATGCCAATTACATCATGCTCGACTTCTTGCGCCGCCTGCAAGACGCGGACCCGGCGGCTGTCTTTCGCGCTTATTCCGCGCTTCGGGAACCGGATTCCGAACCGGAAATACCGCCCGTTATCATCGACGCGATAGAATTCCCCTACCGGCAAGGTTATCTCTTCATAGCCGAAGTGGTCGCTGCGCTCGGCTGGCAAGGCGTCAACCAGGCGCTTCGCGACAATCCACCGCAGACGACCGAACAAATCTACCATCCGCAACGCTATCTGGCCGGGGAAGGCGCCGTGCCTGTCCACATGCCTGATCACGACGAGATTATCGCCGCGGGATGGCAAAGGGCATATGACGGACCCGTCGGCGAATTCTTCTTGCGCCAGCATTTGCAAGTTTATCTCGCCGAGTTCCAGGCCGATGATCTCGCCACTGGATGGGGCGGCGACCGCATGCGCGTATTCACCAACGACACTGATGATCAGCTGATATGGGTACTGTACCAAGAATGGGATTCGCCGCACGACGCCGGGGAATTCGCCCGCGGCTATCAGCAGCTGCTGGAAGGGCGCTATCGTCAAGGTTCCGACGACGGGCTCTGCTGGGTCGCCGAGACGACGCATTGTATGGCGCAGGTCGGCGAGAAGGAAACGCGTATCAGCGCTGCACCGCATAAGGAAGAGGCGCTGGCGCTGCTGGCTCTCGGCGATTAAGCCTCCGATTCCAGCGCGACTCGTCACAAGGGCAGTGCTAAACGCCGATAATATTTCCCTGGCGTCATTCTCAGCAGAATCTCAGTAAATCCAAGTTAGTTATACAAAACACAGCGCAAGGACAAGATGTAGGGGCGACATACCATGTCGCCCGAAATTTATATACGACAATTCGGGCGGCCAGCCTGGCCGCCCCAGCGAATACGTTCCCGTTTTGAGTTAATGATCTCATGTCAAGGACTGTCCAAGAGTATTTCAACTCAAACCGAACCGGCCCATTCACCGTGCTGCCGCGCTCCCGAACCAGGGCGGCGTTGAAAACAACGCTTCTAAATAGTAAAGTATAGTCAGGCAACCAAACGTCCCAATAAGTCGATTCAGGAGAAAACAAATGAAATCGTTCATGGGTGTTCTCAGCTTGGCATTGCTTTTGCTTACGATCGCCCCACTGGCATTGGCGCAAGATGGCGTCGAAACCTTATGCCTCGTCACCGATTTGGGCCGCGTCAACGACGGTACCTTTAACCAGTTCGCGCACGAGGGCGCCACCGGCGCCGCTGACGAATATGACCTGGAATACAAGTTCATCGAGACGCAAGCCGAGACGGACTACGAAGCCAACATCCAGACTTGCATTGATGAAGGTTTTGAAGTGATCGTCACGGTCGGCTTCTTGATCGCGGACAGCACATGGGCCGCCGCCGAAACCAACGAGGATGTTTACTTTCTCGGCGTCGACCAGTTCGTGATGGATGGTCCCCCGAATTACGTCGGCATTCAATTCCGCGAAGATCAATCCGGCTTCCTGGCGGGCGTATTGGCGGCGCAGGTGGCGGGTTCGGTCGGGTCGGATACCATCGCCGGCGTCTACGGCATCGACATCCCGCCGGTCAAGAAGTTCCGCAACGGCTTTGAACAAGGCGCGCGTTATATCAATCCGGATATCGACCTGCTGGGCGTCTATATCGATAACTTCGTCGCCCCCGACCGCGGCGCATCGGCAGCCGAGCAATTCATCGGCGAGGGCGCGTCGGTCATCTTTGGCGCCGGCGGTCCCACGGGCACCGGCGGCATTCTAGCGGCCGCGCAACAAGGCATCTACGTCATCGGCGTCGATCAAGACGAATGGGTCACTAGCTTCGGCAGCGGCGAAACTCCCGGATCCGAATACATCATCTCCAGCGCGATGAAGCGCGTCGATCAAGGCGTCTACGATATGGTGGCTGCCCTCGCGGAAGCCGATATGGACAGCTTCCCAGGCGGCGGCGTATATCTGATGGACGTTAATCTGAACGGCGTCGGTTTGGCCGAGCCGCACGACGCCGATATCGACGAAGCCTTCTTTGAAGTGGTCGCCGATGTAACGCAACTGATGATCAACGGCGAGGTCAACACCGGCGTTGACGTGATTTCTGGCGATCTGATGGAAGTCATGATGGAAGACGAGGGCCACGAAGAAGACGAAGGCCACGAAGAGGCCGACGACTAAGCTCGTCCTCGCCGCGAGGATTTTTATCCTCTAATCTGACTTGGGACCTGCTTCGCCCCTTGTACGAAGCAGGTCCCTTTATGATTCGGCAACTGATGTTTCACTGAATGCAACGAGCGTTTAAAGGAGAAGCAATATGAAGCGTTTGATTATTCTTGTTTGCGTTACCGTCTTGCTGGCGCCGGCAGTCCTGGCGCATGACGGGGCGGAGACACTGTGCCTGGTGACCGATCTCGGTCGCGTCAACGACGGCACATTCAATCAGTCTGCGCACGAAGGCGCGCAATTGGCCGCCGACGAATACGACATGGAATACAAGTTCATCGAGACACAAGCTGAAACCGACTACGAAGCCAATATCCAGACCTGCGTTGACGAGGGCTTCGAGGTCATCATCACCGTCGGCTTCCTGATCGCCGACGCCACCTGGCAGGCCGCCGAAGCCAATACCGACGTATACTTCCTGGGCGTTGACCAATTCGTAGCTGACGGTCCCCAGAACTATGTTGGCATCCAATTCCGCGAAGACCAATCCGGCTTCATGACCGGCGTATTGGCCGCCTACACCGCCGAGTGGTTGGGGTCGAATACCATCGCCGGCGTCTACGGTATCGACATACCGCCGGTCAAGCGTTTCCGCAACGGTTATGAACAAGGCGCGCGCTATGTCGATCCCGATCTGAAGATCCTTGGCGCCTACATCGACAGCTTCATCGCGCCCGACCGCGGCGCATCGGCGGCCCTGCAATTCATCGGCGAAGGCGCTTCGGTACTCTTCGGCGGCGGCGGACCTACCGGTACCGGCGCTATCCTGGCCGGCGCGCAAGAAGGCGTTTACGTCATCGGCGTGGACAAAGATGAATGGGTCACCAGCTTCGGCGCGGGCGAAACCCCCGGATCCGAATACATCATCTCCAGCGCCCTCAAGCGGGTCGATCAAGGCGTCTACCAGATGGCCGCGATGCTGGCGGCGGGGGATATGGAAGAATTCCCCGGCGGGGGCGTCTTCTTGCTGGACGCGGCCATGAACGGCGTTGGCCTGGCGCCGCCGAATCAATCCGACCTCGACATGTCTGTCTGGGAGAAGACCGCGGAGGTCAGCGCCATGCTTATCGCCGGCGAGATCGAAACGGGCGTGAACCTTCTCACGGGGGATCTGCTGGAAGATGACGACATGATGGACGAGGACGAGGAAGACGAGGAATCGAGCGGCTAATGCAAGTCGACTTCCGCATTGAGAGGAACAGCCCCATCAAACGATGGGGCTGTTTTCGTCGCTTATAACTACCGTGTTAGCGTCGCAATCTGTCCAGGAACAGCCGCAAATGCAGGTTAGCGAAACGTTGTGTAATGGTTGACTTCTGTCCAAATGTGAGGCATAATCGGAGCGCGGGCGCGGGGATAAACGTTGACGAAACTGCGTCAGTTTTAGATACCTTAGCAGGACTTTTGTACGCAATCATTGAAGAAAAACAAGGGTCACGTCATGGCAGAACAAATAAACGAACACGAAAGACGCATTTCAACTATTGAAG
>JAPOOU010000049.1 GCA_026713245.1 Chloroflexota bacterium
GCGCAGGGTTTGAAACGGGTTTGACGAGCGGCGAGCGGCAGATTGAGGCATGTCGGGCGCGGATTTTTGATGGCGGCGCAAGGAAAGGATATCACAAGGCGGGAGAAAGGGGCGACTATATGGTCGCGCGAGTGAATTGGGATTTGGCAGCGGGAGACGCCCTTTGCGCCCAGGGGTCCTCGAAAAATCCGGGGGAGGGCTCGCCTAGGTTTCTGTTCATCAGGAGTAGCGGACAAGCCTTACATAGCTTGTCTCTATGTTGTAGTTTGGGCGTTATATTCTTGCTGTCGGACGAGTATTCGCGTCCATTCTGCTCACCACAAATTGAGTATCGGACCAGCCTTATACGATCGTCATATTATTCGTGATTATGCTGTCAGAGTAGCTAGTTAATGACGAAATTCGATACAGTGTTTGTTCATTCTGCCAAAATATTGAAATGCGCCCGGACCCGGACCGACCTTCCCGGGTCCGCCCGAAACTTGCCATAAATCTCGCAGAACGTGATAATCAAATTGCGAGGGTAGGAAACAGCGTCAACGAATTTCAGCGCATTGGAGAACATCATGGCGCAAGAGCGGAAATGGCATCGCGTGGGGACGAAAGATCCCCTGGATGACAACAGCGTTACAAGTGTAGCCGCGGGCGTGAAGGCGATCTGCCTGGCGAAATTCGAGGGCACGTATTACGCCCTGGACAACCACTGTCCTCATCAGGGCGGGCCCCTCGGCGAGGGCTTGATTGAAAACGGCTATGTGCGCTGTCCGTGGCACGGTTACGAATACGCGCCGCAAGACGGCTCGCCGCCCGGCGGATATGATGATCGCGTCGAGACCTATCCCCTGGAAATACGCGACGACGGCATATATGTCGCGGTGAAAGAGCATACGGCCGCCGAGACAATTTCCAATCAAATGATGCGAGTCGCCACCGAATGGGGGATTGAAGCTTGCTTCGGCATGGTTGGCCATTCCAACCTGGCAGTGGCGGACGCCATTAGGAGTGAAGAAGAAAATGGCAAGCTGCGCTTCATTGGTGTGCGACATGAGGGCGCTGCGTCCTTCGCCGCCAGCGGCTATGCCAAGCTAACCGGCAAGCCCGCCATGTGCCTGGGCATTGCCGGACCCGGCTCGACGAACCTGTTGACGGGTCTCTGGGACGCCAAAGTCGATCGCGCGCCTGTGATCGCGCTGAGCGGTCAAGTACAGACGCAAGTGCTTGGACCCGGCGCCTTCCAGGAGATTGATCTTTCCGCGGCCTTCAACAGCGTCGCCGACTGGAGCCAGACAGTACTGACCAACGCGAACGCTTCCGAGTTGATGGCGCTGGCGATCAAACATGCCGTGGTCAATCGCGACGTCGCGCACTTGATCTTTCCGGACGAAGTTGCCTTTGCGCCCGCGCTGGATCCCCGCCCTGCTACGCCGCGCATAGGACGAATCGGCGCGAGCGCGATCGCCCCGCCACAGGCCGAACTGGACGATGCCGTGCAAATGATCAAAGACGCGCGCCTGGTCACCATCATCATGGGGCACGGCGCCAAGTCCTGCCGGGACGAGGTCATCGCGCTGGCGGAAAGAATCGAGGCGCCGGTTATCACCACGTTCAAGGCCAAGGGATTCATTCCCGACAGTCATCCGCTGGCATGCGGCGTTCTTGGCCGGTCCGGCACAATCGTCGGCAGCACCATGATGGGGCGCGCCGATGTCCTGCTCGTCTTCGGCGCCTCATTCAGCAACCACACCGGCATCTCCAAAACCAAGAAGATCATTCAGGTCGATTTCGACCGCATGGCGCTGGGCAAGTTCCATCCGGTCGATAGTCCGCTTTGGGGAGACATCGGCATCACCTGCGCGGCCATCAGCAACGCCCTTGACAAGGCCAGCTACAGCTTTGATCGCAGTTATGTTCGGCGGGAAATCGCCGGGCGCTGGCAGCTCTGGCGCGACGAAAAAGCAGCCCGCGCCCGGCAGAGCGACGCCGATGGCGTCAACTCGACGCTGCTTTTCCAGAAAATGAGCGAGATCGTGCCGGAAGGCGCGGTGATCTCGGTAGATGTCGGCAATAATACCTACAGCTTCGGACGCTATTTCGAAACCAGGCCCGGGCAAGAGTGCTTGATGTCCGGCTACCTCGGCAGCATCGGTTTCGCATTTCCGGCTGCCATCGGCGCGGCGGTTGCCGCGGTAGATCGTCCTGTCTGGGCAGTCGCCGGCGACGGCGGTTTTGGGCAATACGCCATGGAACTGACAACCGCGGTTCAGTACGGACTGCCAATCAAGCTGGTGCTGCTAAACAACAGTGAGATCGGTAAAATCAGCAAAGAACAGCGGGGCGTTAAGCTGCCGGTCTGGGCGACCCAACTTGTCAATCCCAACTTCGCCGAATTCGCCCGCAGCTGTGGCGCATGGGGCAAGCGCGTCGCCCACAACGACGAGGTCCTGGCCGGATTGGAAGAATTGCGCCGCAGCGATGGTCCCGGCGTCCTCGAAGTGATGACGGATGCGCTCAAGATCTAGTCCGGCAAGGCTGGTAGCACGACCCTTTCGCTGCGGACAGGCCGCCGAGGAAGCGCAATGAAGAATGTTTACCTGTCTTACGATCCGTCGGCGCGGGCCCGCGCCGAGGAGTTGCGCCGGATCTTGCGCGCGCAGGGATATCGGCCCTGGAGTGACCGCAGCCCGGTTGCCGGGCAAGTCTGGCACGTCGAAATGGACGCCGCAATTCGGCATGCCGACGCGCTCATCATCCTGCTGACCGACGAAGCGGCTGGCTCTGTATTCCTGACTTATGAATTCGCCTATGCCCTGGGCGGCAATATACCGGTCTTCGCCATCATCTACGACGATGTGCTTTTGCACCCTAGTCTTCTCAATGTCCAGCGCTTCGACGTCCGCAGTTTTTCCGACGAAAACCATTTTTGGGATCACTTTGTTGGGGAGTTCCGCAGGACTGTCGATCAAGCGCTCGCGCGGCCCCCAGCTCGCCAACCCGTGCCGGACGTAGACACCAGCATCATGCCCGAGGAGCCCGGCAATTGGATCGTGATCAGGAGCGGGCCCATCGAGAATGCTATGTTTCGACTGGAAAAGGAGATTGTCACATTGGGCCGCGACAGCGCCAATGACATCGTGATTGCAGATCCACAGGTCAGCCGCTATCACCTGCGGCTATTGCGGCGAGAGGCAGACTATCACATAGAGGACCTGGGCAGCACCAACGGATTGCGCATCGCGGGCAAAAGGATTGGCGGCCCATCCCCGCTCAATGATGGCGATATCATTGCGCTGGGCGATTCCATTGCCCTGTCTTATGAGATTGTTTACCAGTGATATAGCGGGGAAAACTACACTCCGCGGACCACCCGCGCCGGGTTGCCGGCGACCAGGCTCCGCGGCGGCACGTCTCGGACGACGACGCACCCGGCGGCGACCACCGATCCTGCTCCGATCGTAACGCCTTTCAAAATGAGCGCGTTCATGCCGACAAAGACATCGTCTGCGATCGTGACCGGCGCCGTATTTGCCGCCAGTGGGTGCCTGAGCCGCTCCTCGGGATCGAGGGGATGAAAATCGGTATCGCTGATAATCGCGTTTGCGCCAATCCAAACGCGATCCCCAATGCTTATTCGCTGATCACAGACCAGGGAGCCGCCGGTCATGCCAAAGTCGTCGCCTATCGTAATCCTGGCGCCGGCCCTTCTGGTGCTGATGATCACGGGACGACTGGGACCAAGCGGGTTGCTGGCGGCGCTCGAACGAAGCTCCAGCCGCTGACCGACGCGAATCTCGCTTTGGCGGTGCCGCTGGATTACCGGCAATCCATAGCAGCGCCAACCGGCGCCTTTGCTCAGCCCGCGCAACCGCCACCATGCCATTGGCGTGATCAGCCAGCGACTGATCTCGTTGCTCGCTTTCCAGGGCATATCCCGCGCCTGCCGCAGGGATTCCAGCGACAGGAGCGACGCCGGCGCGCCTACATCTTTGCTGGTTTCATCCATCGCAAGCCTATACCTGAGTTCATGCGGTTTTGCGCAAGCACCGTCTATCCCACCGAGAATATGACTTCATCGATTTGAACGATATCGCCCCCGCGAATCAAAGCGAGCCGCAGGATGTACGACCCCGGTTGCAGGGCATCGGCGTGCAGCGTCTCCAACTGTCCATTGCTCACGGGCTGATGATGGCGTTGGCCCAAAGGCGTCCAATCGACAAAATGCCCGCCCCGAATATACATATGATAATACTCGCCCTGGCCGCGGTTGAATTGGGCCGTACCTATGATCGGCTGCGCCTGGTTGACGCTCTGTCCGTTGACGGGCTGCAGAATCTGGAGAACCGCGCCCACGCTGCCAATCGGGCGCTGCCTATAAAAGCTGGGCAGGCATTCAATGGTCGGTAGCATGGCCAGGTTAGATTCGCGGGCGTATCGTTCCGCCTCGACAACATCGCCCGGGGATGTCGAAGGACCATCAATGAACCATAGATTCTGCGCCCCGGCCGCGATCGCTTCCTGCGCGTCTTGCACGGGCACGCGGCAATAACTCGGCGGCAAGGGCTGCTTCTCGCCGGGACCTACTTGAAAGCGTATGGTAGCCGCGACTTCCGACGGCAAAGGAAAGGCCAAAGTCTGATAGATGCCCGGCGACACGCGATGAAGAACCGATCCTTGCACTGGTACGGGCGTCCGCCCTGCAGGCGCCTGTGGATAGCGCAGGAGGCCGTTTTCGTCGGGTATCCCGGCCGGTCCTTCGAGAAACCATTCCTCGACAGTCGCCGGGCAGCGCGTAGAGGGATCTGTCAAGCGTCGGACATCGCATATCTGACGCCGGCTGATACCGGCTGGAGGGATCGGCTGGTCGTTCAGCAATTGCCCCCCAGTCGCGAAGGCGCCCAGCAGCTTCTGATTGCCGTAGATTCCCGTTAGCACGGCATTCCAGATCGGCGCAGCGCCTGTCAAACCGGAAGAATTTACCATCGGTCTGCCGTCGTTATTGCCCACCCAGACGCCGACGGCGACATTGCGCGTATAGCCGACAGTCCAGTTGTCCTTAACGTCGTCGGTGGTGCCGGTCTTGACCGCCGAAAATATGCCATCAGTTCGCAAAGGGCTGCCCGCGCCCATTGCCGCGCTGCGCGCTTGATTGTCGCCTAGCATGTCCGTAAACAGGTATGCGATGCGCGGATCGAGCACCAAGGCGCCATGGGTTTTTCGGTTGACCGTCCCGTCCGTGACGCGCCCACCCGGACAACTGTCTTCATACTGATAGAGGATGTCATCGTCGCTGTTGATGACGCACAAGATAGATGTCACCGGCACATAGGCGCCTTGATTGGCAAAGACGGCAAAGGCATTTGTAAGCTCAATGAGCGTGATTTCTCCGCCACCAAGCGTCAAGGACAAGCCATATTGTGAAGCGTCTTCGCTTAAGGTACTTATGCCAAAGCGGCGCAACAAGTCCAGCAGGTAGTCCACGCCGACCGAACGCAGCGTTTGCACCGCCGGGATGTTGTAACTGTTTGCCAGCGCGGTACGCATGATCATGGGACCATGAAAGGCGTTGTCGAAGTTGCGCGGCGTGTACAAGGGCAAACCGGGAACCGAGATCTCCGTTCGCGTATCCCACAAGACATCGCCGGGCGAAAAACCACGCTCAATCGCCGCAGAATAGGTGAAGGGCTTGATGGTGCTGCCCGGCTGCCGGAAGGCAGTACTTACGTTGACGCTGCCGTCAATCGCCTCGTTGTGGTAGTCGATGCTGCCAACCATGGCGATAATCTCGCCCGTCTGCGGCTTGATAGCGACCACAGCGCCGTTGCTGACGTTTTTGTTCCAGAGCTGGTTGACTTGATTGGCGGCGGCCCGCTGCGCCAATTGATTGACATGCTGGTCAAGCGTCGTGTAGACGCGCAAGCCCCCGCGCGCGATGTCTTCCGGGCTATAACCCAGGCCGGTCATCAGGCGCTCCAGCTCGCCCTGCGCATAGACAGTGAAATGAGGCGCGTTCAAGGATACATTGGCTGGCACAAAGGACAGACCTTCACTCAAGGCCTCTTTCACCTGCTGCTGAGAGATAAAGCCTTCTTCCACCATTTCTCCCAGCACCTGGCGCCAGCGCGTGCCAACAGCCGCCTGCACCGCCGGATCGGGATTGAGCGGGTCAAGGCTGGCCGGCGCTTGCGGCAGACCTGCCAGCATCGCCGCTTCGCCCAGCGTCAAATCCTGGACATCCTTGCCAAAAAAGGTCTGGGCGGCGGTTTGCGCGCCGTAGGCCAAATTACCGTAATAGATCTCGTTGAAGTACATCTCGAGGATGTCTTCTTTGCTCTTGGCGCCGGTCAGGACGATCGCCAGCACGATCTCTTCCGCCTTGCGCGCGACGCTGCGTGTGGCGCGCTTTTCGAAATCGAACAGAACATTGCGCACCAACTGCTGCGTGATGGTGCTGCCGCCAGCCGTGACCTCGCCCGGGGACGCGCCGAGATAGGTCAACGCCGCGACCGCCGTCGCGCCCACATCGATACCGATGTTGCTAAAAAATGTGTCGTCTTCAATCGCAATTGTTGCCCGGATTAGCCAACTGGGGATGCGATCATAACTGACGCGCACCCGTCTGCCCTCGCTGAAGGATTCATACAGATTGTTGCCGTAGCGATCATAAATGAAAGTGCTTTCAAAACCGCGGTAACTGTCGACCTCGGCGATGCGCGCCGCCCACTCGGCTTCGACCTGCGGGAAAACCATCATCGCGCCCACGGTCGTCAGCAGAGTCAGACCACCACAAAACGTGAGGCACAGCCCCGTGAGCGCCCAGAAGCAGCCCATTGGCAAGCCGAGAATACGTTTCCGGCGGGTTCGCTTGCCATGAAAATGGCCAGGCGGACGCATCCTGGCGAAAGCTTCCCGTGTCTTGGGCATCGCATTTCCGCTTTCACCGGGGTGGCGCGCCGAAACAGGCGAATCCAGGCGCCGAACTGCGACTGTTTCAATCGGTCCCTGGCTCGCCGGGGAAACGATCGTGGGTGCGGCCTGTTCATCAAGTTTGATACCGCCAAAGGCCGGCATGGTGATCAGCTTGCCGGCTTCTTTGCGCGCATCGCGAGGCGTCACTTCGAGCTCGGAGACGTGCGGCAACGAGAATGGCACGTCAGCCTGGTCGCTCACCGGCTCCAGGTTGGACGTCATCGTCTCCTCCCGTGGCGGCCGCCGTGCCCGCCCGGCAATGGTTGTCTCGCCGTCTTCGTTGCGTTCGGGATCTTCGATCGTGTCGTCCGTCATTTCAAGGCCCAGGCTCGCGTGTTCGTTCATTCTATCAGAATAGAGCATAAGCGACAGTTTTGCTCGCCCGCGCGCTACGCCAAGAACAACGGTCAACCTACGATTTGCTGAGACCGCGCGTGTACGAGATTCCGCGCCGATTATGCTAGCGTGCTGTCCTGTCTGGTATACCAGCCGGCGGAATGCTAGAATAACCGCTGGTTCTGCTGGAGAAACCCGATGTCGATTGCGCCCGAAGAAATCAACCGTCCCGAGCTTGGCGTCTCGGTAGTCATACCTGTATACAACGAAGAGGGCAATATTGATCGCTTGTATCGAGAACTGACCGCCGCTCTGGAGGATATCGGAAGAGATTTCGAGGTGGTCGCAATCAACGACGGCAGCAGCGACCGCACTTACGACATGTTAAACGACGTGCAAGCAAAGGACGCGCGCTGGCACATTATCCATTTTCGCCGCAACTTCGGGCAGACTGCGGCCATGGCGGCCGGGTTTGACGCGGCGCGCGGCGAGATCGTCATTACAATCGACGCCGACTTGCAGAATGATCCGCGCGATATCCAGCGCATATTGGATAAATTTGCTGAAGGCTACGATATCGTCAGCGGTTGGCGGCAAGATCGCAAAGAGCCGCTCTTCTTGCGGCGCATCCCGTCCATGATCGCCAATCGGCTCATCTCGCGCGCAACCGGCATCCGCTTGCATGATTACGGCTGCACATTAAAGGCCTACCACTTTGACGTTGCCAAGGGCGTTCAGTTATACGGCGAGCTGCATCGTTTTATTCCGGCGCTCGCCAGCCAGATGGGCGTTCGCGTGGCGGAAATCCCGGTCAAGGACCGGGCCCGCAAATGGGGCAGCAGCAAGTA
>JAPOOU010000048.1 GCA_026713245.1 Chloroflexota bacterium
CATACTGTATCTATACTGTTACCCAAAAAGGGGGCAAAATGAGGGCATCTTCCCAGCATTTGAGGACGAATTGCGCCTCACACAGCGCCATGACCATTTTGACACGATTGCCCGGTTTCGCTGACAAAGGCGGGATATGCTAAACTCAAGCTCAAGTCGAAACTTAGGCGGACCGCCAATAGCCATATCAATAGATTCCGGACCCAACAAGCCGAGAGTGCAAGCCATGTGTTCTCAACAGATGAACGATTTGCAGGATCCGCGACCAGACGAAGTATTTGACGAAGCGAATCTCGCCGCGTTTCTCGCCAGTGAGCTGGAAGGCGCGGATCAACCAATGACGGTTCGGCAGTTCACGGGCGGCATGGCAAACCTGACCTATTTACTAAGTTTCGGCGATACGCGGGACTACGTTCTCCGGCGGCCGCCGATTGGTCATTTTGCGCCGACAGCGCATGATATGTCTCGCGAATTCCGTGTGCTTTCGGTGCTGAATCCCGTATTCCGCTACGCGCCGCGAATCTACCTGTATGTTGAAGACCCAAGCGTCATCGGCGCCCCTTTTCTCATCATGGAGCGACGCCGGGGAGTGGTCGTACGTCACGCCATGCCAGCGAGCTTCGCCGCGATGCCAAATGCGGCGCGCATGCTGAGCGAAGCGCTGGTGGATGCGCTGGTCGCGTTCCATGCTGTCGATTACGACGCAATTGGTCTTTCGGGACTTGGCAAACCGGCGGGTTTTGTCGGCCGTCAAGTGCAGGGCTGGTATCGGCGCTGGAACGCGGCAAAACTTGCGGACAGTCCCGTCGTAGAGGAGCTCTATTCCTGGCTGGTCGAAAACATGCCGGAATCGCCTTCGCCTACCTTGGTGCATAATGATTACAAGCTGGACAACACCATCTTCGCCCCTGATGATCCATCCATGATGACGGCGCTGCTGGATTGGGATATGTGCACGCTTGGCGATCCCTTGCTCGATTTGGCGACATTATTGACATACTGGACCGAGCCCGGCGATCCCGAGCATCTATTGCTGTTGACGCCGATGCCGACCGGGGATTACGGTTTTCTCACCAGGAAGCAGATCATCGCCAGATATGCCGAAGGCAGCGGCCGTGACGTGGGAGACATTCGCTTTTATCAGGCTTTGGCTCATTTCAGGTGGATGGTCTACATGCAGCAGATGCATTTTCGCTATGCCCGGGGAATGACAAAGGACCATCGATTCAGGCGCCTGGATGAAACGGCTGCGTTGTTGGCGCTAAGCGCGCTACAAGCGTCGCGCGGCGAGTTCGCGTAGTACGAAGCCTCAAATAAAATCGATGGTATCGGTTGTGGACTTTTCGAGTTCGGCGTAATGTCCGCGCAGATGGGCATATTCGTCGGGAATGGTAGCGGCGAGTTGATACATGGCTTCGCGAATCATCTGCGAAAGCGCCTGTCGTGGAATGCGTCTCTGCCCGTCGGTTCGAAAGCGGAATGCTCTTCCAAATACCACCTTTGCGTAAGCGCGGCGGAGGCGCTTCATGCGCGATTTCCAGTTTTCGGCGCCGCAAATGGCTGTGGGAACGATAACGGCATCGGATTTGGTCGCGACGTAGGCCAGTCCGTCCTTGCCCGGCTGCAAACCCCCGGCGTGGCGCGTGCCTTCCGGCGCCATCAACAGCAGTTGCCCGCTTTGCAGCAGGGCGATCGTTTGCATGAGCGCTTTGCGGTCATAATCACCGCGATGAATCGGGAAGTGTCCCCATTGTCGCAGGAACCAGCCGACTACTGGAATCCGGAAGTTTTCGATTTTTGAGAGCGAGATCGTGTAGCGGAAGGGAATGCTGGCTGTCACGACGATTGGATCCAGATAGGATATGTGGTTTATCATGAGCGACGCGCTGCCCTGACGGGGCACGTTCTCCAGCCCTTCGACTTCGATCCTGCAAAAGCTGGGAACTGCCGCCCTCAGCACGGGAAGGAGAATTCGCCGGCGCTTGTCATATTCTGGCTGGCGGGCTATGTATTCCTCAATGCTCAATTCGTCGGGCATGCGCAGTTTGTTGGGAATCAGCTATTCTTGCGCTGCTTGCGCTCGCGCCGTTTGCGGCGGATTTCCGCCAGTTCCCTGGCCGGGGTCATCATCGCGTCGACTTCGGTTTGGTCCAGTTGATACCAGGCGCCCTTGCGCAAGGTGCCCAATCCGAGCTGCCCGATGTGCGTGCGAACCAAGCGAATCACCGGATGGCCCAGGACCGAGGCTACCCTGCGGATCTGGCGTTTGCGTCCTTCGACCATGACGATTCGCAAAGTGCTGGATCGTCTGTTGGTTTCCAATACCTTGACCGAGCAGGCGGCGGTACGGCTATTGTCCAGCCAGATCCCGGATTCCCATTTTTCCGTCGTTTCGCGCCGGACTCTGCCCTTGACCGTGACCTTGTAAGTCTTGGTGTGTTCGAAACGCGGATGCGACACTCTGTTGGCCAGTTTTCCGTCGTTGGTCAAGATCATCAGACCCTCGCTGTCGGCGTCAAGGCGCCCGATGGTGAAGAGATGCCCGGGCAAGTCTATAAGTTCGCGAATACTGGGACGGCTGTCGTCAGGTGGCGATTCGTTTGTCGAGAGCACGCCTTTGGGCTTGTTTACGACGATATACAGTGGATCAAAGGCGCCTCCGATGCGTTCGCCATCCACCAGGATGACATCTTTTTGCGGATCCGCCTTAGCCCCGAGATCAATGACCTTGCCGTTTACCCGTACCCGACCTGCTCGGATAATCTCTTCGCATTTGCGTCGCGATCCGATATCGGCTTGGGCCATGATTTTCTGCACACGTTCAAATGTCATGCTGGATTAGCTTCGCTTGTGTTATGGAGACGCGCTGATGGGGGGATCATAGGAAACTCGCTCGCTGCCGACTAGGGTTAATCGGCGATATTTGACACATACGCCGATGCAAGCGTAAAGGCGTAGAAGGACTTGCCAGGGGAAATCGTCCTGAATTGTCATTCGGCAGACTTGTCGGTCACAATGAATTGCAGCGGAATCCCCAATAGCAGACGTGTTTGGGCCACCAGCGTAGGCAGCGCAACAACAAGCAGTGTCAGCACCAGCATAAACGGGATGCTCAACAACTCTTGCAGGCTTTCTACGAAGGTGTAGGGACTGTCTCGCGGCGGCCGGATGCGATAGTCCTGGATTTGAAAAACGATGACAAGGATGATCATGGTGATGCCAGAAATCGCCAAAAGGATCCAGGCCGGATGGCTTCCGGACAATCCATCAACAACATATGACAGCTTGTCGGAAGCGGCGAACAAGGTATCCAACTGTACGGGCGCGATCTCGGGATGAAACAGAACGGGCAATTGCGATCCAACCGTCAGGATTATCCAGCCGGCGCCGGCCAGCAAAATATCATGAGCGATCCTGAGCAGCAGCTTTAATGAGTTGAATGATACAACATGTGGATTCTCAATTAGCCTGGCCATCATGTAACCGACCTCTTTGCTCCCCCAGGCATGGCGCAGTGTCTGTGTATAACGGTTTTTAACGGAACGAAATATGTTGGAGCCGGTAGTGGAATCCGCGAGGAAGGGCAGGAAAATGTGCTGCAGAGAAACTTTGCCGCGGGTCGCAAAATATGCCTTGATCAACATGTGCCATTCATCGGCGATAACGTCCGTATCCCAGTTGCCGCTTTGTTCGAGCAGTTTCAAGCTGAGAGAATAGGAGGACATCGGCATCGCCATCCACCAGGGCGCCGCCAGGTAGGCCATCTCGAAGGCTGTGGCATAAGTGTTGATAATGCGCATCAAAGGGTTGACTTGCCAAATATTGCCGTGATAGCGAATCGGCGCCTGCCAGAAGGTGCGATGCCTGTCCTTGCTTGCGGCGAAGAAATAGGTGAGGGCCGCAAAGTGCTTCGGGTGCCAGCGGGTGTCGGCGTCCATAGTCGTCACGACGATGTTATCAATATCCAGGTTTTCCGGCTCTATTACCTTGTCGAAGTACCAATTGACCGCCCAAGAAAGATTGGCGGACTTGCATTGCATTTCGCCGATCAAGCCGCGAGGATGGACGGTGTAATAGACATTGGCAAAGTGAGCGGCGTAATGACGCTGCAGAAAGCGCGCTTTGCGATAGCTATTCGGTTCGCCGCCTTCCATCGCCAGGATGATAGAGATTTGCGTTTTTGCGTTGTGTTGCTGCCGGAGTTGGTTGAGCGTTCTACTGAGAACCTCGAGTGATTCTTTGTAATTGGGAATGATTACGAGGTGATGCACGTCATCCCAGGCGACGCCAACCTCGTCCTCAATTTCCAGGTACTTTTGATACCAGTCGATCGCTTCCCAGGTTTTGACCTTGCGATTGCCGATGCTGTTGGCGATGCCGGCGAACAAGAACCTGAGCGCGGAATAGAGGGCCACAAATGCAGCCGTCAGCATCAGGGTTAGTGGAAAGGTCACTGCGCTCGCGATTGAGAGCAGCAAGGCCAGCCAGGCGATAAATCCCGGGATTCCGTCCAGAACACGTTCAGGAATCGGCGGAAGTGGAGCGCCACCCCAAATCGAACGGCCCACTTCGGACGGATAGGGCTGTCGTTGATCGTCAGATGTATAGGGCACAATTATTTTGTCAGCGAATTAGCTGTCCCGAACGCCTAAATCATAGCATACAGCATATTGCCAGCAAGCCAAAATCACGACTGGAGCGCGCCTGGCGCGCTTTGGCTCTGAATGCTGTCCAGCCAACCGGGTCAAGACTTGACGCCCTTGCTGCCTTTTATGCCGCGCTGGCTGGCGACTGATACGAGATTCGTTTGATAGTCATAAATGTTGCGGCGTTTTTCCGCGTGCGCCTCGCGCGCCAGGCCCACCAAGCTCTGGACCAATTGGCTGGGCGACAGGCCTTCTTCCCGCCAGAGATAAAGCGCGAGCGAACCGGGCATGGTGTTTATTTCGTTGAGATAGAGCTCGTCCTGTTCGGGCCTAACCAGAAAATCAATGCGCGCTATGCCGCGACCGTCGACAGCCTGGAAGGCGCGCAGGCTCAGTTGCTGCAAGCGTTTAGTCAGCGCATCATTGACCGGCGCCGGGATTATGCGCTCGGCGCTCTTCATGCCTTCATCCCCGCGAAGATATTTGTCTTCATAAGACAGGAATTCGTCCCAAGAAAGAGGCTGTTCCAAGGTCGAAGCTTGAAATTCGTCGCCGAAGCCAATGACTGAACAATTGATCTCGATGCCGTCGGCGATCGCCGGCTCGACCATGATACGCCGGTCGAAATTGGCGGCGATGTCGATGCCGGCGCGCAGCAAGGGCAGGGACTCCGCTCGGCTGATACCGATACTGGATCCCAGCGTCGCGGGCTTGATAAAGAGTGGCAATGCCAGCTTCTGCTGGATCTCATCAAGCACTTGACCGGGTTGGTTCAGCCAGCTTTCGCGAGTGAATACGATATCGTCCAGAACCGGGACACCAGCCTGACGCAGCACTGTCTTGGTCATGGCCTTGTCATTGGTCAGCGCTGAACCCAGAGTGGCGCATCCTACATAGGGCAGGTCCGCCAACTCCAGCAAACCCTGTAGACTGCCGTCCTCGCCGTGCGTGCCGTGCAGCGCGGGAAAAGCGACATCAATGCGCTTTACAGCGCTCTTGCTGAATCTGCCCGCCAGGGGATTCACGATGAGGCCATGGTGGCGTGTATCCGGCGATAGCAGGCAGGATGCGACGCCCTCCACTTTCAGCAAGTCATTGTTTGCGAAGCTATCCAGATCAAGCAGCGGGTTGCCGGTATACCAGGCGCCGTCGCGGGAGATATAGACCGGAACAACCTCGTACTCGTCTTTGGGAAACGCTCCCATTATCTGGTGCCCGGTCACGATGGACACATCATGTTCGACGCTGCGGCCGCCAAAGATGACCGCCACGCATGTTCGTCGGCGATTGCTCATGATCCCTTCCCGAGTCCATGTTGAATCAGTGCGGTACCATGCAAGACGTGACCAATGATGTCACATAAATGCACGTAAATGTAGAGGCGACGCCTCAGTTTCCGTTGAGACGCTGACTTGATCCCAGCCCAACGCAGAGCACCCCGTCGGTCTGCCGCCTCACGGGGGATGCTTGCCATAAAGATAAAGGAGCGGACGGATTTGGACAGGCTGTTGATTGAAAGTCGCCAGCGCTTTGTGAGGCGGAATGTGTCCTCGAATGCTGGGGAAATGCCCTCATTTTGCCCCCTTTTTGAGCAACAGTATACATACAGTATGTATACGGGGAGGGGGGTGGGGGGTATGCAGCACAGAGGTCGCGCAGGTCGCGCCGACACTGCCCGTCGACACTGCCCGTCGGTGGCCCGTACAAGGCACGTCCGATACTGGTGAAGAAGCATTGCATCGGTCCTTTTCATTGCGGATTTCCAAGCACTCTATGTCGGAAAGCGGGCGACCAGATTGGTCGCCCCTACGGGGTCCTTGAAAATGGTGTAGGGATTTTTTGGCGGGCATGGCATGGTTGATCAGGCGAAGCCGATGATGTCGCGGGTGCTGTGTTGGGCGCCGTACCAGGCCAGGGCTGTCGCGATGACTGTATCGTCATGGCCCCCGGCGGGCGCGCCGTAGCGATAGCTGCCGTTGCTCAGGCGATCGAAGCGGTAGTCGGCCAGTTCTCCCAGCAGGACAGGATCGTCGAGCAGGGTGATGTCGTTGCGCTCGATGGCCAGGGACAGAGATTCGATGAGGGGAGCCTTGGATTTGGCGCTGGTGTAGAAGCGGCGGATCGGCAAGCCCTGGCGGACGAGGGCATCGATATTGGGTTCGCCGATGCTGTTGGCTTCGGCCCAGACGACTTGCGGGCGCCATTTGTCGACGATGTTGACCAGGCGGTCGCGCTGGAGTTCCCAGCCGACCTGATTAAAGCGTTCGAGGGCGACCATTTTGCCATTGCTGGCGTCGAGGACGGCGATGGCGGTGTAGTCCTTGCTGCGCCCCCAATC